>JAIOPU010000094.1 GCA_021413725.1 Armatimonadota bacterium | reverse complement strand
CGCGATCACCGTGTAGTCCGACAGGTCTATTGTGTTATCACCCGCGATATCGCCCGGGGTGCATGCAACTGACCAAGTGAAATTTCCCGTCGACCGGGGGTCAGGGATGTCAAGGCTCTGACTCAAAAATCCTACCGGCTTAAGTCGAAGCTTCACTGGACCGGTGACATCCGGCACAGCAAATGTAACTTCGCCCGATTTGTTCATTGGAACATTGGCCTCAAAGATGAGTTGATTGCCGGAGTCATATACTTTAGTGTCGACGATTTTATTGTAGATGCTTCCAAGCCATTCCAACAAATTAATCTTCACTCGCATCGACCTCGGCGGCAGTGCTGTGACTGAATACCAGTCAAGCTGAGCCTTGTCATAAGCCGGCCGATTACAGACCCAGGGCGCACTCACAATCGGGCTCGCAATCGGCTGAATCGGACTGTCTTTCAGGACAACTTGCCCATCCATTTCGTAGGTCGCTAAATTCCTGACGGTATCGAAGGTCATCGAAAAGCTATGCCAAGCCAATCGATTTGCCGTAACAAAAAGACCCACTTCCTGCTGCGTCACGCTATTAAAATAAGTTAGTTCGTTAGATTCTCGAGCGATAAAGAGTCCGCCTACACGACCCGCGCTCGTCCAGATTTCGGAGCCGTAGTCACTCAGGAACAGATTAGTTGGCGGCCATCCCAGGTCATCCACGGCCTGTGCCCATTGCACTCGTAACCACGGCGCAGTCGCGTTACCGGGGATGAACGTGAAGGGTTTCCAAATTCTGGAGTCGGTCAGGAAAGTCGTCGCGTTTAATTCCACAAACCTTTGACCCTGGAATGTGATTCCCTGCCCTACAGCGGCATCGGTGGTTACTTGGGCTGAACTACCCAACCAGCCCTGCTGGGGGTATAGGGTTCCGAGCGAGTAACCTTCGGTTTGTTCAAATCCTGCAGACGCTAATACTTGCGCCTTGGCGAACTGAAAAGAAAGGCTGGCAATAAGAATTGAAAGATTGCGTAAGTTCACTAAGGCTGCCCCACCGCATTAAATGCCGTGACAAGGGTCGTATAGTCCGAAAGATCAACTACACCGTCCCCGTTGAGGTCTGAGTCGATGGGAGCAACATTCGCCCCATCCACGACAGTCCAGCTTGGATCGGTATTCAGCTTATTGAAGTTTACGACGAGGTAAGTGTAGTCAGTGAGATCAACAACGTTATCGTTGTTTACATCTCCGTTTCCAAGAGTCCAAATTTGTCCGAAGACGCCTTCATCCGTGACGACCACCGACTGGTTCACTTTGCGGAGGTGAGTCTTCCCCTTTACCGCCAAATCGTAAGTACCTCTTAGTGTAGTGGCGACCTCAAAATTTCCCGCAGAGTCCGGAGTAAATCCAAGACTAGCGATGGGGGTCGTTCCACCGGGATTGCGAAGTTCAAGAACACAGGGTCGATTGACTAATCCGGTGTACTCCAAGAGATTCACATGGCCCCGAATTATGCCCGGCGAATACTTTTCGACCGTCAAGTTATCGAAGTATGCCGAATCTGTCGCCGCAAACCTGACGTGGATGTCTGCGTCCCCGAAGGTCGTTGATGTCCCCTCACGGAACGAGGTCTCCGGTTGTTTGACTCCGTTAATTTCAAAAGTCGCCTTCCCCGACACATAGTTGACGTAGATTCCGAAACCAGCGTACTGACTTCTCGGCACCGAACTCGCAAAGGGGGACCATTGTTGGCCAGCAAAATTCCAATAGTAGGTCAGGGCATCGAAGTTGTCGTAGAGCATCCCGGTAAGCATTTCACCCGCAGAGTCAAAGGCAAGAACGCCAAATTGACTGCTGTTTGTAAGGCTGGGGGCTCCAGAGGGAGCCATGACCTTCTGATCCCACGTCAGATGGACGATCTTTCCTGCCGATGCGGAGTTTAAGTTCTTGTACCAATAGGAGTCGCTCAGCACAGAATTGGAATCCACAAGAACCGCTTGGGTTCCGTTTGAGGCGTTGCCGGAAACGATGGATCCGGTACTTGCGCCGCCTGCGCCGACCACCTGCCAGCCATTTTGGGCAACGCTTCCATTGTTCAGAGGGCCGGACACAAATCCCTGAGTAGCTTCAAAACTTGAAGAATACAGCGTTTGGGAATTGGCGGGGCCTAACAAGCCTAGACCGGCTACGATCAACAAGAAGGGTTTCATAAAGATGGAGAGCAGAGTACGAATTCTCTGCACTCCTTAAAGTGTACGCCATAAATTCTGGAAATAGTGATTCAGAGCATCGTTGATCTGGTACTTTTTACAGCAATTTATAATTATGCGGCAGTAACCAGCTCTTTTCTTAACATCGCCCGAGCTCGAAACAGCCAGCTCTTAATGGTGCCTTCAGGTTTTTGAAGAAGGCTTGCAATTTCCGTGACGTCAAGGTCTTCGAAGTGGCGCATTTCGATAATTTCACGATATTGTCGTGGCAGTCGGATGACCGCGCGACGAATGATCGCGGCTTCCATCGCAGTCTCAACGGACGACTGCAGGTCGACTTTGTCGTCAAAGATCGCAAACTCAATGTTTTCGAGACACTGTGGCGTCTTTTTGCGACCTCGAAGGCAATCCACCGCGCAATTGCCGACGATTCGCAATAGCCATGGCAAAAGCGGTCGACCCGCCTCAAACGAACCAATGCCCCGCATCGCTTTCAAACTCGCCTCTTGAACGGCGTCGTGCGCGTCCTCCGAGTTTCGAAGCATTTTCTGTGCGTGCGAAATCATCGCCGCGCGATACTGGTCGAGAATCAGTTCAAACGCGGCAGACTCGCCGGCCTGAGCCTGCTGAACAAGATGACAATCCCAATCTAACGTTCTATATGAAGTTTTCATTCTTTGCACCCCCACACGGGGAACATCTATATTATTACTGAGGTCGAAGCGGACCTCTGAGGCTTCCGCCCTAAAGAGAGCCTGTTTCCTTGCCGATAAATTTGCCATGCAATATGGAATGAACCAATCATCATGAGGATGAGTCGCTTTTTTGTCGAGGCAATATTTATTCTTACTCTCTCGTTCCTCACAATCGTGAGCTACTTTGCGAACCGGGAGTCCGAACCCTATAAGCCCAGAGAATTGGACGCCAAAGCGGTTGCGGCTCTAACGATGTACATCGAACCCGTTCGGAAGGTTCGCATTTTAGCTGCTAAGGACTCGAGCGATCCCAAACTTTTGAAGGATGCTGTGGATTGTTGGGTGCAGGGCCTACGAAGTGGTCAACTGACCGACCTCGTCGGCGAACTCCCCGGCGATACTACCGTCCAAGGCGCAAAGTACCAAATTCTTATTGCACGCGCCAGTTTGACCCGGGCCATATTAGCAAATAGCAAAGCTAAAATTAAGTTAGGTGAAAGGCGGCAGGCCGCCGAAGCATTGCTACGGGGGCTTGAGATTAATCAGGCGATGCGGTTCTCTGACTTACGCGCGGCAAGCGCTAGCTCTGTCGAACTCCTTCGAATCGTCCAGGCGCTGGATTCATTGAAAGGCGAACTCAGGCCTGAGGAAAAGGCATCCTTGACCAAGGCTACAGACTCAAATGCCTTTGCGGTGAAGCTTGCGTCATGCGTAAGATCCTGGCTACATTTGAGCAGTGGACCCGACCAACTTGAACAGGCCCAAACTTACACCCGAATGGCGCGGCTTATTGAGTCGGCACCCTACGACCTGCACACCACGAAAGAGATATCGAAGCTCGTGCAAAGCACGAAAGTCACGGATACTCCTGGCCTCTTTGACGCCAGAATTGCATGGAGGAACTTCCGGGAGTCGAGCAAACTCGTCACAAACATGTAGCGAGCGACTCATCGGTTAAGAGGGATTACTTCCCGCTCTTGGTTACCAAGAAATACATCCCGCTTCGTGACTCAAGTTCCAAGTCAAGGGTGGATTGCAACTTGAATGTCCCCGCTTCCGACCCCATCGTCCAAGAGGCAGATTGTCCGAGGTCGACTCGCTCGAGGATAACTGGCTTGCCTAGTTTTGCCGCCAGCAAAACTGCGAAATCACTTACTTTGCCGCTTGTCACTGAATGCTGGCCCGATGCCGGGAGAGCAACAATGATCTTGGACGAGCCCTTCATCTCGACGGAGATCACGCGACCGGCAGGATCATTTGAACTTACTGGGCAGACGACTCGTTGGTGGTCAACGGGGATGCGAACTAGCTCTTTTCCGGCGATCACGTCTCGAACAACTAGTTCAGCTTCGCCATTTAATGCAGCCACGAACTGGAACTCGCTTCCATTCATCCGAGCCAAGAGTGGCTCACCAGAGCCGCTGACTATTCCAGCCGAATAGCCCGAAGAACCTTGCCGATTGCCAATGGCAATAAGAGAAACTACGGCAACGCCACAGGCAACGGCGCCCATCGAAAGGGACTTCCACCAGCCCGTAAACCAACCCGTTTGCGGAGATTGCTTCTTCTCCCAGACTGAGTGATCAATTCGAGCGACGATTTTGTCATGCAGGCCGTACGGGATTTCGATTTCTATATCTCGGAGGCCTTCCAAAGAACTCAAGGTCGCCTCAAATTCTTTCCACTCGTGTTTCAGCTCAGCATTTTGGGCAAGCGCAGCCTCGAATCCCTTCGTCAATCCAGGATCGAGTGTGTTCTCGTAGTAATCCGAGAAGTATTCACGCGCTTTTCCGCTATTCATGATTTCATTTGACATCAGGCGAGGTCGAAAAGTTCCAAACTTTCCGCAAGGAGTTCCCTAAGTCCCAGTCGGGCCCGATTCAAACGGCTTTTCACCGTCCCAATCGGCAGGTCTAAAATTTCGGCAATTTCATCGTACGTTAGGTTGTCAACGTGGAACATCGTCAGCATCGTCTGCTGATACTCCGGCAATTTCTTGAGTGCTTGTTGAACCATGCGCTCTCTTTCATTTCGCTCAGACAGTTCGTCCGGCTTGTTGGATGGATCCTCAACCTGGCGGGGCGCATCGCCGCCATCGCCTCCCACCGGCGCATCCAAACTCACCTGAAACTTACTCTTGTCCTTTTTCTTGAGATCCAGGTAGCAGTTCGTAATAATTCGATACAACCAAGTCGTAAATGCACTCTGTCCCCGAAAATTCCCCAAGGCGTTGAAAATCCGAACAAATGCGTCAGAAACGATGTCAGAGGCAATCTCCGCATTCGATGTAAGACGATAGGCGTACATATACGCCCGCTTTTCATGCTTGCGGATCAAAGTATCGAATGCCTGGCGGTCACCCGCCTGACTGCGCTCGATCAAGATCACGTCATCAGGAAAAACATCACTCATCTTGTTGTCTGCAGTGTTCGTGCCCGGTTGCTTGCGGCCAATTCTATCGCTTGTTGCTCCTCTTTGCTCAGGTCCTTGGTGGCTTTGCCATCGACAATCTCTTTGCAGTACACCCGTGAGGTAGAACGTCCCACGACACCCGTAATAATCGCGCCGTGTCCAAGCTCATCGAAAAATGCCAGCGCAAAACTCTGCTCACCCCCAACGTCCTCGAACGCGTCATATCTGACAATGCCCAAATACCGCTTCGCAGTCTGCATTCGGCTCTCCAATAGTTCGACGCGTTTTGTGACCTGTTCGAATTCCCGCGACATAACTGAACGCTCAGAAACGTGGTCATAGAGTAACTTCTCCAAATTGTCGCCGCGGACGCCATCCAAGAGCAATGCCCACTTCTTATCCGCCCGACTCATTCGAGCTGCCATCCAAGCCACTGCTCCCAAAGAAATCAGGCACAGGACAAAACAGAGAATAATGAGCGAGGAAGAGCTTTGCTTTATAAAATTGATCAGAGATTCCATAGGCGAGTCGTTGGGCTCGTTTTTCAGATTGCCAGAATTTTTAGGGCAAAACTGAAAAGATGCACCCTATTTTGACCGATCTTATTAAATGAGGGGATAATTGCCATGTCAGTTCAGATCAAAGGAAAGAAAAAAATGTCCACCGAAGTCCAAAATGCGGTCACCGAAACGGTTGTCGCTACGACTCCCAAGAAGAGAGGAATGCGAGGTTTTGGCGTCGCAATGCTCATTGTCTTGGGTCTCGTCGTCTTCCTATGGCAAACTTTTTTCACAATCCAGGTCAAAGGAAACTCCATGCTGACTACCTTCCACAATGGCGAGAGACTCCTCGCAACCAAGGCCTACTGGCTCGTCGGTGAGCTCAAACGCAATGACGTCGTCGTCATAAAAGGTGATGATCCCGGCGAATTCCTTATCAAACGCATCAATCGCCTTGGTGGTGAAGACGTGGACTTCCTCAACATTCCCAATAATTGGAGCATCGAAAAGGGTAAGTACACAGTCCCTGAAGGCGACTACTATGTTTTGGGCGATAATGCGCCAGAATCGGAAGACAGTCGATTCTTTGGACCAGTGGAGGCCTCTCGAATCGTCGGAAAAGTTATTGTTTTAAAATGAGAAAATTTCCGTGCGGAAAATATGGGAGACAAAATCTGGAATTTTTTCCAGCACCCTTCCGCGCACCCTTGCGCTCATTTGTTGCCCTCGTTTTCTGCTGGCACGAAGAGCATGTCCTCCTCTGCAATATTTGCGACCGCGGTTGGTGCATCCCGAGCGGACGCGTGGAGCACGAAGAGACCTCCTGCGAGGCCGCTCACCGCGAAGCCCTTGAAGAGGCCGGAGCCGTCCTCCACGAACCGCAATACATCGGTTGCTACCGAATGTCTGAGCGTGGCGAAGTACGGTGGGGGGACGTTTTCGTGGCCCAAGTGAAAGACCTCGTCGAAATCGGAATGCCCGAGGAATCGAAAGGCCGCAAACTCGTCGCCTTCGAAGAACTCCCCGCAATCTATCACCTCTGGACCCCGCTTACGGAGCAAGTCTTCCTCTATTCCCGTGAAGTCCTCGCCCGGCGAGAAAAGCTTGGCTGGTCGCCGTGTTGCTCAAGTTTCTCGCTCGACGATGCAACTCAGGACAGTGCTGAACTCAGAAAAGAGTCTTAGCGGTATCTTGTCCGCGTGCGCCTCAGCATCTTGATCGTCAACTGGAACACCCGAGACTTGCTTCGGGCCTGTTTGCGATCACTTTTGGCCGACCGCCGGGCGAGTACAGAAATCATCGTCGTTGACAACGCTTCCACGGACGAAAGTGCCCCGATGGTATTGGCAGAATTTCCAAGCGTTCTCGTTCAAAAAAGCCTGATCAACAGTGGCTATGCTGCCGGCAACAACATCGCATTTTCCCACGCCCAAGGCGACTTTCTGCTCACCCTCAACCCTGATACCGAAATCGGACCCGGCACGCTTGACCGAGCAATTCAAACTCTGGAAGCCCACCCCGACTGCGGAGTCCTCAGTTGCAAATTCCGTGGTCCAGACAACGAAATCCAAAAATCTGTTCGAGGTTTCCCCACCCTTCTCGGTATTTTCGGCGATGTTTCGGGTCTGGGGAACTTCTTCTCAAAATCCAAACTCGGCTCCTACCGCCTTGGCCAATTCGACTACGAGCAATCCCAATACGCGCCTCAGCCCATGGGGACGTTTCTTCTGTTTCGCCGAGAAGCCCTCCGGGCAATCGGTGACGACAAGAAGCCCTTTGATGAGCAATTCCCGATCTTCTTTAACGAAGTAGACCTCCTTAAACGCCTTGATTCCGCTGGTTGGAAGTGCTGGTACGAGTCAAGCATTGAAATCAAGCATCACGGCGGAATGTCAACCCGCCAAGTGCGAAAGCCGATGATCTGGGAAAGCCACCGGAGTCTGATCCGATACCTCAATCTGCACACCCGGGGTCCCGCCCGCATCGTGCTTCCCCTGGTGTCCGTCCTGATCTGGTTAGGTGCCCTGATCCGCGCCCGCGGAATCTATGCGGGGTTCCAGCCATGATCGACACGAGAAACAAGTGAAACCCGACCTTAGCATCACCATCTGTAGCTGGAACGCCTGCGACGATTTGCGAAACTGCCTCGCAAGTCTCCGCGCTGTGCGCGACGAGACCTCATTCGAGGTCATCGTCGTCGAGAATAACTCCGAAGATGGCTCCGGCCAAATGTGTGCCAAGGAATTCCCCGAGTTCACTCTTCTCGAGCAATCACAAAACCTCGGCTTCACCGGAGGACACAACCTCGCTCGCACAAAAATCACGGGACGCCACTGGTTCCCCCTCAACTCCGACACCATCGTCCACCCTGGTGCCCTGGCCAAAATCGCACAATTCGCCCAGGAAAACCCCGACATCGGCATCATCGGACCCAAGCTCTTGAACGGCGACGGCACCCTTCAATACAGTTGCCGCCGTTTCCCCAACCCGGTTGCCGCCCTCTTCCGAAACACTTTCCTTGGCAAAATCTTCCCCAACAACAAGGCGACCAAAAACTACTTAATGAAGGACCTCGACCACAACGCCGTGACCGACGTGGACTGGGTCTCCGGTGCCGCGATCGTGATCACGGAAGCCGCTCTCCCCGCCGTCGAGCAATTTGATCCAGAATTCTATATGTTTTGTGAAGATGTCGATATCTGTTGGCGCGCCCATGAAAAGGGCTTTCGCGTGGTCTATCTCCCCACCGCAGAAATCACCCACCTGATCGGGCGAAGTACCGACAAAGCGCCGAACCGAATGATTTTCCGATTCCATCGGTCCATGTTGCTTTTCTATAAGAAACACATGATCCCGAAGGTTTTTCTGCCGCTAAGACCCTTTGTCTATCTCGCGGCGGCGGGTGCGCTTGCGGCTCGAGCTGGGCTCTTCATCGTCAAAAACCGGATGGACGCGCTCAGAAGGCGGTTTTCGAAGTGAAAATAGAAAAGATCTGTCTCATCTTAGTCCTCCTTGGGCTCGCGATCGCACCTCTTCTTGGGGGGCAACTTTCCGTTGACCCACTGGTCAACAAACTCGCCGACGGCGAAGTCTTCCGCGCACTCTACACCGGCCCTGAACTCCCGATCCTCCAGCACCTGATTATTGGGTCTTTCTTCCTCATCCCGCTCGGCCTTTTCCTCGCCTTCCGGAGAGTCATTCCCACGCCCTATTGGCGAATCATGGCGTCAGTAAGTTGGCTATCCATACTCCTTCTTTTCTCACTCTCCGTCTCAGACTTCAAGGCCGCATCCGCCGTGAGCGTTGCCGAGTGGGGATGTTATGCCGGAGCCTTGTACGCCATCGTCGTCAGTCTGGGCCGCAATCGCGGCCCGCGACTGGCCCTCTCCGCGCTCGCAATCGGCGTCATCCTCGTCGGGTTGATCGGCATCCTCGAATACCGTGACAACCGCCCGATTGATCCCAATTGGCGCATCTTCGCCGGTTGGATCAACCCCAACGCCCTCGCCGGAATGCTCCTGCTGGGGCTCTTCCCCGCCATCAGCCTCTCCCAATCCGCCGAAGAACGGCTTGAGAAACTCCTGTGGGGTGTCGGGGCTTCGTTGATCGCGATGGCCCTTCTGCTCACCCAATCCAAGGGCGGTTTTCTCGCCCTTGGCACGGGTGTCGTGGCATGGCTCATCGTCGGCGGCATCCAAACCCGCTCCATCAAACCGCTCATTGGCTTGACACCGCTGCTGGTAATGGTCGTGTTTGGCTTCGCGCTCTCCGCAACTCAAAAACAAGGCTCGCGACTCACCAATTCCAAGGCGACCGAAGTCCAGTCCACCGGCTTCCGCACCCTTCTCTGGAAGTCCGCCGCCGACCTCGCGCTGGAACGCCCAACCGGTTGGGGGATGGGGACTTTTCGCTATCAGTCATCGCGGCCTGGTCGCAACACGCCGACTCAACTCGCGCACAATAGCTGGCTCCAACTCGCCGCCGAAGCCTCCCCCCTCGCGCCGTTTTGTATGCTCGCGATCCTCGGAGTGTGGTTCCGGCGGACTTGGCAAGGGCTCAAAAATCATTACGCCACCCACCAAACCATGTACGCGGGAGTCTCTGCGGCAATCGTCGCCTCGTGCGCCCACAACATGGTGGACAGCGACTGGTATCAGTTCGGAATCGGCATATCGTTTTTCGCCCTTCTCGGCATAGGAATCCAACTCTGCCCCGATGGCAGCGCCCCCGAAATCGTCCCCAAACCCCTGCGCCTCGTCGGCCTCTCGCTCACTGCGGGGCTGTCGTTTTTGACGCTCCTTTACTTTGGAATCACCGAAGGTATGCGCGCCCGAGTCGCGGGCGATGCGGCACTCCAAAAGGTCGAAGAATTGAGCGCTGGCATCGGCACTCTGCGAGGTCTCCCGATCCCCGAAGGCGACAACTACGCCGTCCTCGCCCGCCTCAATCCTAGCGGCACTGACCTTCTGGACGCCCAGCGCAGCGCAGAACTGACCCCATCCATCAAGAACTACCGTTTCCTCGCCGCCACCCTGATTCAACGAGAAAAATACGCCCCCGCCGAAAGCGCCCTGAACGCAGCCCTGCGCCTCGACCCCAATAACCTTTCGACCCTAAAACTCTTGTTCCAAGTCTTCGAAAAGCAAGACCACCCCGACGAGATGAGAAAACTCGCCGAACGCGTCATCGCGATCGAGGACAAGAGCTACTTCAAAGTCCGCTCCATCCCCGAAGTCATCCCCACCGAAATCGCCGAATTCCGAGTCTATCTCGCCTCCCAAGAACCCGAACCCCGCAAGACTGAACTGCTGCTTGCGGCTTGCAAAACCTACCAAAGCTACTTTGAAACCACCTGGCCCTACGTCCGCCCCTACGTGAAGACCGACACCGGCGGAAACTACGCGGGCGAGTCCATGAAGTCCGTCCAAGAAAACCTGACCAGCTTCCGGGCGGCACTGTCGAATTTGAAATCAGCGCCAGAGGTCATCGCTGGTTTTCAAGGCGTGATTGATAACGTCAGGTTACTATCTGCAATTCTCATGAGCTTAGTAGTTTGGCAAAATGTAAGGCCCACGGTACCAAACCATGTGGTAAGAAAGTTGTTCGGTGGGTTGAACTCCTTCGAAATCAAGGAAATGAGGCTGGTCGGCCCATACTCACCACGGAAGACAAACCCACAAGCTGATAGGTACTACGCTATTCGTAAACCTGAGAACATTCGCCAACTACTACACAGCTTACAGAACGCAATTTCGGAGAGGGGAGATTGGGAGCGAACATACGAGGGGGACACAATATTAGGAGTTCAAGTCATTCAAAATGATGGCAAGATTATCGAAACTAGATTTTCGAGTGATTATCTGGGTCAAACGGGTGGATACGGTGAGGACTTTGCTAACAAAATGAAGCGGTTTATATCGGAGTCAAAACGAGGCATTAACCATGATTAAGCACTCTTTGTACCGCAACTCAGAACAATATGAAGCGACGAATCGACTCAGTCGTTTCGCCATCACCCGGATATTCCCGAACGTCATCAGTGGTTTTCAAGTCCTGATTTTGAAAAGCAAGTGAGAAAGCCCATCCTCTTCAGCGCAATAATATTGTTCTTAGCAATCGGATTTTGTTTGGTATGGAGAGGATTGAACCAGGGGCACACCGAGTCTGGCAGACTCTCCAATCGAGCGGTTCAGTCGCTCGGCAAGCAACTCCAGAAACGGAAACTCGTCAAAGCCACTTTGGAAGGTGCACTGTTTTTAAAAGGGGAAAATATGATCGAGGCCCAAATAGTCCAGGACCCAGGGGAGATAAAAGCGATTGTGGAGGCGATTTCATTTTCCACCCGAGATGGCTCTATCGCTCGGGAAACGCCCATCGACTGCGGAACCGGCGACATGCCGGAATCCATGGTCCTTTGGGACGATCTTGGACGTCCTACTGCCATTGTTTTCCATGGTCACACCGCGCTGAAAGAGCATGGAGCAAAGCTCCAGCAACTCGTGGATAAGTACCGCCAACGTCCGGATGACTGGTTCAAGAAGAGCTCACACAAGAACTAGCAGTTACCCAGTCTTAACTGGTTTTCTAGCGGATATTGCCTAGTTGCGAAGGACTTCGAAGCGCGCGAACCAGAATCCACCTCGCACCTTGGGGAAGGTCGGTGACGTAAGGAACCGGGAGGGAAATTCGCTTCTCGGTGCATCAAGATTGCCTTCGCAAGATCGTGGACAGGTTCCGCCAGAGCCGAAAAGCTGATTTCGCAAATACGCATCGCAAAATTTAGTCCATGGTGACGCAAAGATGTACGCCCTTGAACGTGTGTATCAGTCTTCCTGAATTAGAAAACACGTCAACCCCATGTCTCTGTTCAATATATGCATAATCTCCTTCGTTGCAGAGTGCTTCAACATAGTCTTGAATCACAATTTTGGTTTTCCGGCCCGCTAGTACATATCTAAAACCTCTACCAGATTGACCGATATCGTCGTCACGAATCAAGTATCCACCGTCAGTAGTGTTGTAACTTGCCAATGACGTGCCTGAGCGACCATACCCAAATACCGTATCATACTCTAATGGACCGGCTTGCTCGGCGAGAAAGATTTTAGCGTCTGGCTTCAACTTAGTCCAGACCTGCTTAACGATCCTCGGATATCTGAACAGGGTGAATTTTTGAATGTTCGTAAACTTTTCTGGGGCGTCAATAAGGCTCCAGACTTCTCCGTTAAGACTCCACTCTTGCACTAAACCATGGGTGGACATTAAAAGCGCATAGAAGCCATGCGGAGAAGGCATTATATCGATTACGCTGTGGTCGGCTGGCACGCTCGCGCTCCGACTCTTCGATTGGCCGCCCCCAACGTATTGTAAGGTTTGAGCTCTAGTTTTACTTGTAGTCACAAGGGCGTAGAACTTTAGTCCCGGCGCCACATAGATTGAATCAATTGGGTCCACGCTCAAGCATTCTATTATCTTGGAATTTCCCGCAGTACTTCCATGTATGGTAAATATTTCTATTTTGGAGTTTTCAAGTTTCCTATAGCCGTAAACAGCCGCAACGGCGTTCGGTATGCCCAGTATTAGGGTCAATATTACAATCGTAAGTCGCATTCTTGTCCTCCCGCCTTTTTGAATTTGGGCTTCATCGTACAATTATTGAACGTTCGAGAAACCTCTAAGTACCTCCACTTTTTGAGGCCAGCAGTTGACAGATACCCCGCCCAAGGCCAACCCTGTAGTTAGGTTCAAATTCGAACATCATATTTCAATCACCCAAGCCGGAGGACATGATGATCACCAAATGAACTTGGAGCGCGGACGTCCCGTCCGCATCCCGGACCACGGGCGTCCCGCCCGTTTCTATCCCTCCCGAAATTCACAGTTCACAACAAAAATGCCCAAAAATCCACCCAGCCCGCCGTCCGGTTGAACCTAAAATTACCCTCAAACAGCCCCGCCAGGGGGAAAGAGGCACTGTGAATGAACGTCGATTCCCTACTCCAACGCCGCCTCCCGGACCGCCGGAATCGCGTTCTGGAGAGTGTCATTAGTCAAATGCCCTAGAAATCCGTAAACGCGCGGGCAGCAAGCCTAAAAAACTCATGCGCAAACTTGCCTTTTTCGAAAAATGGGCTTATAATAGTTAGATGAAACTACGAAGACTCCTCCCAGTATTTGCCCTACTAACCGGACAAACCTGCCTCGCTGCCTCCTTCACAGTCTTCGATCCGCTCGGAACCAGTTCCTCTTTTGCGAAAAGTATCTCCGACGATGGGCAGTTTGTCGCTGGAAGATTTAGGCTGGATAATATCATCAGATCCACTCTGTGGGTCAATGGTTCTCTACAATATGTCCCCCTCGTAATTCCTGCCGATCCACTCGTTTGGCGACTCTATAACTCCTTTGTCAATGACGCTGGAACCAAGGTCATCGGGACGGGCTCACGACTTGCCTCGGGAGCTTATTTCAATTTTTCATGGATCCCAGGGGCACCGACAGCGCCCGACTATCCTGGATTGACGTACGAACTGATAGGAGCTTCCGCCACCTGCAATGAGTTTGTTACACTCAGAATTTCACCCGGTGGCGATTTCATTTCAGATTTCTTTACCGGCAATGGCACTTCAACGGTGACACTACCGAATATCCCCGGATCGTTCAGCCAAGGCGCGTCCACCATGTCCAAGACTGGTTCGGTTGTTGTAGGAACTGCCTATCCCGTTGCCGGCGGACTTCGCGGATTTTATTGGACCCCAGCTGCAAGTACCGTTGCCCTCCCGAACCCAACAGGAAACTCGCTACAAACCGCCGACGGAATTTCCCGCAATGGGCAGTTCATCGTAGGTGCGGTAGGCGCATTTTCCTCAACCCAAATTTTTCGGTTCAAAATCTCCGATGGAACCACAGTCTTCTATGATATTACCGGGCTAGAAGACAGCCGCCCTAGCGTTTCGCATGTTTCATCGGATGGCACCTTTGTTGTTGGCGAAGCCGAAAATCCTCAGGGCCTTAGGCAACCCTACCTTCTCAGTACAACTTCAGCTCCGATAAACCTGAACGCTTACATTTCATCCTCATTCGGCAGTTTGCTCGGCCCATGGCAGATTGACCGAATAAGGGACATGAGTTCCGATGGTAAGAAATTCATCGGCACAGCCCGCAATCCGAGCATCGGCAAGTCCTCCGCATTTGTCCTCAACCTCAGTGGGGCCAACGTTTCCGGGCGGCTCACTCTGAGCGATTTTTCTGGGAGCGTCGCTGCCGAAACTGTGACTGTCAAAGTGCGAGACGCGGGCGGAACTGTGCTGGAAACCATCCCCAACGTCCCCCTTAACGCCCAGGGCGACTACTCGTTCACTTCCAACCAGACCGGGGTTCGCACCATAGCCTTCCAGGGCCGAACCTGGCTTACCAAGACCGTGACCAACGTCAATCTCGGTGCAGGGACGGTGAATAACGTCAACGCAACCCTCGTCAACGGGGACTCCAACCGCGATGACGCCGTGGACCTTTCGGACTACACCATCATCGTCACCGCGTTCAATGCCCTCCCGTCAAGCGGAAATTGGGACGTTCGGGCGGACCTAAACGGCGATGGGGTTGTTGACCTCACCGACTACACAATTGTGATCACAAAATTTAATCAAACCGGCGAGTAAGACCTCGCTCCGTTGCTATTCCATCGCCGGGTAACTACCCAAGACTGTTGTCTCGAGCGCTGATTCCCGTACCGCGGATATCGCACTTTGAAGATTGTCGTCGCTCAGGTGGCCCGAGCAATCGAGATAAAAAATGTACTCAAAACTCGCCCTCTGCGCGGGGCGGGATTCGATCATCATGAGGTTTACGTCGTACTTCTCAAACGCTCCCAGCGTCCGATAAAGCTCGCCGGGTCGATTGCGGAGGTTGAACATGAGGCTGGTTTTATCCTTCCCTGTTTTCTTCGGCTCGTTGTAGCCGATAACCAGAAACCGCGTGCGGTTATGGGGTTGGTCTTCGATGTGTTCGGCGAGCATGGGAATGCCGATTAGAGTCGCCGCGAGCGAGTTTGCAATCGCCGCGCCCTCGGGGTCTTCCATCGCGCGTTGCGCGGCCTTCGCGGTCGGAATCGTGTCGACGATCTCCGCGTGATGGAGATTAGTTTTCAGCCACAGACGACACTGCTGGCTGGGCTGAGGACCGGCGTACACGCGCTTGATCATATCCAAATCAGTCGCGTTTGAAACCAGGTGGTGATTGATATTCACATAGCTCTCGGCGCAAATTTTGACGTTGGTCAAAGGAAACGTATCCAAAGTCTCCGGGACGATCCCCGCCGTGGAATTCTCGACCGGAACCACGCCGTAGTCGGCTTCGCCGTGTTCCACCGCGAGAAAGACATCGCCGATCGTGTCTTTAGCCAAAAACTCGGTGCTCGTTCCAAAAGTCTGAATCGCCGCCATATTGGTAAAGGTTCCTTGCGGCCCCCAATAGCTCACGCGAAGAGGCTTCTCTGCAGCCCTCGCCGCACTGATGATCTCGCGATAAATCGCGACGAGTTGCTTGGTTTGCAAGGGGCCAGGATTCCGTTCCTTCAAGGCCGAAAAAATCTGTTGCTCGCGCTCAGGAGTAAAAAACGGGCTGTCGGAGAGACCTTTGAGGTGCCCAATATCGATCGCGCACTGCGCGCGGGCGCTGAGAAGTTCGATCAATTGGGCATCAATCGAGTCGATCTGCTGTCGGCAAGACTCAAGGTTTTTGTTCGCGGGGTCCATGAATTCAATAACAATACCTTTTCAGTTAAAATAGAGGGACTCTTTCAATGGAAATTTGGCGGCGCTTTACGCAACTTTGGCCCCCGACTCAGGAAACGCTCATCCAAGTCGTGGATGTCCTTCTTGTCGCCTTCATCGCCTACAAACTCCTCGTCCTCGTCCGCTCCACCCGCGCCTGGAGAATTCTGGTCGGAATTATCGTTTTCATCGTCGCTCTTGTACTGAGCGAGGTCTTCCAACTTCGTACCGTGCACTGGCTGCTAGAAAAGGCGACCCTGCTCGGTCCGGTCGCCTTGGTTATTCTATTTCTTCCTGAACTTCGCCAAACCCTCGAAGGCTTTGGCAAACTAGGCGACTTCACCGACCGACCATTTGCAAAGGAGCGGGCTGTCAGTTCGACTACCCTTGAAGAAATCGTTGCTGCCGTTGCCGAACTCTCCAGCACGAAGACGGGAGCCCTCATCGTCGTTGAGCGCGGTGTTCACCTCGACGATATCATCGCGACGGGCGTGAGCCTGAATGCTGCGGTCTCCGCCGCGCTGTTTGGCTCAATCTTTTACGATCAGGGCCCCCTGCACGATGGCGCGACTGTGGTACGTGGCAACGTGATCTCAGCCGCAGCTTGCCGATTGCCACTCTCAGAAAACGCCCGGATCGACTCCCACCTCCACATGCGCCACCGCGCTGGAATCGGGATTACAGAGCAGTCCGACTCGATCTGCATCATCGTGAGTGAGGAACGCGGGATCATCAGCTTTGCAGTCGATGGTCGACTCGAACGCCTCCCCGACACCCAAGCCCTGCGCGATCGCCTGAAAAAGGAACTCCTCGGCGACGACCAGACTCCCAAAAAGCCGCGCCGACGCCGAAAAGAAGAGGTGGTCGCCTGATGCCGCTCGGTACCCGAATCCTGTTCAGCATAATTTCGGTGTTTCTGTCTCTTCTCCTATGGGTGAATTTTGGGCAAAAGGAGGCCGTTCGCCAACTCGAAATCCAAGTCCCCTTGCGCTTTGAGAACGTTCCAAGCGCGTATGTGGTTACCTTTGCTCCGGAAACGGTAGGAGTACTCGCCGAAGGGACATCGTCGCAACTCGCGCGCATCGACTCCGCTGCCTTATCTGCACAGGTGGATCTTGCCCAAGGATTGCCCGGCCCCAGGGTCTACACCATCAGTCTCACCGTTCCTTCCAGCGTAGGCGTCGGCCTCTCCCTTAAAAATGCCCTCGCCAGAGTGACGCTCGATAAATTGCGCGAGGTCACCTTCCCGGTCACCGTCGAGGCGATTGGCGATGCTCCCAGCGAACTCCGCTACGACGGAGCAACCATCCAGCCAAAAACGGTAACCGTCCGTCTCCCCGAAGCTTCGTTAAAGACTTTGAAGCGCGTAAAAGCCGTCCTCGAACTCAAGAAGCTTCAACCCGGGACAACCTCCGTCCAAGTCCCCGTCGTCGTACTCGACTCCCGTGATCGCCCCGTGCCCTTTGCCAAAACTGACCCTACGACGGTCAATATCTTCCCCGGTCTCGCCGCCGCCCCATCGAGCAAAAATCTTCTCATCAACCCCAAATGGAAAGGCGCTCTCGCTTTTGGGTACACCGTCAGTGCCTACACGATTGCGCCATTGCAACTCAAAGTGGTGGGCAAAAGTGGGGTGATAGGCAGTCTGCAGAGTCTTGAAACTGAGCCGATAGATTTGACCAATGCAAGCACGAACTTCACTCGAAAGGTCAGGGTGAGCCTTCCAGAAGGGGTCGAGGCCATCCCAGGGACAACCGTCGAGATCACGGTGATCATCCAACGCCAAAGTGAGATTCCTGCGACCAAACCATGATAGAAGTGCGTCAAGTTGGTCGATCTGAGGAGCAAACTTTCCTACAACTCCTTTGCGGTGTGTTCGATTTGGACTACAACCGCGCTTCTTCGATTTTCTTTTCGGAGCCACTCCACGACCATCGCCAGAATTGGGCCGCGTTCGAGGGCGACGAAATGGTCAGCATCCTCACCATGACTCCGCTCGAGTTTAGCTGGGGAACTTCCATTGGAATCTCCGGTGTTGCGACGAAGTTAGGCAAGCGCGGCAACGGATACGCTGGACAGCTCATCGAACAATCGTGTAAATCGGTCGAAGCTCAAGGATTTCGTGGATTCATGCTGTTTGCGCACCAAGAGGATCTCTACGAGTCGCTCGGATTCGAACACGTGGACGATGTCATTCGTGCCCCCTTGCAAGCGGCGATGACTCCCGAGCCATACGTCCTTTCGAACCAAGAGGTCCACCTGATTTACAACCGGTGGGCGGCCGCCGATCCTCGTCGCCTCATCCGAACCGAACCTCGCTGGAAGTTTTGGGAATGGAATCTACGCTGCTGCGAGGAGGTTGGGGGTGGGTACATCTGCAGCGAAACCTCGCTCGTGCGGGAAGCCATTGTCCCAGAACCCTGCGGGGCTTGGCCTGTCCTTGCCGGTTCTGAATGGATCGGGATGCGAAGTCTCAGCTCGGAACTGCGAATACCGATTGGGCAATCCAAGCACGACCTGTATGTCATGGTGAAGGGTATGCCCGACCTGCCATCGATGTTCATGACCGACCAGTTTTAGCCCTTACTTCAGGGACACCCGCTGATTCGCGTAGTCAAAAATCACGCGCATCTTGCCCATGAAGCCCATGCCGATATTCCCCGTAAAGTAAGGACTCGAGAGCAGACCCTTCTCCGTAACCTGAAAACCCACCGATGGATTCTCGAACCGACGGCCTCCAAACTCAAAAAACTTAACACTCCCAGTCTTACTCACACTAGAACCGCCCGCCCCGCCCGTCTGCGATGTCCCAACTTTGCGGTCCTTCAGTAGCTCAAACTTCACCACGGCCGGACTGCAGAAGTCAACGGTGGACCCGGAACCGGTGTCGAGATTAAAGAGCCCTTCGCGATCGCCCTCAAATTTTGCCGAAACCACCGGCACATTAGAGTTGAAATCCATCGGCACCCAGTTTACGTTTTGAGGAGCTACGAAAGCATCCGGAGGATAAACGCCAATCACTTTCGCACTAGGATCGATATCCACCCCGCATCGAGCAAAGAAGTCGTACCCAACAATTCCCCCCAATTTGATTTCTAATGCCTTTCCAATATCCGCCAGATCAAGACCAAAGAAGGCGGGACTCTTAAGGCGAACCGGGCCGAGTTGAAATGTCGGCCCCCGAAAGATGTCCAAATCAACGGTAGCCGTAACCCCGGCGGTCGGTTGGACGCCAATCTTCTTTGCCCCAAGTTCCCTCGCAATCGCCGGGTCGAGAACCATCACATCCGCGCCTGAATCCAGAATGAACCAGCCCACGTCCTTCCCCGCCACAAGCGGCTTGACGAACAAATATCCAAACCTTCGCATCACCTCGATTTCTGGCTTTGCTCCTTTTATATAAGTCGCCGAACCGTCTGGCGATGGCATCTTGAAATCTCCCTCCGCAGGTAAAACCGCAGCTGATTCAAAATCCAGCGAGATCGCTTGACCTCCGCCGTGAACCTCAACGTGCCCTGGGAAAGTGATTCCGTGTTGAGTTTTATAATTGCTCAGCGTCCACTTATCCACCCCGTCCGCACCCCAATGCGTCATCTCGATCGGATTATTCGTAAGCGGGTCCAACAATAGACTCACCGCCTGTCCGGATTCCCGGAGCCGTAACGTGAATGAGTTCGTGGTGGTTGCGGTCATCTGTAACGGGCTTTGCGGCATTTTCCATTGGCCCGTCATAACCATCATCGGAATCACCGAAAAGTCCGCCGCTCCGGCAAAGACTGTATGCCCCACACCTGAGCTACCCACAACCCACATTTTTTTTCCGTCAAACGCGGTCACTTCAGGAATCGGTCCCCGAACGGTTTCTCGAAATCTGAACTGTTCGTCGTAGACGATCTCGATTTTCTGTTTCGCGCCCTGGATCATACCGGTGCCCCTGAGAACGTAAGTCCCCATTGCCTGGGCAAACAACGATGCGCCGAGAGCTACGACCACGCAGATTATCTTCATAAACTTAGATTACTGGAAATGCAAGCGATTTTTGCGAACCCTTAGAATTCTACGCTAAGCTAATGCCATTCCAAAGCACTTCACCATCGATACAGGAACCCTGAAAGAGTCAAAGAATCGTATTCCGATGCTCCTTCGAAAGGGCAATGCTCGCTCTTCGGATGATCGGGCTGCAGCAATTGAAGAGATTACTGCGATTGGCTACAAGCACAAGTCATTGCGGCTACTGGCCCGCATTGCTTGCCGGGCGGGCGCGACGGATGCAAGCAAAGAAGTCCGGGAAGCGGCCGCGGATGGGCTTGGGCTAGTTGGGACTCAAGCGGACTATCGATGTCTGTGCACTCTCTTAAAAGACGAGAATTGGTTTGTCAGGTGCAGTGCCGCCCAAAGCCTTGGAACCTATCCTGCAAAGCACGTTTTGAGCAAACTTGTTGACTTGGTTTACAACGACCCAGACGATTGCGTAAGAAAATGGTCGATTTTCGGCTTACTCAAGCTTGAATCTCCGGACCTAACTGAACCTATTTTTGAGCAAATTCTCGCGTCAGATAGGGTTCCTGATTTCGCCAAGGAGCCAATCCTCAGAGAACGTCTTATGGATGGAGGTGAGCCGTTTCTCAATGACTATCTGCAACTCCTGGTTTCTGATGATTGCCTCGCTGGAGACGAGGTATTGCGAATGATTCACCAGGAGACAGAATTTTTTAGCTCATTTAGCCCGAACTCGAAGGAGAAAATCATCGCCGCCCTTGAGCTCAGAATCCAGCACCTTGAAACATTTGGCTGGAAAAACCGGTCTGTACAATCAAGCGTAAGTTGGATTGCTACGACGATTGAGCGAATCAAGAACCTTGACCCGCCTACGTTATGAGTGCAGGAAAATACGCTTTTAAAAAAAACTTTCGTTTTCCATCGCTTTTTTCGAAAACTTGGGTTATAATGATTTGAGAAACGTTTCGCGAAACGTTTTCCTGGTCCAAAGGAGGACTAAAAATGAAAATACTACGCCGTGCATTCACTTTAATCGAACTTCTCGTTGTCATCGCGATCATCGCCATTCTGGCGGCGATCCTCTTCCCCGTCTTTACTCAGGCCAAAGTCGCTGCGCTAAAGACCGTCGCCCTGAGCAATGCCAAGCAAATCGCCCTTGCCACCGAAATGTATTCGAATGACAATGACGATGCAATCATCAAGAGCTACTACGGATTCCCCGCCGCCGGCGGAACTTGGCCCACAGTCTATTTCGACTGGCGATACGCGCTTGACACATACCTTTCCCGCAGCAAGGGCCTTTTGAACGATCCGACAAACCTGTTTAAGGATGAGCGATGGTGGACCCGAAGCTACCAGGACACTGCAGTTCCTGCAAACGACTTGTACCGCTCCGGCAACTTCGCCGTAAACGGAGAAATCATTGGTTTTGCGAATGGCGACCTGAACAGCCCACAGTACACTCCATCCGGACTTGACAGCAAGTCCGCCGTGGAAGATCCTGCCGACACCATCCAACTGGTACCAAGCCGAGCCCGATGGCGCGACTTGAGACCACGCTTTGGTAGCAGGATTCAAGAGCCGGCCTCGCCGACTTCGTGGTGTACAATTCCAAAGGGTGCAACAGTGGGTACCTGCCCTCCTGCCGGTCAAGGCGCAATTCACTCCATCGGCAAGCAATGCACCTTCGTCTGGATGGACGGACACGCCAAGGCAAGTGCCTTTACTCAGACGATTTCCACGAAAGACAAGTGGCAGTCGAAACTTACGGCCGCGGAGAGAAATACAATCCTCAGCCAGTTGTTCGACGAGTATAAGTAAATCGTTCTCCTTTCCGATCCCCGCCCAAACAACCTAGTTGCTTGGGCGGGATTTTTTTTACGTCACGTATTTTTGCAGGCTACAATAGCCAAAAAATGTGCTTAACTATGGTGTGCTCCTTCACTTTGCGAGCAAAACTTTGTAGGTTCCCATGAAAAACGTCTCCACTATCTTCTTCGTGATGGCACTTATTGCCACAGCCAACGCAGGTGCGCCGACAAACACGGTCATCATGATGCCCGACTCCACGAACAGCCGACTTGTGTTGCTAGATCCAACCGATGGACACCAAATCAATAGCAGCTACTTCGGACTCACCGCGAGTACAACCCCGGTGCATGCAATGCAAGTAGGCAATGAGATTTGGATTTCCGAACAGATTGGAGATAAGGTTTCTCGATGGTCACTTACCGGCTTCCCGCTCGGAGCGATTTCCGGCGGCCTCGACAACATCCGGGGCATGGGTAAAGTTGGCTCGACCGTCTACGTGACCAACGCTGGCACCAGCAATGGTGCTCCCGGGAACGGGGTGGTCACCTATTCCACGAGCGGCACGGCTCTGGGTTTTTTCGCAACTCCCAACGCACCTAGTCCCTTCGGAATCCTTGACCATCAAGGGGGACTGCTGGTTAGCTCATCTAGTGCAAACGACGATATTCACAAATACACATACGCAGGAGTTGCATCCGGAACATTTCACAACTCAGCATCTCTTGCCTTCGTCGAGCAAATGGTTCACGCGACCAATGGTGACGTCCTCGCCGCCAACTTCACAACGGGCGGAGTGGCGCGACTGAATCCGACAACCGGGGCCGTGATCAGTTCATTTACCGCCGGCGGAGCACGCGGAGTTTGGCAACTTGGCAATGGCAACATTCTCTGGTCGGGCGGAGCGGGCGCATCGGTTTACGATGTGACGACAGGCGTTTCAACACTGGTTTATAACGGTGCTGGTCGATACTTCGACTTGCTCACACTTCCCCCAACCGTCAGTGGTCACTTCAACTTTAACGGAGGAATTGCCCAAACAACCGTGAACCTGCAGTTCCGTTTGGCGGGTACGCAAACCAATGTCGGAAACGTCATCTCCGCTCCGGTTGATGGGGGCGGCAATTATTCGGTGTCGGCTCCTGGATACGCCAACTATGACCTGACGGTCGAACCCAAGGGCTATCTTCGCCGCACGATCAATACGAATGCCACAACCACCGACGTGACCAACGCAAACTTCAACTTGGTCGCGGGCGACATCGTGGATGACAACACGATTGACCTGAGCGATTACATCAAACTCGTGGTCTACTTCAACGCAAGTTCATTCGACATCAATTGGAATACACCGGACGTTGACGGAATTGCGCCTTCGGACGCTGATATCGACGGCAATAGCGTGGTTGACCTCACCGACTACACGGTGATCGTTACAAACTTCAACATCATCGGAGATAACTAAGAAAGAACGTTGTCACTCTGGGCAACGTCCCAGAGTGATGCGCATCCTTGAAGGGCTGGCGATTACGGTGCTTTGCGTTCTCGCCGCATGTCTCTACGGAATCATTCACGACCAAGTCACGGTTCGAGTTTGCCTCGAGTACTTCACATTGGGGCACCCCGATCTCTTCCACACGACAAACCCTACTCTGCTCGGGTTTTGCTGGGGAATTGCAGCGACCTGGTGGGTCGGACTTCCTCTTGGAATCGGCCTTGCAGTGGCCTCTCTTTCCGGCGATACTCCGATTCGCCGGGCAAGAACGCTCCTCAAACCGCTGGCTCAGCTTCTCGTATTCATGTGGGTTTGCGCCTTCCTATCCGGACTGGCGGGCTGGATCCTGGCCCGCAACGGGCTGATCTCGCTAGAGGTTGCGTCCTCCAATGATGTTCCCCCGGACAAGCAGATCGCCTTCATGGCCTGCTACTGGACCCACTCCGCAAGTTACCTCGCCGGCTTCTTCGGCGGGCTTTGGCTCATTTGCCGCACCTGGACCCAGCGCAAGCTCCCACTTTTGATGCGGCCCCGGTAGACCTAATACGCCGAGGTTATAATAGCTCTATGAAAGTTGAAGCCAATACCATTGAGGAATACTTCGCTGCCCTGCCTCCTGAGAGGGCCGATACTCTCCGCCAGGTTCGCGAGGTGATTCTCAAGAACCTGCCCGAGGGTTACGAGGAAGGGATGCAATACAACATGATCGGGTACTACGTGCCGCATTCGCTCTTCCCGGCGGGATACCACTGCGACCCAAGGCAACCATTGAATTTCATGGCTTTGGGCAACCAGAAGAACCACATGGCTCTCTACATGATGTGCCTCTACGGTGACCCCGTGATGATGGCGAAGTTTCAGGACGACGTGAAGGCGTCGGGCAAGAAACTAGATATGGGGAAGGCGTGCCTGCGCTTTAAGAAACTTGACGATCTCGCCTTGGACGTCCTCGGCGAGTTGATCGCCAAGGTAACTCCAGAGGCCTATGTGTCGGGTTATCTGGCATTGTTGGCAAAGCAAAAGAAATAGCGCAGGAACTTCGTATTTATTTACCTTATCAACTCCTCAATCGGAGTAGAAGAAGGTAAAGACATGAAAAAAATCTCACTCTCCAATTCATCGTTTTTGAACCGCGGTCAGATTACAAAATCAGCTTTGCTCACGGTCATTTTTGTGAGCTCAAGCGTTGCTAAGGCGGCAGACATCCTGTTTGACCAGATGTCAAACCCATCTAGCACATTGCTCGTTTCGTCATGGTGGGCACCGAATGGATATGACGCCGACGAATATCGCTGGGACAACTTCCTCCTCCCATCAGACTCCTCGATTTCTGAAGTCTGGTGGGTTGGTGGGGGTGGTGTTCTCAACAGTGTTACCGTTCGGTTCTACACTGGACTTGCCGGCTACCCGGATTACCAGCCCACGATCACCGCATTGCCCGAAAGCGAGCATTCCGCCGATTATTTGAAAGGTTATTCATTTTCAGGAAATGCGAATCAGTCCCCGATTCCTGGCACGGGTTTAAATCAATATCACGTCTCGCTGGCAAGTCCGCTAATTTTGCCCGGAAACACCGTTTACTGGGTTAAGATCGACGGGGCAACCGGACCCTATCCTTCTTGGCGCATCGCGATGTCAACCCATGGTCGAGACGCGCGACATTTCCACTTTTCGACCGGTTCCTCAATGTTCACAGCGAGATCGGGATCTTTGGCCTTTCAACTGCGGGGCACGGTTACAGCGCCCCAGACTCTGAGTGGCACGGTTGCTCTCAGTGACTTTGGTGATTCCGCTGGTCAAGTCGTTCAAGTCGAGGTATTTAATTCCGGCGCGACTGGTACGCCGCTCCAAACCCACCCGGCAACGCTGTCGTCTACCGGTGCCTTTTCCGTAACCGCCTCCCCAATCCTGGTCGCAGGATCCTATGATATTCGAGTCAAAGGCGAGCATTGGCTTGCGAAGCGTGTGTCTGGTGTTAGTGTGACGGGTTCAGGGGCAACGGGAGTCGATGCGACGCTGACCAATGGCGACGTGAACGGCGATAACGTGATTGATCTCACCGATTACACGGAGATTGTCACCGACTTCAACTCCTTGATCGGAGACCCGAATTACCACACTTGGGTGGACCTGAACGGAGACGGAGTGATTGACCTGACGGACTACACCGTGCTCGTCACGAACTTCAACGCCCTCGGCGACAATTAGTATTTTATCGGTCGCCCGTACCCTCAAACGGAGTAGAAGAAGGTATTGACATGAAAAAAATCTCACTCTCCAATTCCGGTCGCCAGATTGCAAAATCGGCTCTGTTCGTCTCCGTTTTGGGGTGCGCAACTGTGACCCCCGCGGCTGAAGTGCTGTTCGATCAGATGACGAATCCGTCTAACACGATCCTCATCTCCTCGTGGTTCGCCCCTGACGGCTCCGATTCGGACATCTACCGTTATGACAATTTCCTGCTTCCGAACTCGTCCGCCGTGGAGGAAGTATGGTGGGTTGGTGGCGGCGGTGTGCCCACGAAGTTCACGGTTCGGTTCTATACCGGATTGGCTTCATTGCCGGATCATATGCCTACAATCACATCTCTGCCGGAAAGTGAGCATTCGCAAGACTACTTGAAGGGCTACTCATTCAACGGAAATGCAAATGAGACCCCGATCCCAGGAACTGCTCTGAACCAATATCACGTTACCCTCCCGACCGCGCTCAACTTGCCCGGCAACACGGTCTTTTGGATCAAAATTGAAGCGGATGTTGCGGGATTCCCGAATTGGGGTGTGGCAATGTCAACCCACGGACGCGACGCCCGGCACGTTGTGTTTTATACCGGATACGCCATGTTTCTTGCGGGTTCCGGATCGGAGGCTTTCCAACTTCGCGGGACAACCTCAGCTTCGCAAACGATTGCGGGTAACGTGACACTGAGCGACTTCACTTCTGTTGTCGACCAGGTCGTTTCGATAGAAGTTTTTGCCCCTGGAGACATGGTGACGCCTCTCCAAGTCCTTTCAGCTCCGCTGACATCCACCGGTGCATTCTCCGTTGTTACTTCCCCCGCACTAGCGGTCGGATCGTATGATATTCGAGTTAAAGGTGAGCATTGGCTTGCGAAGCGAGTGACTGGAGTCAGCATGACCAACACAGGTGCGAGTGGCGTCGATGCCACTCTGATCAACGGCGATGTGAACGGCGATAACGTCATCGACCTCACTGATTACACCGAGATCGTCACGGACTTCAACGCCCTGATCGGCGACCCGAATTACCACACTTGGGTGGACCTGAATGGGGACGGAGCGATTGATCTGACGGACTATACCGTGCTCGTCACGAACTTCAACGCCCTCGGCGATAACTAGCCTTGCTAAAGGGCAAAATGGGAGCGCCTTCAATCTAGCTCCCATTTTGCCGAATCGTCTGGAATTTACTCAGATTTCGCAACCATTGCGGCTTTGAATGGTGTATAAATATTCATGCGTCGCGCTTTCACCCTCATCGAGCTTCTTGTGGTGATTGCAATTATCACGATTCTGGCCGCAATTCTCTTCCCCGTTTTTTCAAGGGCGAAGACGGCGGCGAAGACGACCCAGTGCTTGACTCACATGAAGCAAGTCGGGATGGGAATGCAGCTGTACACCGACGACCATGACGATGTTTGGCCCGCAGCCTGCAACGCGACTCCGGTGCCGGGCTTCGCCGAGCAAAATCCTTGGATAGGCTATGATAACTTTAACACCGGCGGGATCAACCCCACCGGGTGGTACGGTGATCCCTCCAAGCCCGCAAGATACCCGCCGCATCCTGGCATGGTGGACCCCTATCTCAAGAGTCGGGCTGTCACGGTTTGTCCCGCAAAGCCGGCTGAATGGCAGATGGCACTCGCCTACAACTGGTTCAATACGGATCCGCGATTCCGTAACATGCCGTACTACATGTCTAATCCCGGGGCGTGGGGCAACGAATACGGTCCCGGTGGGAAGAACTGCGTTCTCAATTCCCGCGGTTTTATGGAGTGTGAGGGAGTCAATGGCAGCGAGTTCGAAGAGGCGTCGAACACCCTTTCACTTTGGGAGCACGGTGGTCCCGCGCCTGCTTGCCAATTCCTGCAAATCTACGATTGGCAAGACGCCCCGCCGCAGTACGACGCAAATCTAAAGCACCACTTTAACTTCTTGCATTTCGAAGGGAGTGTCACGATTTGGGCGGACGGGCATGCGAAGCGGATGGTGTACGATCAACTGAAGCGCCCCATGTTCTCGGTAAAGAAGAGTTTTTACGCCCCCTAACGGGTGAGTGAACCATCGCCCCGCGCAAGCGTCATTCTTCCCATGGTCACGCTCATCGCTCTCGCCGCTACCGTTCTTGCCCCGCGCGAACCGCAGGTCGTCAATCTTAAAGTTGGCGAACTCGACCGAACCTTCTGGTCTTACCCATCCACAACGACCAAAGCCGCCCCCACGATCTTTTGCTTCCATGGGCATGGCGGGAATGCACGCTACGCGAGCCGGGCTTATGACTTCCAGAATGTGTGGCCAGAGGCGAATGTCATTTATCTCCAAGGTCTTCCCATCGCAGGAAAGACCGACCCCGAAGGAAAGAAGAACGGTTGGCAAAGAGCGGTGGGAGATGCTGGGGACCGAGATTTAAAGTTCTTTGATGCCACTTTGGATTGGGCAAAGAAGAACCTCAAAGTGGATTCCAAGAGGCTCTTTGCCATGGGGCATTCCAATGGCGGGATGTTCACTTACCTCCTGTGGATGGAGCGGGCGGATGTGTTTGCGGGCTTCGCGCCTTGCGCGGCGGTCGGATTGCGGACCAACAGGTTTGTCGCCAAACCGGCGATTGTGGTGGGCGGAACTGAAGATACCATCGTTTCCTACGCGATGCAAAAAAGGACAATGGATGGGTTGATCCGCAAGTTCGACATGACGATTAACTCGCAAAAGCAGGAGATGTCGTTCTACACAAACCCCTCTGGCATGGAGTTTGCGACTTACATCTTCGAAGGCGGTCATACCTATCCCACCGGCGCCAACCAACGAATCGCCGACTTCTTCAAGCGGCAGCACAAGTAATTACTCGCTTGCAAGGCGCGGGAAGGTGACTTCGGCAACGGCCCACTTGAACCGGTCTTCAATCACGAATTGCCCCCCGAGTCCGCGCACTAGGTTTTGCACGATCTGCAAACCAAGGTGGCTTGAAGTCTGGAAGTCAAACCCTGCCGGCAGAGGGTCGCCGTTGTTCGAGACCCAGACGTTCACGCCTTCAGGGATCGTCTCGACATTGATGTGAACATCGCCCTCATTGGCAATCTCAAAGCCGTGTTCCACCGCGTTTTGAATCAGTTCATTGAGCACCAAGGCAATTTGCGTGGCTTGCGTCATATTGAGCCGCACATCTGTTCCCCGCACCTCAAATTGAATCTTCTTGTCGGGCTTGATGAAAGATTGAAGCTGGTGATTCACCAATGATTGGGCGATGGAGCGAATGCCGACGTGGTCGAGGTCTTCTCTACTCAGAAGATCGTGGACGGCGGCAATCGCGAGGATACGTGAGAGCGAGTCGGTGATCGCCTCGTCGATGGATTTATAGTGCTTATGCCGCATCTGGAGGCGGAGGAGCGAGACTACTTGCTGCAAATTGTTCTTGACGCGGTGGTGCATCTCCTGCATGAGCGTGTTGCGCACTTGGAGCTTGGCGTGCTCGATGGCAACGGCAGCTTGGCGCGCGATGGCTTCAAGCGCGGCGATTTCCGTGGCATCAAACTCGCGAACATCGTGGGTGTAGCAAGTCAAAACCCCGACCACGCGGTCCTGAATCGTCAAGGGGACGCAAACCATCGACCGCAACCCTTGCTCGACCGCGAGTTCGTGACCGATATAGTCCGGGTCGGCTTGGACATCGCGCACCATGGCGGTTTTCTTCTCTTGAACGACACGGCCGGCGATGGATTCACCGAGCTTAATCGCCCGCTTCCGACGATAGGCTCGCACAGTCGCTTGGGTTGCCCGAAGGACTAGCTCCTGGTTTTCTTCGTCGAGCAGGCGCACGGTGCAGACTCGGTAATCGAATTGCTGCGCCGTGAGGTGGACGAGGAGTTGAAGGATCTCTTCGAGATAAGGGCTCGCGGCGAGGTTGGCGGCGACCTGGCTTACGGCTTCGACGCGGCTGTCGGCGATGCCGAGCGCGGTCAGGTGGCGGAAGGCGGCGATGGTTGCGGCGACGTCGTTGAGGGTTTTCTGTTGGGTCTTGGTGGGCTTGAGCGGGGCTTTCAGATGGAGGGTCGCGAGCGTTACACCTTGGTGAATAAGGGCGGCTTTTTCTATGTCACGCAGAGGCGCAGAGGACGCAGAGGCTGTGCCAATGCGCTTTCTCACTTCAGAATCTGGGTTCAATTCCAGCTGTTTCTCTGCGCTCTCCACGTCTCTGCGTGAAAGAATTTTCCCGCTGGGAACAGCCTCTAAATGAACCTCCGCACTAATCCGGCATTCCCCAAATTCCGCCCGCAATCCCTCCGCGAGGGCAACGTAGAACGCGTCCTCATCCCGTGCCGTCGCCAGCAGATTCAGCAAATCCATGAACTAGAACGGCCCAATCGCGGTGGTTCGCATGTTGCTTGCCGCAAACCGCTTCTTGGCATACTCAACGACCTGATCTACCGTGACCGCGTTGATCTTCCCAAGCGTCTCCTCGAGCGGAATCTCGCGTTGGTGGTGGATTTCGTTGCGCGCCATGCGCATCATTCGGGAGTTCATGCCTTCGAGCGCAAGGACCATGTTCCCGCAGATCTGACGTTTGATCCGATCAAGTTCTTCGACCTGGACTTCTGCGCGGGCGACCTTATCCAGTTCCGCTTGCGCGAGTTCTTGCACCAAAGGCCACGACTCTTTGTTCGTCCCGCCGTAGACAGTGAACGCCCCGCCGCTGGAATAGGGCAGACAATACGAGCCCACCGAGTAAGCCAGGCCGCGCTTCTCGCGGATTTCTTGGAAAAGCCGACTACTCATTCCGCCTCCGAGGATACTGTCGGTCACGCTTTGCGTGTAAAGGTCGTCATCAAACAAGCCAACCCCATCTGTCCCGATGCAGAAGTGAACTTGCTCGCAATCGTCCGTGATCAAGTTCTGCCCAAACGAACCAACCGGCGCAGTTTCGATCACATCATCCCCACCGCTTGCCAATCCGCCCAAAAGCGACTCGGCTAAGTCACGAAAAGCCGCAGGATCGACGCGCCCCGCGATAGCCAAAACCACGTTCGATCCGCGATAGCGGCGTTCCATGTAAGTTCTGAAGTTAGCCGGCCCAAAAGAAGTCACCGACTCGCGGGTTCCGATGATCGGCTTGCCGAGAGGGTGGGTGCCCCAGAGGCCGCTGAGGTGCAATTCGTGAACGTGGTCGCCGGGCTCGTCTTCCCCGCGCTTGATTTCCTCGACAATGACCCCGCATTCGCGAGTAATTTCTTCGCCGTCGAGCAAAGAGTTCAGCATCATGTCGGCGAGCACGCCCGTCGCGCGGGGAATCTCGTCAACCAACACTCGGCAGTAATAGCAAGTCTGTTCTTTGTCGGTAAAGGCGTTCAAAACGCCGCCCTGCCCCTCGATTTCCTCCGCGATTTGCTTCGCGGTGCGAGTCGTTGTGCCCTTAAAGAGCATGTGCTCGATAAAGTGCGTGATCCCCGCCTCGTTATCGTGCTCATGCCGGCTGCCGGACTTGCACCAAAGGCCGATCGCGGCGGACATGACGTTCTCGTTGGGCTCGACGAGGACGCGAACGCCGTTGGAAAGAGTGAACTTGTGTACCACGAGGACTATTGTGACGGGGTGCCGTCAGACGATGCTGAACGCAAGCGTATCCAGCCCCTCGATATGCACCGAAAGCCGCTGCCCTGGGATCAATTCCCGGTGCGCGGACAAAGATAAAGGCAAGCCGCAGATGATGTCCCCCGGCTGCAAAGGCAGGCTCTTCGAAGCCGCAATCAAAAGCTCGTGGCTCGAAGCCAACTTCTCCTCCGCCTGAGCTTCCAGGACGCCGTTGACGTGGATCGTCATGTAGTGGTCCTTCACGAAGTCCATCTCCTCCGGAGTCACGAGGAAAGGCCCGACGACAACCGGGATGTCGTCCCCGGCTTCGGTGTAGAAGTTGATCAAAATCGTGTAGCCCAGCACCGCGCTCGCGACATCCTCGTCGTCCAATTGTTCCCCCCTCTCGGCAACCACGCAAGCCAGCCGCAGATTCAAGAACAACTTACCACCCACCACCGGAACTTCGACCTGAGCGAGCGGACCCTGCGCTTCGGCGGGGTTGATGTAGTGGAATTTCCCACGATCCCCACCCTCAGGCAGCGCATCAAACAGGCGAATCGACGGAGCCGTGCCCATGGGCGCGTAGAAGCTGAGCTTGGTCAGGTCATGGATGCCCGCGGCGCTCGCGCCCTGCGTTTCGTACACGCGACTTTCGTGGAAAATCCCGGAGCGGACGACATCGGGAGACTCGTGGAGAACAAATCGACAGAGTTTCATAGGGTCAAAGGTACCGGAATTGGAACCTCCGCCGCGTTTTGCTCCGTCTTAAGCCGTACTAACTAAGATGAACACGGAATGGGCAGGGAAAAAAGTCGTGGTTTGCGAGGATGAGCCATCATTGGCGATCATGGCGCAGCGATATCTGGAGGCGCATGGCGCGGAAGTCTGGGTGGAGAACGACGGCGAGGCAGGACTCGCGAGAATCCGCGAAATCATGCCCGACGCGGTGGTCCTCGACCTCATGATGCCGCGAATGGAGGGGTCGGAAGTGCTCAGTATCATGAGAGAAGACGAGGCTCTCAAGTCCATTTTCGTAATCGTCACCACAACCCAAACCCACGACCGCCCCGGCTACGACCGAACCATGGAACTCGCGGATCGGGTCCTGATCAAACCCTACGACATGCACGACTTGTTGCCGGCTACTTCGTAGGTTTTATCTCACGCAGGGTGCGCAGGGGTCGCAGGGGCGTGGTCAAGACTTCCTCCTGCGCAAATCGCGAGACCAGACTCAAAATTCCCCCCACCGAACCCAGCGAACCCTGCGTGAAATCTCCCTTTCTTCGAAATTGACGGACTAAGACCAAGTCGAAGTGCCAAACATTTGTCTCACGCAGGGTGCGCAGGGGTCGCAGAGGGGGGACAATCCTTCCCTTGCCCGATTACTAGACTCAGATTGAGACTATTTCCTTCTATCCCTGCGTCCCCTGCGCACCCTGCGTGAAATCTATTCTGGAATTCACCCTAATTCACGAAAATTTCCCCGAAACCCGCCCAATCCCTCACAACAAGCCCCTCATTCAGGTACGATTAATTCGCATCCACCGAGGAGCACCCGAATACTGATGGCAACAAAGGTTCTTGTTTGTGACGACGAGCGGCATATTGTCCGCCTTATCCAGGTTAACTTGGAGAAGGCCGGCTATACGGTCGTAACTGCTTATGACGGCAAAGACGGTCTTGAGAAAATCAAGTCCGAAAAGCCCGACATGGTGGTTCTTGACGTGATGATGCCCTACATGGACGGCTTCGAAGTCCTCAAGTCCCTCCGCCGAGACCCCGAATTCATGGCCCTCCCGGTCATTATGTTGACGGCAAAGGCCCAAGACAAGGACGTTTTCGAGGGTTACCACTACGGCGCGGACATGTACCTCACCAAGCCCTTCAACCCCATCGAGCTCGTCACCTTCGTCAAGCGACTTTCCCAAGGCGGCTCCGACGCCGACGGCCCCAAGCGCTACGACCTGTAGGCTTGCTGGTTCTTTAGAGAAGAATTAAAAAAGATTGCACCCGATCACGGGTGCAATCTTTTGTTTTGGCGGGATGGTTTCTCGTGACCGCGCAGCGGCCCCGCATTCCACACGGCTAACCCGAAGCAAAACTGCACATTCTTCCCAAGAATCATCGCAATGAAAGAATTTCCTTCACCAAGAAAAGATTAAACTGCACGCTCGAAAGAATTTCACCGGTCATTCCTCAGAAAAATGACCGGCTTTTAGAAATAAATGGTGAAGGAAAATCTTTCGAGTGCACCGAAAAAACCTTTTTACCGGTCATTCTTCCCAGGAGTCTGCAGTTTTTCTCTTCGATTTGCGCGAAACATTGCTTAAATCTATAACTTCACGGCTTTATAAATATCCATATCATGATTTTCGGCCGAATTTCTGTGCGCGAGGAGGTGGTTGTGAGAGCAGAGCTTGGCGTGGGCGAGAGCTGCGTTGGAATCGCCGCTCGTGCTGAGCGCGAAGCGCGGTCCCCTGACTCCGCAGGAGTCGTGGAGGGTAGCCAGGGTGACGAAGTCCCCTGGAAAGGCAGACAAAACCACCCCGACCCCGACAGGGTGTCGCGGAACTCTGGGGGTTGGCGCGGCTCCCTGAATTTGCCGAGGCACTAACGAGAGACAAACCGGCAAAAGAATGCGCGACCCCTGCCCGGGGTCGGAGAAAATGCGCCACTCACCCCAGGGTTCTTCGAAACCCTGGCTACCTTCCACGACCCCGCCGGGGTCAAAACAACCACCCCAAGGAACTCCCCGCCTCCCGACGGGTCCCCGATCCCGAAGGGATCAAACAACCCCAGCCGTGGGGTGAGCGAAGCGACACCCATGGAAGCGCGAGCCCAAGGCCCCGATCCTGAAGGGATCGCACAATCTAACAGTTCATCACTGTGGCACCCCTCCAGGGTGCAACTTTACTGATCCCCAACCGGGGGTGTCGCTCCGCTCAACCCCCGGCTACCTCTGTGCGACCCCGCTGGGGTCAAATGCGAACTCGTGCCAAAGAAATCCGAAATTAGCTACGCCGACGCCGAAGAACGCCCAAAAAGGCAATCCCAACAAACCCAAGCGTCCCCGGTTCGGGCACGGGGTGCCAAACGAGGCCGACATTTTGAAACTGTGCATTGGTTCCATACCCAAAGATGTCGCCGTTCTCCGCAATGCCTTCTGCTGTAGAGGTTATGTAGCCTGCCGGGTGCAAGTCAATCACGCTCGCCGCCGAACCGTTCCAGGCAAGCGCGTGAGAGTAGGCTCCGCTGAGGCCAACTGGTCGTCCCTTACCCACCTGGGTATTCCCAGAAATCGCCTGTGCACTGCTAAAATCGAATCCTGTGGGATTCAAATCGATCGCACTTTCACGAGTTCCCGTCCACATGAAAGCGTGGCCCGAAGGCGTTCCCACCGCATTGGAGGCGTACCCAACCTGCGCCGCCCCGCTCACGCCGTACGCATAGGAATACAGATAAGATTCGGGATGCAAGTCCACCGAACTCATCCAAGTTCCCCGCCAAAGGGTCGCATGGTTATTAGAATTCGACCTTCGCGCCCAACCGACCTGCGCTTCTTCGGAAACTCCTTGCACACGCGAATCCTCAAAGGCACCTCCATCAAGAAGTACGGCACTCGCAGCGGTTCCGCGCCACAATGTTGCGTGCCAGTCCCCTTGTCTGCCCGAAGCTCCTCCCTGAGTAGTCGCAGATACCGCATTCGCAATGCCTGCAAGACTCCCTTCCGGGGTGAGATCGACAACGCTTTCTGCGGTGCCATGCCAAAGCAGCGCACGCACCTGGCCACCTGCAACTGGATCGCCGCGTCCAACTTGGGAATTGCCATAAGCGGCAAAGGCCATCGTTCTTGTGTAAGCGGGCGACGTCAGATCGATGGGAGCAGTTGCCTGTCCCTGCCACAGAAGGGCGTGGTAATTGTTGGGCTCGGAGCTTCTTCTCCCAACTCCGACCACGTAGCCACTGGTCCCGGCTCGGGGCTCCACAAAGTTAAAACCATCCTTCCGTAAAACCTCTAAAGAGTACTGCGCAGGGCAAATCGCTGCGAGCGCCGTGAGGGAAATGATAGCAAGGGCCGTCCGATCCGTAAACCCAACGTTAATCTTCTTCATGAGAGAGACACTTTTTCCGAAATCAAACTAAACCGAAGGAGAACAATTCCCCCCTCGCCGCCGCAACCGCGACTGGTTCATTTATTGTACACCGACTTTCGCGAAAATCCAAGCAAGTTGGACAAGGTTTTGGTGGTGGAATCTCAGCTGCTTGGGGGAGAATTGGGGGAAGGTTCGAGAAAGCAATGTTCTCCCGCCGTCCCGACGGGCTCCCGATCCCGGAGGGATCAAACAACCCCAGCCGTGGGTTGAGCGAAGCGACGCCCATGGAAGCGCGAGCCCAAGTCCCCGATCCTGAAGGGATCGCACAATCTAACAGTTCATAACTGTGGCACCCCTCCAGGGTGCAACTTTACCGATCCCCAACCGGGGGTGTCGCTCCGCTCAACCCCCGGCTACCTCTGTGCGACCCCGCTGGGGTCAGGGATGAGGCCGCGAGCAGGTTCCTTTTGGAGTGCTCGAATCTTATTCGAGCTTTCACGTGCGGCGATCCCATCGCCGCTCCCGCCCACGGAGAACTCTCAAAGAATCCGTACCCCCAATGCCCCAAGCGCTACGACCTGTAGGCTTACTGGTTCGCTAGAGAAGATTCAAAAAAGATTGCACCCGGTTACGGGTGCAATCTTTTGTTTTGGGGGGATGGCTATCCCGCAGATTGGTGATCAATGGCCTACGTGCAGCGAGAGTGACCTGCCCTAGCGCGCAGAGTCCGAGAAAGCACGATACAACGCACTTGCTCCGTGACCACCCAGTATGACGATTCCGGCGACGACTCCGATCCCTGTGAGCATACTTCCAAATCCCAATACCGCTAGGCCCGAGGTGATTCCCGCAGCGGAGAGTCCGGGTACGCCAAGGACCGAAACAGCCGTCAGAGAGCCGACCACTCCGACACCATTTCCCGCGGTTTGAGCGACGAGTTCACCTGTCCTACCGTCGTCTTGAAAATTTCCGATATTTGATTGTTGATTTTGCATTCTTATTTGGTTTCCTGCCTAGCTGGCACTAATGTGCAAGTCGGCACCGTAATTATACCGACATTCACCACACTTCCTGGCGACATCTGCGTGCTACTCTGAGTTGAACCTTGGATGAGTGGGATTGAAACCACTTGCGAAACTGCCTCGGCAGGGTTTCGTGGGGAGAAAACTCGGGCCAAGCTACCTAGAGGTAGTGAACAGGGACGGTCCGATGCGAATTTCTTTGTTAACAACAAGCTCGCCTTGGCTATCCAAGCTACACAGAAGAAATTGAAGTTGAAAAGAACCGAAGTGCTTTGACTTTTCAACGATGACTTTATCAACGTAATCTGCAATTTCCCGGCTCCCGGTAAAAACAAAGATGAGGACTCCAGCTAAGTCCAGGGACTCGTCGGCACCCAGTAGCTTGTCAATGATTAGGGAGATTCGGTGCGGAAAGCCCTCCGCTTTCCAGACGGACTCAACCTCCACCCCCACACGAACCTCACCCGCCGCAACGAAATCAAAGCCTTCAACCTCCCAGTGCACATCGGCAAATCGCCGATGCAACCATTCCGCGGCAGCAAGTTGGTGAGTGTTCCAAGCCAGCTTCCCGGCTGGGGAGAAAAAGGCTGAGAGGTCTGACACCTCGTCGAATGTGTCCTGAGATACTTTGGCGTCAAGGTACTTCTTGGAATACTCTAGAAAACCGCTAGTATCGTACATCAGAAACGATCTAACTCCATACTCCCGTCCTGCCTCCGAAATCAGCTCGGGCCTGGGGCCTTGGATCTTCGGCCCCTGTGCCTCCAATTTTTGCCACCAGTCTGGTTTGCGGTCGTCGCTGATCAGGATCAGGTGTTCGTGGTCTTTGGAATTACAATGCGTCAACGTTTGTATCCAAAGGAAGAAATCGCCGTATTTTCTTTTGTACCTCAAGCCGTGCAGAAGGTATGCGTCCGGTCCATCTTTATCTTTATCGTCATCTTCGAATCCCGGAGGAATGAGGTTGTTGTAGCGCTCCTGGGCTTTTTTATTGAGGGCCTCAATCGCCTCTTGATTTTCTGGACCCGGACCAACCTTGCCGTGAAACAGCTCTTCAATCTCGTTCTTAATAAAATCATCCGAGAGCAAAGCTAAATGCCCTTGCTTCAGCCTGGCCGCCTCTTGCTTGAACGGTAATATTGCCTCCCTCAACGCACCTTGCACCTTCGCAACATCAATAACGGAATGCCTATCAGCAGTTCTAAGCTTCTCAATTTCTGCGCCAGGGCCGGTTTCCAGCTTTCCGAGCACCGTCTCAATATCACCGAGAGCTTGAATGCGTTTTGCAATTACACCCCGTCGGTTCCTCTGGAACTCCGCCGCAACGTGATGAGGGATCCATATGCGTGTCTTGAGCTTCTGCATCACGCCAAGGAGGTCCTTCCGCGTTAAATCCCCGTATCGATAGAAGTTCAGCAATATATTTGTATCGAAGACGAAAATTGCTTTCTCCCAACACTCCTTGTACTGTGCCTCAGTTGGCGAATCGTACTCTGGGAACATTCCTTTCATTGCTTTTGATTACCGGTTGCCTGTACTCCACGAGAGTACCGCAAGTTTCCTGACAAGAATCTCAGCCGCTTTTCTTTTTTTGCTGAGTTTCCTGGGAAGAAACTCAGCATTTATTCTTTTTTTGCTGAGTTTCCTGGGAAGAAACTCGGCAATTATTCTTTTTTTGCTGACATTCCTGAGAAGAAACTCGGCATTTATTCTTTTTTTGCTGACATTCCTGGGAAGAAACACTCCCGTTTTTCCTTTTTAGCAGAAACCTTCAGGTTCAAACATGACAAAACGAAGACTTTTTTTGCATTTTCTTGAAAATTCCCCTGAGGAAAAATTAGCCGATTTCCAATATTTAAAATGCAGGGTCGGAAACGTGACCCGGAGGGAAAATAAAAAAATGGCTGACTCTAATAGTTACCTAGCTAATATCACTGCCGACCCGGCCCTTGTGAGTGCGCTTGGAGTGGTACTCCCACTTATCAGCACGAACAAGGTTGCCTTGTCCATGACTACCCAAGAGGTGACCGATCTAACCAACCTTTGCAATGCTTACACGACTCAATATCAAGTCGCGAACACAGCAAAGGCGACGGCGAAGGCTGCGGTAACTCTGAAAGACACTAACAAGCGCAATGCTCGCAAGGCATTGATCAATTGGACCAAGGTTTGGAGATCCAACAATGCGATTTCCGATAGTCTCTTGGAACTCTTGATGTGTCCCGCCCACGGTGTGCAACCGAGCTTTACGACACCGACCATTCCAACGAACCTTGTTGCCTTCTCGGATGGACAAGGGAATATCGAGTTGCGATGGAACCGCGGAACCAATATTAGGGGTACGAGTTTCTTTATCGAAACGCGCGATTCGCCGACAAGCGACTTTCGCGTTCTCGGAGTAACGACAACAGCAAAGTTTGTGACCGAGGCAACTCCTGGACAGTACATCTCTTATCGTGTCATTGCAGCACGACATGGGAAATTCAGTCCACCGACCGCACCCGTATCGCTTTGGGATAACGGACAAACGGGGGCATTTAGCGTAGCCGCCTAACCGGTAGCTATGGCTTTAGGAGATCAAAGAATGAGTAATTATTTACCATCTCGAGATTCGGAGCTTTCGATCTGGCTGCAACATTTTGCGGAGAATTGCCAGACCTACGAAACCGCTCTTCATTTGACCCCGATCCAAGTCGGCTCGATTCTGGACGCTTGCGGCGAATTCCCGATCCTTTTGAACGGGATCGAGACCGCGAAGTTCAACCTTGAGTCGGCGGTGACGCTGAAGGACACCAAGAAGGCCACGACGCTTGCGCTCATTCGCAACTTCTCGCAGAAGTTCCGAGCGGACGTGACGGTGCCGGCGGACCTTCTCTCGACCCTCGGCCTCGCACCCCGCAACCCGGTTCAGGGTCAGGGCATCTTGAATCCGCCGCTTGACCTGGTGGCGACTCCGAACGCGCAGACCTCTTCGGTTCTGCTCAAATGGAAGCGCAACGAGAGCACGCAGGGGACGAACTTCCTCATCGAACAGCGAATCGGCACCGGAAGCTGGACGACCGTGACGGCAACGACCAAGACGCGTCTTGAGCTTAGCAACGTCACCGCCGGGGTTCTGCGAAGTTACCGCGTGAAGGCGACCCGCAAGGGCACGATCACCGGGCCGAGCAACATCGCCGTCATCTACGACAACTCGTCGGGGGCGAGTCTCACGGTCTTTTCGAACGCGGCCTAGGCTGAGTTTTCGAGATCGTTTCCAAATCCTGCAGCCACCCCCCGATTCGGGGGGTGGTTTTTTGGTGTTTTCGGGGGGTTTTGTCGGTTGTCGGGAGGGTTCACGCAGGGTTCGCAAAGTGGCTTCGGCGTCCCGCCGAAATCCCGGGAAGAGGTGTTTCTTCCATTGAATTGCTCAATTTATTCCTGGGCAACGCATTTGGGTTGGCGGACAGGTCACGAGGGGAATTCAAAAAATGGGCACTCTTTGCTTAGATTCCGGCGGGACGCCGGAGCCACCTTCTTCCCCGCTGTTTACTATTTTTTCGCCATTTTCCACCAAAACTCTTGCGTTTTGAGAAAAGATCGTGTACACTGTGAATACGTATTCACGGGGCAAAGTTGCCTCGTATCAAACCGATGAGGGTGAACCAACAGGATATAGCTAAGATGGCCGGAGTCTCGCAGGCGACGGTGAGCCGGGTGCTTGCGGGCGACGACCGTGTGGAAGCGGATATCAAGGACAAAGTCCTCGCCGTGGTGCGGGACAATAACTATCGCCCCGACGTGCGCGCTCGCTCGCTTCGCAAACAACGCGCGAATTTGATCGGGCTTGTTCTCAAGCGCGACCCCCGCGAACTCCAGGGCGACCCCTTCTTTTCCATGTTCGTCGCCGAGATTCTGGAATTCCTCGCCGAGACCCCTTATCATCTCTGCGTGGACGTCGCCGGGCCCTCGAAGGAAGACTCGGTTTACGAAGATCTTCTGCGAACTCGCCGCGTGGATGGCGTGATTCTCGTGGAATCCGAGCCTCACGACGAGCGAATTCGCCGCCTTCAGAACGACCAATTCCCCTTCGTCGTGGTCGGCAACCCCGCCACCGACGTGATTCAGAGCGTGGACAACGATAATGTTTTTGCTGGGGCTATGGCGACTTCGCACCTGCTCGCGCAGGGCTACCGCGACATCGCTTTTATCGCTGGGCCCAAATCTTTGACCGTCTCGGAGGACCGAGTTTCGGGCTACACCTCTATCCTTGCCGAAAGGGGCTTGAAGCCGCGAGTTTGGTATAGCGATTTTGGGATTAACAGTGCGCGAGACGCCGCGCGCGATGCGCTTCTTTGCCGCGAACGCCCCGACGCGATTGTGGTTCTCGACGACTACATGGCGATGGGCGTGGTTCAGGCCTCGCGCGAACTCGGAATTTCCATCCCTCGTGAGCTTGGAATCGTGAGCTTCAACGATACGAATCTCTGTGACGTCCTCGAAAATGGTTTAACGAGCGTCAGCCTCAACATTCGCGATATGGTGAGGATTTCTTGCACGAAGTTGCTCGGAAGTATTGAGGAAGATGGCGGCACTGGTGCGGGGCGCACGATTGTCCCCTGCGAACTCATGGTGCGCGGGTCGAGTCTTCTTTCGGAGGTAGTGGGTAAGCAATGCTAAGTCTCGCCTTGCTCGCGGTGGTTCAAACGCAACCGGTCAACAAGACCTTTGAGTACGTTGCGTCTCAGAAACTCGAGCGAGTGAACGTGGCGGGGTCGTTTAATGGCTGGAACAAGGACAAGGACGCGCTGAAACTCCGGGCAGACGGGAAGACCTGGGCGGTCACTTTGCCCATTCCACCGGGCCGACATGAGTACAAATTCGTATTGAATGGCTCGGATTGGATCCTAGATCCGGCAAACAAGAACTCTGCCGACGATGGCGGCGGGCATGTGAACTCCGTTTTCGTGATCTTGCCCAAAGGCTTTGAGTCTGCGGCAAAAGTCGGCGATGGAAAGGTCACTCTGGAGGCTCTCAGCCACATTCCCAAAGTGCCTTCGCTGAATTTTGACCAGGGGCAACTGTCCTTGACGTTTGTGGCGAGGACGGGAGATGTGCAAAAGGTAATTTTTGAGACTGCTGCCGGAGAAATGGCTACAATGACTAAAGAGTCTGGTGACGAATTGTATACAACTTACCGGACAGAGCTCTCGTGGAACCAAATTCGGCCACTTCCGTACCGGTTCACTGTCGTAGACGGACCAAGACGGGTTACTTTTGGTGCGAGTGGTGCGAACTCCAAAGATTTCTTTAAGATCACGCCGAAAACATTTACTCCGATGAAGGTTCCAGCTTGGGTTGAGAAGACCGTTTTCTATCAAATCTTCCCCGATCGATTCGAGAACGGTAGCAAAGCGAACGACCCGGAGAAGACTGAGGACTGGACGACGGGCATTCCCACCTACTCCAACTGGTTCGGCGGCGATGCCGTTGGGATTCAGAGCAAGATTCCCTATCTCAAGGACCTTGGCGTGAACGGAATCTACATCAACCCGATCATGGAGGCGAATAGCAACCACCGCTATGACCCGAGTGATTTCTACAAGATCGATCCGCCCTTCGGAACCAACGAAGAATTCATCGAACTCACCAAAGCCCTCGACAGCGCGGGCATCCGCACTGTCCTGGATCAGATTTTTGACCACGTCGGCATCAAGTTCGGCCCCTTCCTCGATGTTCTCTCGAAGCAAGAACAGTCCAAGTTCCTTAAGTGGTTCTTTATCAAATCTTTCCCGGTCTCGGTAAAGCAAAATCCGCCCTACGAAGGCTGGTTTGGCACCGAATACATGCCGAAGGTCGACATGATGAACCCCGAAGTCCGCAAGTATATGCTGGACTCGGTGACTTACTGGATGAAGAACGCAAAACTCTCGGGTTGGAGGATGGACGTAGCGAACGAAGTCCCCAACGACTTCTGGCGAGCGTTCCGAAAGCACGTCAAGGCGCAAGACCCGAACGCTTGGATCGTCGGAGAAGTCTGGTACAACGCCGCCCCTTGGCTCAGCGGCGACCAGTGGGATGCGAGCATGAACTATCCCTTCCGCGATAAGGCGCTTGGCTTCATCGCGCAAGGCACCACCACCGCGAACCAGTTCGTAAACGGCCTGATGCAGGTCTACAATTTCACCGCACCCCAAGTCTCGCGCAACCAATTGAACCTTCTCAGCAGCCACGACACCGAAAGATTCATCCATGTTGCCGGTGGAAATCGCGATCTCGCCAAACTCGGGGCGGTTCTGCAGTTCACTTGGCCGGGCGCGCCGAGTGTTTACTACGGAGAAGAACTCGGAATGCCCGGAGGCCGCGATCCCGACAACCGACGCCCGATGGATTGGACGAAAGCGAACGCTCAGAACGACATGCTGAGCTTCTATAAGAAACTCATTAAGCTCCGAACGACAAACCAAACGCTTCAAAGCGGGTCTCCGGTCGTACTTTCCGCCAACGATTCGCAACGAACGGTCGCTTACGCGAGAGTTTACGGCAATTCTTCCGTAATTACTATCATGAATCGCAGCGAACAGCCGCAAAAGGTCACCGTGCCTCTCGCTAGGCTCAACAAACCTGCCCTGATTCAAGCAAAGACAAATGGGTATTTGGACGCCCTGACGGGAACTCGGATGAAGCTCAACGCTTCCAATGGTTTGACCGTTGAAGTCCCTGCGCTTTCGGCGATTATCGCCGTGAATCCCACCGGTGGGATATCCAAACCGGCGAAATTATCTCAAAATCTCTTGGAGAAACAATAATATCATGCGTCAACGAAGACTAGGCTTTACGCTCATCGAACTTCTCGTCGTCATTGCGATCATCGCCATCTTGGCCGCGATCCTCTTCCCTGTCTTTACCCAGGCCAAGCTAGCCGCTAAGAAGATTACAGCCACCAGTAACATCAAGCAGATTGGTCTCGGTTCCGTGTTGTACCTCAATGATAACGACGACTCGTACGCGCCAAAGTTGAGACTTGGATACAACTCGCCCAACGGCCCGGATCCATATCTCGCGATGTCGACGGATCGAATTCTTCAGCCGTACATGAAGACTTACCAAGTCTTCTCTTCGCCTGCAGACAGCGGCCGAACTTATCCCACACCTTACGGCCCACTGCGCAGAACCATTGCCGTTGCCAGCAACCTCTTTAAGTCAACGCAAATCCGCCCACCGCTCTTCGGCACATTCGTCGGCAAGGAGCCACGAGCTGACAGCACCGTTCCGCAACCATCCGACACCATCGCCTTTGGCGAGCGAAAGATGTGCCCTACCAACACTACGGACCCTTGGAATCGGGAAGACTGGTACTACTGCATTCAACTGAATAACACTCGAACCGCAGACGAACTTTTGCCAACCGAAGCCGCCGCCCCTTACGGCGAAGTCATGACGAAGGTCTATAGCGGAGGAGCCAACTGGGCTTACGCCGACGGCCATGCCAAGTTTGCGAAGATGAACGGCTCGCACACCGTGAATGGTTCCGGTAGGCTTTGGGGATTCAGATTCCCGGGCTATCGACAATCACCTCGTTGGCAGGATAACCCGAGCAACAACAACCCTGATGCATACTGGCACGCAGGTTTGAGTTGCCTCGACTCCGGTTGGGGATCAACCGAGGGCGATTGCCCAATTCCGGGAGAGTGATCCAATGAAGAACGAACTTCCAAAGGCAGCAGTCATCGGGATCATCGCTCTCGTGGCGATTGTCGTCCTGGGTGGCGCATTTATGATGGCGGGCCGCTCATCGGGCCCATCGAAGGCCGAGCAGAGTCTGGAAGATCAGCAAGCCGCAGCGGCAGCCCAGCAGTATAAGGGCTACCAGTCATCAACCGGCGGCGGCGGCGAAGGCGCGGCTCAAGAGGCAGCCCCCGGAGGAGTTCCGACTCGCTAGGCAACTCCTGACAAGACTAGGTGGAAATGGCGGCCTCGATGAGGCCGCCATTTCTTTGTTTTGCTTAGTCGCGTGGCCCTGAACTAACTGGCCGCACAGGTTGCAGCAACCTCGCCCGACTCTATCGCCCCGTCAATCGAGCTGTTGGTGGTGTATTCGCCGGCGAAAAAAACCTGGCCCCCGGCGGAACGCAGAGGGGCGACGTGGTGTTTGAATCCACTCGGCTGTCGTAACTGCGCCTGTGGGATTCGATATGTGCGCAAGTGTTGCCACTTGTTCACACCAGCCTTCGGGAACCATGCGCTCAGTTCCTCACGAATCTCAGTGGAAAGTACTTCGTCGCTAAGATCAGGAAGCCCGAGGACCGTCACGCTCACCAAATGCTTCCCATCCGGCGCAAGCTCGGGAGAAACCAAAGAGCAGGGCACAAGATGGTTCACGATCCCCGGCGTATCCCCGCGCAGAACCAAGATCGGATCGGCAACTGGCGCCTCTGGGACCTGAAAATACACGCAGGTCGAACTCAAAAACTCGCTCGGCGCAGAAACTCCACCGAGCGAAGCCGCGACCGAGCCCTCAGTGGCGACGATTACCTTCTCGGCTTGCAAAGTCTCGCCACCCGCCAAAGTAACGACCCCTCCGTCGACCTTCATGACCTTTGCTCCAGTTCGTAAATTCAGGCCCGCCGCAAGTTGCAGAGGAATCTCAGCGATCCCCCGCGCAGGAATCACGGTCTGCCCGGAGCTGAGCATTTTCCAGACGAACGCAAACTGCTTGCGACTCACGCTCAGCGAGCGATCAAGGAAGATTCCGCCAAAGAATGGCCGGGCGAACTTCGCCAGAAACCCGTCTGAAAACCCATAGCGGACCAAGTGATTCACGGTCGGTTCGTCCGTCATCGCGTCAATCTCATCCACGGTCATGTTCTGCACCTCGTCGGTCCACTTCCAAATCAAAAGCTTGTCCTTGAGCGACAAATATCTCGAAAAGCCCTGCTCCATCAACTCCTGAAAGTTGCTCGGATCGGCAACGCGGTGAAACTCCGAACCATCCCAGATCATCGCGCCCGGAAGAAACGCTCTGAAGGTCAAAGCGTCGTAATCCAAGTGCGCCTGCGCGTGAGGATACGCCGTGAAATGAACCTGAAAGAGTCTAGGCACGCCCCGACGCGCGCGGCAATGTTTCACGCGAAACGTTTGTTCTGCCCTGACCGTCCGAGCAGCATCGGAACCCTCGGATGGCGTCTCAGCGAGCGCTGCGCCATACTCGGAGGTCGATACGAGAACAGGTGAGCCGCCGTCCTGCCCTGCGCGTCCAGCACGGGTAAATCTATACGGAGGCCGCGCGAGAAAGAGAGGCAGCGATGGCTGCAGGCGTCAGCATGCGTCAGATGCTGGAAGCCGGAGTTCACTTCGGTCACCAGACTCGACGCTGGAACCCGAAGATGAAGCGATACATCTACGGCGCCCGAAACGGAATTTACATCGTTGATCTTCACCAAACGATCAAGATGTTCGAGGAAGCCCTCGAATACGTCCGCAAGATCGTCGAAGACGGCGGAAACGTCCTCTTTGTCGGGACCAAGAAGCAGGCTCAAGCCGCGATCAAAGAAGGCGCCAACAAGTGCGGCATGTTCTTTGTCAGCGAGCGATGGCTCGGTGGAATGCTCACCAACTGGAAGACGATGCAACAAAGAATTGCACGCCTAAAGGAACTCGATCGAATGGTCGAGGACGGCTACATGACCCGCCTTCCGAAGAAGGAGCAGCTCAAGCGAAACGAAGAGCGAGACCAGCTCACCCGCTACCTCGAAGGAATTCGCCACATGCCGGGCATGCCCAAGTGCATGTTCATCATCGACCTTAACAAGGAGAGCATCGCTGTCGCCGAAGCGCGCAACCTCGGAATCCCCATCGTTGCCGTGGTTGACACCAACTGCGACCCCGACATGGCCGACATCATCATCCCCGGCAACGACGACGCGATCCGCGCCATCCGCCTTGTGATGCAAAAGTTCAGCGAAGTCATCCTCGAAGCCCGCCCGCTCAGCACCGCGCTCAGCGAAGGTGAACTCGGCGAAGATGGCGAAGTCATCGACGACGGCGAAGCCGTGCAGTTCGGAGCCGTGGAAGAAGAACTTCTCCGCGCTTTCGGCGGCGGTCTCGAAGAAGAGTTCATGGCCGAGAAAGAAACGGTCTAAGAAGAACAAAATTAAAGTCGCCCGCGCAAGCGGGCGACTTTTTTGTTGTCAATTTTTGCTCCCCTGTGATACTATATAAGTGTGTATCCCATGCTGATGAGATCGCATTACAGGAGAGTTATGAAAACTAAATTAATTGCTATTGCCCTTGGCATGGTAGCGTTCAATTCCGCCCAAGCCGCGTTCATCGAATACGGAGACGAGGATGTTCTCGGGACCGGGACTTACGGCTCTGATCCAAAAGCTGGCGCAACTTTGAATGGCCTTGCTCCTAATGCCGTCACCTACGGCACCCTCATCACCGGCCACGGCTTCCCCTTCGACCCATCTTCGGGTGATTTCGCGGGGACTGACCAAATCTATGTTGGCTCCGTGCAAACCTCGAACCACGACGGCTATTCCGGCCACGGCGGAAGGCTCAACGGTCCGCAGATGTTCGATCTGGATTACAGTAGCCTCGTCCCCGCCGGGCACATGGTTACCAGTTTGACGCTGGGCATCGCCGCCGATGACTTTCAGAACGCTGTTTTCCAACAGCCCTATCTGGCTAAGATCAATAGCGCGAATGCTCCAACGCTCACCAATACGCTGAACGCGTTTAACCAGACCGGTCCGGTCACGCAGTTCTTCACCATTGGCGTGGATCCGCTCGGCCTATCAGCGACCCATCACCTAAGCATTTCCATCGACCAACTCGGCGATGGTGGTGACGGCTGGGCAGTAGATTTCTTGACCATTGGAGTAGAAACGGCTCCCGTTCCTGAGCCCGGCAGCTTGCTTGTGCTCGGATTGGGTGCCGCTGCGATTCTCAGGCGCAAACGCTAATCCACAGCAACCAAAAGGGCCCTGCGGCATCGTCGCAGGGTCTCTTTACTTTGTCACCCGGTGCGCAAAGCGAATCGCCGGAGCCTCGATCACCAGGTAGGTCAGCGAAAACAGCAGAGTCGCCACAACCGAAATCACGGCCCCCACCCCAACGAGTTGCGGATCGGAGAACTGCTCAAACCCGCCAACCCAACCGTTCACCAGATAGATCAAAATCCCGTGCATGAGATACATGCCGTAGCTGATCGCGCCGAGCCAACGGAGCGGAGCCCAGCGCAGAAGACCGAATAAGTCGTTCCCCGCGAGAACGGGCAGAAAGGCGACCATCATCAAAAGACAAGCCGTAAAGCCCACCAAATGAAGGGCCGAAGAGGCAAAAATCGCAACCGGTGTCACCAACCCCCAAGCTCGCCCCTTGAACCACTCAAACTTATATTTCTCCACAAGCGTGACCACCGCGAGGCCAATCCAGAAGCTGAAGATCGCGACGAAGGGCACCGGCGACCGCTCATCGACATGCGGCACGCCGTCGAGCTTGAGAATGAGGATGTAGAGAGGGAAAAGTGCCACCCCAGTCCAGAAGACTTTCGGGACCTTCTTGACCGTCGCGAGGAGCGGGTAAATGATGTAGAAAAGTGTCTCGATCTGCAATGTCCAGAGCACCTCGGCGTAGATTTTCTCAATCCGAATCCCGTTCAAACTCTTCGGAATCACCAGCCCAAGAGTCAGAAATGCCGAAAGCTCCCGCAACAAATGGGCGGAAGAAACGTTATGGTTCGCACCGAAAACGCCCACGATTATGGCAAGGACATACGCCATCACAAGGATCATGGGCGCAAGCCGAAGGATGCGCCGAACGTAAAACCGATACGGATCGATCACCCCGGCGCGGGGCCAAAAGAGGGCGCAGGTGAGAAAGAAGAACATCGTGACCGCCATCGGCCCCAAGAGCCAAAACACGGTCGTCGAAGGGCCGCGCTCAGCGCTTGGAAGTTGCATGTCGCGCCGCACAAACATGTGGTGGAACATCACCGAGGGCGCGAGCAACCCTCGAAACCCGTCCAAAACCACATTCCGCCCCTCGGTAATCGCGACTTCCTCACGGCATTTCGGCACAAACCGGATCAAAACCCACGAGGTCGCAACGCAGACGCCCATAAGCAAAACCCAATAACCCCAGTGCCCCGCGACTGTCCCTAAATCCAATTCACCAACCCCATCCCTCCGAAGATGCTATCACAATTCGGCGGGTGCGGCTTAGTGCTTGGGCCTGAGTTCAAAGAAGGAATCCGTCTTCTCTCCGAAGCCATTGAAGACGATCTGCCCCTGCCTGTCAAAAACATCAGCCCATCTCCAAGTCGAGTACGCCTTGGCACTCAGCAGCTTATAGACAATTTTGCTCAGAATCTTGCCGCGCAGCAGAAATAAACTACTGTCCACTGCTTCCCTACCTCGACGGAGCAAGACATCACCCGCGCTATTTGCTCCAACCGGTTCAAGCCCATTAGGCAACATAATTACTTGAGCGATGCGCCCATTCATCCAGCGCCCAACCCGAGTCCCTACTTTGTCCGAGTGAGAGAACGTGAACCCGCTCTTACCGATCACGCCCAAGAACGCAGAAGGCCCCAAAGAGAGCACCTGTCCTGCAGAATAAACCCAAACAACCGAGGTGTCCTGAAACCCCAAGCCGCCTGGTTGCCAATGTTCGTTCAGCCCGACCGCGGAAACGATGGTATTGTGGTCCAAAACCCCTTTGGGCTCACCCCAGCCGACGAATTCAAAGCGACCATTCTTAACTTGAAATAGCTGCTCAGGGGACAGCGGATAGTCTTTTGCCCCGAGAGATTTGATCGTGTAGCCCAAGAAATTATTGCGGTCTGTATAGTGCGTGATATAGATATCGTCATGGCCAGAAATAGCAAACGAAGTGGTTTCACCCCGAAACCAAATGTTTGTTTTCTTGTCCAGTTCCCGGTAACCGCGATAAACGTACTGAAACGACCCATCTGTCCCTATCGCCTCGACCCGAATGAGGCCATAGCCCTTAATCGGCCTCGTGAGATGCACCCTCTTCCCTTTCACGGTGACGTCCACCGAATAGTCAGGATTGTAAACAACCGGAAGCTTTTCAACCCCAGTAAGGGGTTTGCGGCTGAGTCGCCGAATACTGTAAGAAATCGGCGCACCGATTTTCGCCGGAACCGCAACGGGCCACTTCGCCATCTCAGGGAGAGCGACTTGCGTTAGGGCGAGTGCAGCGAGGGCGAGCATGTTCTCCAGCTTACCAACATCCCCAGCCCCCAAACCCCGCTTTCAAGTAATCTACCCAAGAGCATGATTAAAACCGCGATTCTTGTCGCCCTGGCCCTTCTCACGGGCACCGCCGCCATGTCCGCAGAAACCCAAAACTCCTTCAAAATCGCCGACGGGCAGTTCTTGCTGAACGGCAAGCCGTTCACTTTCCGCTCCGGCGAGATGCACCCTTCACGGATTCCCTACCAGTACTGGCGGCAGCGCATCCAGATGGCCAAGGCCTGCGGGCTGAACTCGCTCGGCGTCTACATCATGTGGAATATGCACGAGCCCGAGAAAGGGAAATTCTCCTTTTCTGGGCAAAATGACATCGCTAAATTCTGCAAAATCGCGCAGGAAGAAGGCCTCTACGTGATCCTGCGGCCCGGACCTTATGTTTGCGCCGAGTGGGATTTTGGCGGATTCCCTTATTGGCTTCTTACCGAGCCGGGGATGACCATTCGCGCTAATAATAAACCCTTCCTCGACCGCGTCGGCATCTATTTCAAGCAGCTTGCGAAGCAACTTTTGCCCCACGAAATCCAAAATGGCGGCAACATACTGATGACCCAGGTCGAGAATGAGTACGGCTCCTATGGCAACGATCACGAGTACATGGCCAATGTCAAAAAGACGCTCGAAAATGCCGGTTTCGCCGGACCATTTTTCACCTGCGACGGCGGTTCGCTCTTCGAGCGCGGCACCATTCCAGGTGTTCTCGCCGGGGCGAACGGCTCGGCAGGCGATGACCTATTTGCGGTCTCCAACAAGCACTTCGGCGGCGGCCCGTACATCGTGCCCGAGGCCTATCCGGGTTGGCTCGACCACTGGGGCGAGGCGCATTCCAAGGTCTCCACCGAGAGCGTGGTCCGGGACTTGAATTGGTACCTAAGCCACAATGTTTCGTTCAATTTCTAC
>JAIOPU010000093.1 GCA_021413725.1 Armatimonadota bacterium | reverse complement strand
GACCCAAGTAGCCGGTCCAGCACTGATTGGATAGAGGATCGAGAGCGCTACACCTGTGCGAAGCCAAAAGCGTATGCGATTGCGGCGTGTCACCGGTTCTTCGTCGGATTGAGCCTGCGTCGCCTCTAGTTGTGTTTGCCGAACCCGGTATTGAAAGGAGAAACCTGGCATCAGCGAGCAGAAGTAGTACTTTAGCATTCCGGCCATGTTGCTTAGTTCTCAATGTCGAAATGACTTCCTACCAATCCGCGCACCGACGCGCCATTATTGCCTAACGCCCAATTTAACTCGCTTGTTAGGCATATTGACAGCTACAAATTTACGCATAGTAGGCGAAGCGGTGCTTTTGAACTGTCCACTTTCCAGCCTTCTTCGTGAGTAAGTATGTTGCTGTTGCGCCATGCGGCGTTGGACCAAACCAAAACCTGACGATCGCGCGTGTTTGATCCTTGTTGTAGCCCGGCATCCACAGGGTTACAAAGCGATCTGCGTTTGGATGTTTCTTTTGCAGTGCCTTGATCGTGGTGTAGTCCCAGCCGTCCGGGATACCAGATAGATCTTCAATCACGGTGCGATTGCCAAGAGTTCTGTCGCGAAGTGATACGGGCTTCGTGTTTCGGGCTATGATACTGGCTGTCAGTTCTTTTTCTTCACTCCAACCAGGGGTATTCAGATCGGCGGAAATCTGGCTGACGGACAAATAGAACGAAGGTCCATCGGAATTCTGGCCCACAATGACGACCGAACTGTCGCCCTTCTGTGCGACGTCGAAGGTGGACTTCTCCGACAGGAAAGCGCTTAGGACGAGCGCAACGACGTCGTCGTCCTGGTTAGTCCACTGTACTTCCTGCACCGTAGATACCGGCGATACATGAGTCGGCAAGCAACCACCAGATATTAACGCTGTCAAGAACACGAGGCGTCTCATAGGAACGTCCTTATCGCTTCATGGCCTAACGCCCAGGTTAACCCGCGTAGGCCGCAAGTTTTGAAGACGATTGTACCCAAACCCAGCTGCGGTACACGTCGAGTTGAACCGCACGTTAGCTGGATGGGCATTCGTTGGACGACCATTGATGATTCCAATGCCAGCACCATGCTCTACTGGACTCAGGATTGTAAAGAAAAAACCATCCGTGATGGCGTTCTGCGTTGCCCGCTGCGAAACACCAGTGGAAACTTTGTGCCTTTTTACCGCCTTCAATCTTCCACCATGTTGGAACCTCCGCTTCAGCGTGCCAAGCGGTCGGCGGTACGGCCGAGGTAGATAGTTTTACTACTTGCGGTCCATTGTTGTCGTGC
>JAIOPU010000092.1 GCA_021413725.1 Armatimonadota bacterium | reverse complement strand
ACCCACGTTGGGGTTGGGATATGTGGTGCGCCAAGTCCCAGGGTAGGCGCAAGGCGCCAAGCCTGGCCTAAAGGTTATTTCCCCGTTGGGGAAGAAAGGAAACACCGGTGATGCCGGCTATTGCCGTGCACTTGGCAGAGTCAATAGTCCCACCAAACTCGTCCAAAACCCTCAACCGCATCCCAATTCCAGGTTTAACGTACAATTAAGCAGATGCAAAAACTGTCGAGCCAGAAGTACTTGCCGCACTTGCGGACGTACTTGGAGAGTCGCCCTGGCGAGCTTGGCACTACGGTCAACGCTCGGGGCGTGCTTCTTGCCCTTTTAGGGAGTCTTTTGGTGGGGGGTGGGTTGGTGTTTTTCTTCTCCGTTCGCTCCATTCCACCGGGGATCATGGCGATTATTCTTGGCGTATCTTTGACCGTTTTCGGGGTGCTAAGCACGAGCCGGCAAGAAGCTCCGGAGAAGGCGGTTCTCCGCTCTGCACTGCGGAACTTTACGGAAGCCGACCAGCAACGCAAACTCCACCGACGCCTTGACGGCACCGCCGCTCAGCTTCTGGAAGCAAGCGCCTACCGATGGATTCACATTCGCGACGTTCTCGCCTTGGAACCTTGGACGAGTGCACAGAAGATTCTTCACTACCAAACTCTTCGCACCGAGATTCTTGCCGCCGCCGATGCGGCGATGGACCAGCTAGTTGTCATTCTCGCCAGTTGCATCGGGACTCCACAGGAGTCGAAGCAGCGTGATTTTCAGAGAGTTCTGGAGGACTTTGCCGAGTTTGATTTGGGCGATGCTTTCAAAGGGTTGCGCGAGATATTTCAAGGGGATACGGCAAAATACACTTTCCGGAGCGCAAATATCAGCGCGGTCTTTGAGCCCGCGCGGAGTTTGGCGGAGAAACTTAGCCAACTTTCTGCCGAAGTAGACAGCCTCACCGGCGCACTCGTCACCTCACAATCCACGATCGGAATCGGGGGCAGCACCACCTTGAGCGGGATTGACAGCGTGATTCAAACCATGCGCGCGACCAAGCAAGCTGAGGTTGATGTCGTGCAAAACGAGCTACGCCACTGATGCTAAGGGCTGAATTTTCCCCCTCAATTCCCTTCGGCCATTGTCCCCCCCAAGGGGCGGGAAATTTAGTATCCTTGGATCCTCATAAAATCCTCATAACCATGTCCGATAATAAACCGCATGCGAATTCTCATTGTCGAGGATGACCCGGATATTGCTGAGGGCGTTTCGATTGCCTTGCGACGTGCCGGGTACCAAATCGACTGGGCCGAGGATGGCGAGGCGGGGGAGAGACAGGCATTTATGCACAGCTACGGCGTCATTTTGCTTGACCTGATGTTGCCAAAAAAGGACGGCTCTGAGGTTTGCAAGGCTCTGCGACGCGCGGACATCTCAACTCCCATATTGATGATGACCGCGCGGGATAGGGTGTCGGATCGGGTGATGGGCCTTGACGCTGGGGCAGACGATTACCTGGTCAAGCCCTTCGCCATCGACGAATTGCTGGCTCGCGTTCGCGCACTCTCTCGTCGAGAATCGGCAAACCGCTCGGCGCAACTCGTGGTCGGTCCGGTTGAGATCGACACCCAAGGGCAGATCGTGAAAGTCTCCGGTCAGACTGTGCAGCTGACCCACCGTGAATACTCCTTGCTCGAAGCTCTCGCCCGGAACGTCGGGCGCGTGCTGACTCGCGATGCCATTTTGGAGCGAGTGTGGAACAATGACGAGGCACTGCCCAACACCGTGAATTTCCACATGTCCAGTCTCCGCAAAAAGGTTGACCCCGAGTCCAAGCTGATCCACACGGTTCACGGATTCGGCTACTCCATGCGGTCGGAGGGCTGATGCTCAGTTCCCTTCGCGGAAAATTGCTCCTCTGGAACGCGCTCTTTTTTCTGCTTGCGTTGCTGGCATTTGGGAGTCTTCAGCTTTGGCTGAGTCACCGCTCGGCGGAGTCTATTCTTGACCGTATGCTGATCGCACGAGCAATGGACGTTGCGCAAGGGCCAGTTCCGCGCCAGGGGCAAGGGCCAGGGCCAGGACAGGGCCGGGGGCCGAACGGTCCGCCGGATGGCCCCGGTAACGGAGAGGGTCCCAACGGGCCTCAGCCAAGACCTCAATTTCGCGATGATGATCTTCGGCGCCCGCGAATGATTGGGCTTGATGGCAAGGTCATCATGCCTCGCGGCCAAACCTTGATCTGGAGCAAGGAACTCTACGCCCGGTCACTTCGAGGCGAAGTCTCCACGGGATTTGGCACCATCAACGGTACGCCGGTGCGGATTGCATCTGTCCCTGGCTTCAATTCAGAGCGCAAGGTGCGCAACGTTGTGCAGGTTGCCCAAGAAACAGAAACCCTGAATGTTGCCCGCTCGGGTCAGGTTTGGGCGTTTCTTGCTGGGCTACCGATTGCATTGATCGCCTCGTTTGGAATCGCTTTCTTGCTTTCGCGTTTGGTCTTGAAGCCGGTCGGAGACCTGACCCACGCCGCAGAAGGCATCGCCGAGGACCCGAGTTCCAAAGAGCGCATTCCGGTTAAGAGTCAAGATGAGATGGGTCGACTGTCCGCAACCTTCAACCGGATGACGGATAGCCTCCAAGACGCGAATACCCAACTTGAAACCACGCTAGAGCGGCAAAAACGCTTCACTAGCGATGCCGCGCACGAACTGCGCACACCCCTGACCAGCATCGCCCTCGCCGCCGAGAACGGCCTCCACCAACAGGCAACCCCGGACGAAATGAAGCGGTCCTTGACCATCGTCAACCGTTCCGCGACTTCCATGAAGAAGTTGACCGAGGTACTGCTCGCTTTGAGTCGACTCGATACGGGCAACCAAGACCTCGCAATGAGTGAGTTTGAGTTACTGCCAGTGCTTAAGGAATCGGCAAGCCTTGCGGAAGTAGAGGAGGACCCTCGCCTAGATTGGGAAGTCCCCGACGGGACGATAGTTCATGCCAACGCCGACGCTGTCCGCCAAATCGTGAGGAATCTTCTGGAAAATGCTGCCGTCTATACCCCGGAGGCTGGACATATCAAGGTCAGTTGGAACCATAACACTTTGAGCGTTCAGGATTCTGGAGTTGGGATTGCATCCGAGCATCTCCCTCACCTATTTGAGCGTTTCTACAGGGCGGATGCGTCAAGAACGAGAGGGCAAGGCGGGCATGGTCTGGGACTTTCCATCGCGCAGGGACTCGCCCAAGCCCAGGGGTTTGAACTCAAGGTGAGCAGTGAAGTAGGGCGTGGAACGACTTTTTTCATAAATTTTATGAAAAACCCACTTTCCTCATAACTCCCTCACATGTAAAGCCTAAATTAGATGTAGCCGAGAAGAATCGGTGAGGAACAAAAAATGAAAACCACAAAAACTCTAGTAATCGCAGCTCTTGGACTTCTAATGTTCGGGACATCGATTTCCGCAATGGCGCAACGTCAAGGCGGCGGCAACGGCGGACCTGGACAAGGTCAAGGTCAGCCCCCTCGCCAGCAGCGCGGGCCCGGCGGCGAGGTTATCCTTCGAATGTCTACCGTCCAGCAGGAACTAAAGCTCACGGCTGAACAAATTGAAAAGATCAACGCTCTTCGCCCGAACGGCGGCCAAGGAGGCCGTGGCGGTCAAGGCGGTGGCCCTGGTGGTCCTGGAGGTGGTGGCCAAGGTGGACGCGGCGGTCAAGGCGGACCTGGTGGCGAAGGTCGAGGTGGACCCGGTGGTCCTGGCGGTCCCGGCCAAGGCGGTCCTGGCGGAGAAGGTCGAGGACCTGGTGGTCCCGGCGGTCCTGGTGGTCCGGGCGGCGGAGGCCAAGGCGGAGGGATGCAGCAAATCAAGGCGATCCTGAACGATTCCCAGTTCAAGCGCTTCGAAGAGCTAAGACTTCAATTCGATGCACCGATGACGCTTATGGACCGAAAGGTTGCAGAAAAGATGGACTTCACCGAAGAACAGCATGAGTCGATCCAGCAAGCAATCCAGGACAACATGCCACGCCCTGATCCTGAGAAGAAGATCAGCTGGGCAGACGGGCAGGCTAACAAAGCCAAGGCGAAGGCTGCTGTGTGGAAAGTCCTCACCGCCGCTCAAAAGGACGCCTGGTCAGAGCTGACAGGCAAGGCCTTCACGAAGTGGGTCGAGCCGAAAATGCCAGCCGGTTGGCCCCAAGGCGGTCGAGGCGGAAACGACTAAGGTCGTCTAGTCTGAAGCTAACAGGGGGAGGACCTTTGGGTTCCTCCCCCTTCTTTTTAGAAAGAACTTGGAGGCGACGAGCGGATTCGAACCGCTGCATGAAGGCTTTGCAGGCCTCTCCCTTAACCACTTGGGCACGTCGCCGAGAGTCCAAATTTTACCCGAAACAGACTTTCTCACGAAAATAATGCTGAATCTTGACATTACCGATGTACAATTATAGGAATGAAGATTTTTGTGGGTGTTTTCTTGTGCGGAATTTTCGTGACTGGCGTGTTCGCGACGCCAACCGTGGACCTTTTTAAGAATGGAGTGGACTGGTCGCAACGCTTTACGCAAGCGAACGGACAAATTACTGGTGTTTACAACCAACCATTCGTTGGAACTCCCTCCGACTACGGAACGGTCACCAAGCCGGCTGGAACTCTCAGTGGCACGGTGGATCTTTCTACTCTTGCGAACGGATTCCCTCTCACGGGAACCGCCATCATGACTGGCAGCGAGCTCACGGGCGATCGGGTCAAGTGGGTCATCACCGCGCCGAGTGCGCTGGGACAAACGGTCCAAGTCCCGATCAATCCCACGACGACGATCGCGGTACAAATCGTCGGAGTAAGCGGCACCATGACCGCGCATTTGACTCAGGTCACCCCGTTTCTTGATCCCGTCACATTCAAACCCCGCACCGTTCGCTTCGAAAAGAGTGCAGCGGACACCAACATTTTCGTCGTGAATGGCCGTGTCAACGGGAGTATCTTCCTGCCGATCACGCTTACCGTCAACGACATGATCTACGACGGCCAAGGCGGAGGAGCCGGGCTCGGAGTGGTGCACGGTACCGCAACGTTGCAAGAGTGGAGTGCAACTTATCTTGGAATGCCAATCACGGTTACGGTAGGGACGAACACCCAAAGCACAACGCTTGATGCCACCGGAAACTTCGGTGTCGTCTTGCCATCGGCGGGAATTTCCGATGTATTCACCAAGTTGCCGCTTGGACTTACCAAGAAGACGAGTGCGGTGGATCTCGGTTCGGCGGCGGCGATCACTCCTCTCCACACAAACGGGGATTGCAACAACGACAACGTCGTGGATCTTTCCGACTATACGGTTCTGGTCACCGCATTCAACGCCCTGCCCACTTCGGGGAACTGGGACGCTCGCGCTGATCTGAACGGAGATTTGGTAGTCGATCTCACGGATTACACAAGGCTCGTGCTCAACTTCAACGCGATCGGCGATTAAGTTTCTGCTTTTCTGAGGTCATTTTACAGGACATAGGTTGATTTCGCCGAACAACGCATGCTGAATCCCGATAATACTAATAGGGTAGTAGAACTCGGTGAAGCGGTGTCCCAACTGTTCGGCGATGAATGCGGATGAGGATTCGCAGTGCATTCGTTGTGGCTCGCACTTTGCGGAAATGTGCGAGCGTAAAGCCTGCCCCAGTTGCGGAAGTGTTCAAGTTTGGACTTCACATCAGGCGTTCAGGTTCAAGATACCGTTACTCTTGAGACTCGCGATGATTGAAGTGACGTTCATTCTCGCGGTGGCGGGCTTTGCGTGTTGCTTCATCTGGGTAATGATCCCAATAGAAATTGCCGGCTTCAGCAGCGCCTTTGGGCATAACATGGTCCTCGCTTCCAATTGCCAAACATGCGGACATCAATGGGAGTCGCCTGTCGAACTCTAGGCTCGCTGAAGTGAACCCGCGTATCCAGCGTTCGTGGCTGAGTCAAGGGCTTCGGTGATGTATTCCTCGGTGAAACTTGTTGCGAACTTGCAGCCCACGTCCATGAGCCCCGGAGGAATTGGGAAGACGCTGGAAATCAGAACCGCGGCGAGTTTCAGATTCACATCGCTTTGCTTTGCGCGCTCAATCTCCCAATTCATCCAGTCGTTCGTGCTCGAGTTTTTGCGAATAATCACGAACAGAAATTCAGCCTCTCGCATCTTTGCGACAACGACATTTTTTTCGAACTCCGCCTCGGGGCTGTCAAGACCGACTGAAGGCGAACGATAGTCAAAAATGAACTCGTACTCATCGGTACCGTTCCAGTTCCGTACGAGGCTCTTATAGTGACCGTCCTCACTGTGGTCGTAACATACAAAAACTTTTTTCTTTGACATATCAGAAGGGATTTAACAGGAGGGAGGCAAATGGGCGTGAGAATGATACAACGGCAGTAAAGACGTCGCCCTCCCCGCCTTAGTTCTGCCTAACTCTTCCTTTTCTATATTTTTTGCAATACCACTGTCAAAGTGACCATTTCGCGGGTTGCAACTGGGTATCCTCGCACCATGAAGAGATCGTGGAGCCTTGCTTTGTGCTTGATTGCTGGCGGCCTAGCCGCCAGTCTCATTTCCTGCGGACCGACTGAAGAAAGAAGTGCAGAAGGGGGTAAGGGCGACTCGGCAAAATCAGTGTCCTTTATGGTCTTTGGTGATCCGGCCGAACTCAAGGCCTACCAAGATTTGGTCGCTGCATTCGAAAAGAAAGTCCCGAACATCAAAATCGAACTCATCCACGTTCCGAGCCAAAGCGACTACCGAAAGAGGTTAGGAACCGACTTTGCCGCCGGTGTCCCGGCAGATGTCGTGCTGCTGAATTACCGTCGCTACTCAGAGTTTGCGAACAAGGATGTATTGGAGCCACTCGGTCCCTATCTCGCCAAAAGCCCGGTCATTCAGGAGCGAGATTTCTTTCCTGAAGCAATCAGACCGTTCCGTTGGAAGCAGGTTCTCATCGGTATCCCGCAGAACATTTCCAGCCTTGTTGTCTATTACAACAAAGACATTTTCGACAAAGCCAAACTTCCCTACCCGGCAAACTCTTGGAACTGGGCGGACTTTCTTGCGACCGCGAAGGCCCTCACTCAAGACTTTGACGGAGACGGCAAGATTGATCAGTACGGGCTTGGCACGGAGGCTTCTTTGCAACGACTGGCTCCCTTCGTTTGGCAAAACGGCGGCGAAATCGCTACCACGACCAAGCCAGTCGGTCTGACTTTGCACATTGATGAAGCGGAAGAGGCTCTGCAATGGTTCATCGACCTCAGACTCAAACACGGCGTCGTTCCCACCAAAGAAGAGGAGAAATCTGAGGATAGCGATTCGCGCTTCCAGAATGGCAGAACGGCGATGTTCCTTAATAGTCGTCGCGGAGTTCCAACCTATCGAGACATCAAAACATTCGATTGGGATGTCGCCCCTTTGCCGAAGCAAAAGTACGCTGCGGGAATCTTGCACGCTGATGGATACTTTATGCCAAGGACCGCCAAAGATAAACAATCCACTTGGAAGTTCATCGAGTTTGCTAATTCAACAGAGGGACAAACCATCGTGGCCAAGGCAGGGCGTACCGTTCCTTCGCTCATCAGTGTTGCCAATTCTCCTGCATTTTTAGATCCGAACAAGAAGCCAGCCAATAGTAAACTCTTCCTAGATTCCATTACTTACCTTCGTGAGGTTCCGATCAGTCCAGCTTGGGGTGAGGTTGAAACCATTGCGACCGACGAGATTGAGCGAGCGTTTTATGGGGATGCTCCGCTGGATGAAGTCCTCAAGGCAATCATTCAACGAACCTTTGGTCAACTCGAAGAATAGATGTCAGCAAAACACCGTCGTGGCATACGGAAGACTTCTCGATGGATGCTCATTCCGTTTCTCGTTGGATCAATTCTTCTCTACTTGATTCCGGCTTTGATGGCATTGGGCTTGTCGTTTACGCGATATGATTCATTGACAGCGCCCGAGTGGGTGGGTTTTAACAACTTCGCTACGCTTGCGGACAATAAGTATTTCTATACATCGGTCGGCAATTCGCTTTACTACATTCTTCTTGCGATCCCCTTGAGGGTGATAGGCGCTTTGGCTCTTGCGGTATTCCTTCATCGCAGACGCAGTGGAGTTAAGTGGACAAGAATTGCAGTTTTCTTGCCAACTGTTATCCCGGACGCAGCTTTTGCCCTGATTGGCCTCTGGATGTTTAACCCGATCTATGGCCCCTTTAACATGATGCTCGGAATGTTAGGTTTGCCCCAACCTTCTTGGTTGGTTGATCCCGCAACTGCAAAGCTTGCCTTTGTCATTATGTCGCTCTTTCAAATCGGCGAAGGTTTTGTGATTATGCTTGCGGCGAGGAGTGAGTTGCCGCCAGAGTTCTATGAGGCTGCTCAAATCGCGGGAGGTTCTAAATGGCAAACTTTTCAACATATCACCTTGCCGCTTCTCACTCCTTGGTTGATTCTTCTTTGCGTGCGAGATATTATGATGAGTTTTGTTACCACATTTACACAATCTCATTTGATGACTCAAGGAGACCCGTACTATGCCACGATGTTCACTTCACTTTCGGTCTATGAGGAAGCGTTTGATCGCTTCCACTTTGGACTTGCTTCGGCAATGATGGTGATTGTTTTCGGAGGTTGTTTGTTACTTGTCGCTGGAGTTGTAGGGATTGCAAGGAGGATGCGGTATGGCACAGCAATTTAAGGCAAAGGCTCTTTTGCGTGAGATCATGCGCTTTGGCGCAATGATTCTTATCTCGCTGTTCTTTCTTTATCCTTTAATGATTCTCTTCTCGGCGTCGTTGCGTCAGCCGGGATTGGCACCGCCGCGTACCGTGGAGTTTATTCCGAATCCGATATCTTGGGCGAACTATATCGAGCTCTTTGAGTTGCTTCCGTTTGGAAAATATCTCATCAATTCTCTGATCGTAACTGTGATTGCCATTCCGTTGACTCTTATTGTCGCTTCGTTGGCAGGTTACGCCACGGCGAGGTTAGAGCCGAAACCTCGGCAAACAATGATTTATGCTGCGATTGCGATGCAACTGATCCCGGTTACTGCGTTATGGCTTCCCCGCTTTCTGATCTTTAAGTGGTTGGGGCTGATCAATTCTTTCGGGTCACTGTTGATGCCTGTCCTTTTAGGTTCGGCCCCGATCTTTATGCTTCTGTACACTCGCGCATGCATGACGATTCCGACATCTCTCTATGAAGCAGCCGAATTAGATGGTGCGTCACCGGCAAAGATTTGGTGGAGAATCGCAATGCCGCTGGCGCGACCGACCACTATGGCGGTGTCTTCGCTGACTTTTGTCATGTATTGGGGCGATTATATCAATCCGCTTCTCTATCTCAAGTCGCAAAAGCTGTTTACCCTTCCAGTAGGCTTGCAACAACTTCAACAACTCGATAAATCAAATTGGCCTCTGCTCATGGCAGCGTCAACGATTCTAGTTTTACCGGCACTGGTCATGTTTCTACTGATCCAACGTTTCTTTTTGCAGGAGAGCCGTCTGGGTGGAACGTCGGGATACTGAACGGATCTTCAACACAGCCCAGGAAATGATCGCAGACTTTCGGGCTGCCTGGAGCATAAATGGGCGTCTCATCCTTTGATAGTCTCTCCACATCACTTTCGAATCCGCCCAGTTTCTCAATCAACCAACCTGCTCCTGCACGGGCGTAGGGAAGAGGGTCGGCAACGGCTTCCTCACAAAGAGCCCTGGCAAGCTCGCGAATCTTTTCGCGCTCCCTATAGCCTGGAGTGTCCGGCCATTCTAACCCTTCTAATACATAGTGCATCCCGAACACTGCGCATCCACGGACCATCGGATGGGCTTCGATATCATGGTAAAGGGCAACCATTTTCCTCGCATCCTCAAGACTTTCCAGTAATCCTGCCATGCGAGTCAAAACCCAATCACCGAATTCTGTAGACTTGTGCTTCTCTAGCTCCCGCCACAGATACGCAAACCTCCAAGGAGCATTAAGATCCCAAGCGAGTTTATGCAATATTTCCGTACGAACATGAAAATCCGTCGAACCCTCGTAAATCCGGCGAGCCATTTTTGCCGAAAAGCGGCTCTTACCGTCGCGCATCAGCCAAATTAAATCCTGCGGCTCCATCGCCAGATATTCTTTCAGCCGCGTCCGAAAGGTTCTTCGCGTCCCGCTCATTTCGCGACAAAACTATTGAAGACCGGCAACGCTGCCGCCTGTGCTTTGGTGTTGTCCGTCTTGCGGGACACCGTCAGCGTGAGCACAAATTGCTTACCTTTCTGCACCGAGACAAGGGTGACCATTTTCATTCCGTACATCTCGCTTATAAATGAGCGAGATTCCGCGATCTTCGTGAAATCTTTGAGCACTTCGCAGCTTTTCGCGACCTCCTTCATCCCTTTTTCGTTCGCTTCCAAGACGGTTTTTGTGTCCGGCGCGCCCGGAATCACGAGGACATTCAGGTTCGCGTGTTCAGTGCCCACGGTCAGCTCGGGGATGTAAGCCATCATCTTCACCATCTCATTGGACCGAATCTGATCCACGTTGGCTGCCCTGGGTTCAAACTGAGTACCCTTCAATTTCTTCTTCATCGCCTCGGCAGACATGGTTTTCGGGTCCAGGACGAGCCAGTTTTTGGGGACTTCGATGCTGTAATCCACGCCGGAGACGACCTGTCCCTTCGGCTCCGCGGGAGCAGGCGCAGAAATCGTAGTTGTGGTCTCAACACCGCATCCGGCAATCATAAGACCAGCGACAACAAAAACGAGCGAGCAATATTTCACAGCAAAACCGTACCCCAATTGCAGAAACCTGGACTCTTCCGCGCTTAAGGAGCTGGTTTTTCAATGAAGAGACTTCGATCGCTTATGAAGAAACTCCTATTTCTTGATAAGCGACGCTCTTCGCTTATCAAGAAACCTTGATTTCTTGATAAGCGATGCTCATTTCTTGATAAGAAACCTCGATTACTTGTGAAGAAACCTCGTTCTCTTGATAAGAAACTTCAATTTCTTGATAAGAAATGAAGGTTTCTTCATTGGATTTTTCGGGCTTTTAAGGGGGCTTAGGTTCAAATGGCGCGGCCAACACATACCTCGCCCATTTATGGAGACCGGGGTGAGGCGGGAAACCTGGATCGGGACTCACCTCGCCCATTGGGGGAGGTCGGTGACGAAGGAACCGGGAGGGGAAATTTGGTTCCCGGGAAAAAAAACTGACTTTCTATGGGCAGACCCTAAAGATCCGAGAGGAGCGGGCAAAAATGTCTTATGGGAAGGAAATAACAAAAATGTTTAATTTGACTTCATTTAATAAACAGCCGGATATCCCTTATAAGGATAATTCGACTGCAGTTAGCAACACGATCAGTGGTGCCCCGACAACTTTTGGTCTCACTTCGACGATCGCCACTGCTATTAGTACGGCGGCCGCGAGCTATGAGACCGCGATGGACAATCTGTACACTGCGGAGACGGCTTATCGCGCAGCAGTAGCGGATAAAGAAACCGCTCGACTCGCATTGGAAACAAAATGGGCGACCTACGTTCCGATGATGTACGCTAATCCGACCGTCACCAACGGTGTGCTTGGAAGCATCGGCTTTGCGCCGAAATCGGCCCGCGGACCGTTTGTCGAGCCGATCCAAGTGACCGCTTTCACGGTGAACGCGATCAATAACGGATACGCAAAGTTCAAGTGGGACCGCAATGGCAACAACGCCGCGACTGTTTTTGTTCTTGAACAAAAGAGTGGAACGGGCGACTGGCTGCGAGTGTGGTCGGGAACCCGATCTAAAGTTCAACTGACTGGATATACGCCAGGCGTGGAAGTGTTCTTCCGTGTCTTCGCGACCAAAGGCGAATTCGTTTCAGAGCCTTCGGATACCCAAGTCATCTACCCTTCAAGCGGAATTGGAGAACTCAGTATCGCCGCTTAAACAAATAGGAGAAAACCTTCCTCTTAGCCACTCCGGTTCGCCTGAGTGGCTTTTTCTATTTTTCGATTCGCGGATAGTGCTTAAGCCTTGGCTTTTCTTCGGGTTCGAAGGATCAGAGTCGCGCCCAGTGCCAAAGCGAAAACTCCCCCTGGCTCGGGAGCCACAACTACGGCAATTCCGCTCGGATTTTGTAGGAAGCTCGTTCCGTAGGCTGAACCGTTTGAGAGTGCGACAGGATCGATTTTACAAATTGCTCCGCGAGTGGTCACGGCGGCATCAAGGCCGACGGCATAGACAATTCCATTGTGGCCAATCGCTCCGCCGGAAACGTCTTTGATTGCCGAAATTAAAAATGCACCTGTATTAATAGGCCCACTGTTCAGCGTATCCACCTCATAGTAGTTCGAGGCCGGGGCAACGCCATAGGAATACAGATTAATGTAGTTGTTTCCGCCCAGGGGGAGATATCGGTCGCAAGCCCAAGTTCTGGTCTCAATGAGTGCTCCAGACCCTGCGTTGAGCCGGTCTTGGCGCACCGAGGTTGTCGTATGAGTGTTGACATAGTAGAAACCATCATTGGCGAGAAGCCCTGACTGATAGCCAAACCCGCTTGTCGAAGTATAAGTCCGAATAAAGGATCCACCCATGGTGTAACGACGGATACCTCCTGAAGTAGCAATATTGAACGAACCATCACTCTGGTTTTGCGAGAACGAAGTGACAGCACCGGAGTTGGTTACGAAAGTCCCCAAGTAATCACCGGTGTTGTAATTCCAGCGTGTGACTCTATTGGTATCCGCAACATAAACCGTGTTGTTTGCTTGATCCAGCACCACCCCACCAGGCGCATTCAGGAAGTTCTGTCCAAAACTGCCGAGATAGGCACCGGTGACCGGGTCCATTCGATGGACGACGTTGGCGGTTCGGTCGGAGATCAAAGCTAGTTCAAAACTAGCCGAAGCATTGACAGCAAATCCAAGAGCCAATAGTGCAAGTGTGGAGCGCATCGGATAAGTATAACGGTGAAAGTGTGAACCGTGACAAGTAATTTTACTGGCTTTTTGGCTTTCTTTTAGAGAAACTGCCGTTTTTTGAGGGATTTGCGATAAACTTAAATTGGGGAAACCCGAGGGAAATGAAATGAAAATTAACTTTATGAGAGAGGTTCTTGTTGTTACAGCGCTCGGCGCAGTCGTTTCAGCAAATGCTCAGACTTACGGCAACACTTCGCCATTTAGCGGCGTGAGTGTCCATTCACAGGATTACGTTTTGGGCGTTCAAGTGGTGATTCCATCGGCCATGACATTGGCAAGTTTTGGAATGATTTACGGGAAGGATAACGAGAGTGTGAGCACTTCGAATGCAATCTTCGGTCTTTACGACTCTGGAGTCACCAGTGCGCTTCCGAATAATCTGATCGCGGTAACCAACCCGATCAACTTGAACAGCAGTGCCACCTATGATAATATCGCATTCACATCGACTCCGACGATTAGCGCAGGTACGTACTGGATGATGGCGATGTACGAAAGCACTGCGAGTCCGCGCATGGATACATCAAATCCGACGTCACTCGTAGCGTATTGGTCAAACACCTATAGCAACGGAATGCCAAGCAGTGCCCCGGGCATGACGACCTATCAAGGCCAGAACTTCAACTACTGGGTGAACGGCGCAGTTCCTGAGCCAGGCTCACTCCTCGCTCTCGGTCTCGGCGCAGTTGCTTTGATGCGACGACGAAAGGCCTAAGCTTTCTGCTTGAGGTGAAAGGTGGGGCGGGAACTTCGGTTCCCGCCCTCTTTTATTTCCTTTGGTTTGGCTTCTTCGCGACCGCGACCACGCTACTTCCCCACGGAAAATGCGATCGGCAAATCCAGGTCGTCTCGAGATTCTGCAACTTGACGAGGAGTTGATTGAGTGATTTGGGAATCTCAGGCAAATGAACCCTTGCTTCACCGCGTTTGAACTTATCTAAAAGTCGAACCAAGACTACAACCGGGAAAAGGAAGAATATACTGTAAGACAGCTTTTCAACCTTAAACCCCGCTTCTTGGAGGCAAGTCCGCACCTCTGACTTTCGGTAGCGCCGGAAGTGCATCAACGCAACATCGTGAGGGCCCCAAAGCCAACGATAAGCGGGCACGCTGAGAACCAAAACCCCACCGGGAGCCAAGACTCGGAACGCTTCTCGATAAGCTTGCTCGTGATCCCACAACCCAAGTCAAGAAGTCGCTCAGGTCGTCCCGTTGGGAGATATTTTTTGAGCAGCGCGAGTGCTAGCTTTCGACGACCGACAAACCACCAATAGCGATCCTCGTGCTCAAAAAGCTTACGGTATTCGTCCGTCTGCAACTACGACTCCTTAGGTTCAATGATGTGTTTGAGTCGCTGGGCTTTACCCATCATGCGAAGTTTCACGAGGTCCACCATCATCCGGGTGCCATCCCTAAGCAAGCTCACCTTTGACCCCTCTTGGTGACGCCAAACAATGGGGACTTCCGCAATCTTGTAACCCAAATCCCTAGCAATGAGCAGAGCTTCGAAATCAAAACTGAACCGTTCCAGTTTGCACCGGCTAAAGACATCATCCGAAACAGGTTTGCGGAAGAGTTTGAACCCGCACTGAGTGTCTTGGATTCCGCGAATCGCGAGAATCTGCACCGCCGTATTGAATGTTCGACCCAACATCTCGCGATACCAAGGCTGTCTGACCTCAAGCTGGCTTTCTTTCAGCGGACGACTTCCAATCGCAACATCGTAGCCTTGCTCGATCATGGGCAGGAGTTTCTCAATCTCTTCGATCGGTGCTGCCAAATCAGCATCAGAAAATAGAACCATCCGCGCATCGGCCATCAGCATTCCCGTTCGCACCGCGTAACCTTTCCCACGATTTGGGCTGTAGTCGTGCAGTTGGAACTCAGGGTTTTCACTGCAAAACTCCCGGACGATGGCGTTCGTCTGGTCGTTTGAACCGTCGCTGACGACAAGGACGGACCAAGTGTACTTTTGCGCAGATAAATACTCGCGAAGACGTATGAGAGTTTTCTCAATCCGGTGTTCTTCGTTATAAGCGGGAACTACCACCGCGAGGTCAGGAACGGTCACGATGAGTTCTTAGTTCCAATCGCATAAATCACTTTGTATTTGCTCAGGTCACTCACCGAGGCAGTGGGGACAAAGGTCTCTAACTCCATCGTGGACGGATCTATCTCTTTAGGAAATGGCGGCAGTTCGCCATAGAGCAGACGCTTGATCCGTTCCTTGCCTTCCATGGTGTCGGGGATCAGTTTGAAGGTAACGGCTAACTTTCGGACAACGCTGATTACTTTGCTCTTGAGCCCTCCGCGCTCTTCTGGAAATCCGCATAAGGTCTCGCAAGTCATGCCATTTTCCGCAAATATCGCCTGATACTCAAGGGGCGAAAAATAGCTTGTCGAGTAGGGGGCCGCATTAAAGCTGAAGAACAACGGATTGGCAGAAGCGATCATGAACTTGCCGCCGGGACGAAGTACGCGAACGGCCTCTTCCACTGCCTTCTTACCTTCAGGGACAAAATAAATGGCTTCGAGCAACAGGACCACATCAAAACTCTCGTTGTCAAATCGAAGGTCTTGCGCATCCATCTTCTGGGAAATATCAGAATAGTGGCTGTTAGCAGCATCCACCATGTCCTGATCATAGTCTCCACAGACAAGAGATTTCGAATGGCGACGAAGATGGCCCAAACCAATCCCGGGACCATGGGCGACCTCAAGAACGTCTTTGCCCTTACCGAGATTAGCCGCGAATGCATAGCGAGTAGCCAGCATCTTGATGGCTTCCGGCGAGGCACCCATTCCCGGGAGTTCGGTAACGGTCGAAAATTTCTCCTGGCGTTCTAGTGTCGTGTTCATACTGTCGATTTGTTCGAGTCCATTTGCACCACTGCTTTCGGACTTAGCTGCTCCATCACGGGAACTAATCGGGGAAAGTTCGCCAGCTCTTTCGGATAGAATTCGCTGTTGAAAATTCGCGCCAACGTGTAGCAAATGATCTTGATATCGCTCAACAAATTGTGTTCGTTGCGGTACTTAAGCTGCAACTGGATCTTTCCAGGCCGAATGTACTTTTCATAGCCCGCATCCGCGTCCTCAAGACCCTCAAGGATACGTCCTTCGTCCGAATTCCAAATGCTGGCCCAGTCGGTAATTCCGGGTCGCAAGTCTAGGATTGGCTTCTCTTCGGCAGTATACATATCCGTGAACTTCTTCACTTCTGGCCGAGGTCCGACAAAGCTCATGTCTCCAATAAAAACATTGATCAGTTGGGATAGCTCATCCAGTTTGCACTTGCGAATGAATTTTCCGCTTTTTGTGATTCTCCGGTCCCCGTCACTTGTGCTTGAGGCGCCAAGTTTATCGGCATTTACGACCATGGAGCGGAACTTGAAAATCTTGAACGGCTTGTTGTCCTTCCCCGTCCGCTCGCCGCGATAAAAAACCGAGCCAGGGGAATCAAGGCGCACCCAGAGGGCGACGATCAGAAGAAGCGGACTGAAAACGAGTAGCCCAATAGCACTCAACACAATGTCAAAAAGTCTTTTTGCCATGAATTTTATCCGAGTTGACCTGCAACCCAGCCAGTGAGTTTACCTTGGACGGGCAAGGTTCTCAAGATGCGCTGAGAATTCAGCGTAGACACGCTCAGCGGTAAAGCGCTCTTCGAACAATTTGCGTCCGTTCAATCCCATCGTCTTCACGCCGATAGGGTCGTTCATCATCCCTTTCAGACTTTCCATAAACGTCTGCGCTCTCTTCGGATCGTAAGTAGCACCGATCCTTTTGAGCCGAATCAAATCTGCCAACTCTCCCTTGTCCATCGTCCACAAAATCGGCAAAGCGCCGCTCATGTACTCGATGGCCTTGTTGGGGATCGAGCTCTCAAACGCGTGCTTTGGAACATAGGGCATCAGGCCAACAGTACTTCGTCGCATGAGCGCGTCCAGTTTGGGAAAGTCCACCCACCCTGGTAGCTTGACATTTTCTAGACCTTGTGCGGCCAAACTCAGGGAATCGAACAAGGTTCCCGACCCGCAAATCACGAACTCAACTTCGGACAGTTTCTTCGCGGCCTCGAGTATTGGATTGAAATCAAATTGCTGAGTGAGCGATCCAAGAAAAATGACCCGAAATTTCCCGTCAGCCGGGACTTGGAGGCCATCCCAAAATGCGTCTGCGCGAGTTTGCTCGTCAGAATCTACACGATTGTCAGGGTATCAAAAGTAGAACGCGCGATCCTGATCAGTCCTCTCCCGGTTGGCGTAACTCAAGCCCCACTCGACAAACGACTCGGTATGACCTAAGATTGCGGTTGCCCGGCTGAATCCCTCGCGTGTTTCTTTCCGGAGCTTTGAAAAAAGTACTTTGGCGATGGGCTTAAAAGCTCTTGGTAAGGCCTCATCAAACATATCTGGCCACATATCACGAGCGTCTAACACGACGGGAATCCCCCGAGGTTCCGCATAGTCAAGAGCCTCAAGTGCCAATTCCATAATCGGTACCGAGGCGAGAATAATGTCAGGCTCTTCCTGTTTGGAGGCAACTTCCCGAAACGACTGAGCAACTTTGACGTGATCTTTGAACCTTGCAAGCGAGATATTCCGCTTATATCCTGTGCCAGGTAGTAGGATGATTTTGGCAGTGCCGCCAATCTCCTTTTCATCGTGAAAGGTCTTCGTGAAGTGGTCGAAGTTTGATGTAAACCAGGTAACTTTGTGTCCCCTAGCAACCAGAGTTTCTGCCAGTATTCCCGAACGGTAGAGTCGTACCTGCTCACCCTTTTTGGGCAGTGGTTCGCCGATGGTCAGAATCCAAACGTTCACGGTTTTCCAATGAGGCGCTCATAGAGGGCAACTAATTTGCGTTCTTCAGACTCCCAGGAATAGTTCTCAAGTACTGCCCTGCGTCCATTTTCTCCCATCTTCTTCGCTTCATCTTCATTCCGCAACAAATAGTTGATGGCCTCAGCAAAGGACTCTGGGGAGTCGTCGGCCAACACAAGGCCACACTCGTGTTTATTTATGATCTCACTCCACGAACGCGCAGGAGTCACGATTTGTGGGATTCCCGCCATCATGTAGTCGAATACCTTGTTTGCAGAAAAATCCAGGTGATATTTGTCTGAAGAAATCGTTGCTAGGCCAATTTTTGAGTCGACCATTCGTCGATAGACAACGCTTTGTTCAACCCAACCTGCGAACTCAACCCTGCTCCAGCCTGGAAGTAGTTTTAACTCATCAAGGAGGGCATCATCGTCTATGGCCCCCGCGACATACAACTGCACGTCGAGAGCGGGATCGACCCCTCTTGATATGGGCATCTACCACCGGAATAAGAGCACTCATTCGAGTACTAGCCCGGTATTCATACCAACCAAACAGCTTTGAAACTAATTTTCTGGACCAATTGGGGATATAGGCCTTATCCGTTGGCACTAGCAGGTCAGCAGGAATGTTTTCATGAACATCGTAGATTATCTTGGCCCCGGTTTTAGCCAGTCGCACGGCACCAATCAATAGCTCGGGATCGTGAAAATGATAGAGTTGGGGCGCTTCCCTTCGGGCAACATCCCAAACCAGTTTTGTGGTCTTCATCATCCGCTCCTTGCGAGAAGCTGGCAATGGAACGGCCCTGACTTGGACGCCCTCAACAATTTCATCGCGGGCATGCGGAATAACAAGTACAACGTCATATCCAGCCTTTGCGAGTGATCGACATTGTTTCTTGAAGATACGGATGTCCGATGCCGAATGCGCGGAGCTCACATGGACAACTTTCTTAGCCAACTGCGTCCCCCTGGTTTTCATGTGTTTGAGCTTTTAGTAGGAATAGATATGGCAGGGTAAAGACAAGACCGTGTGTCACAAGACTGCCCTCAAACGAAGCATCCGACCAGACCATTGCAAGCATCCCAGCCATTGCACAGGTAACGATCCGATCTCCCGAAACTGACAATGCGTTGTAGAGCTTTAAGACAATTCCTGCTGCCACACCGGCAATCACAATTCCAACATAACCGAAATTGGCATAGGCACTTGCCCAAATACTTGCGTTGTAATTATCTTGCTCACTGAACCCGTAGATTGCCCCAACCGCATAGGTTTTTGCAGGCGCGGGAGGAATCGATAACACTGATGCCAAAGTGCTGTCGCCCATATAAATGGGCCGATCTCGGTAGACATCCCAAAAATGGGCGAGCGAAATTCCGCGACTAACGATCAAACGATTTGTAAACGCAGCGCTAAGGGCTGGATTTTGTATCTGGGTCCATACAAGCGAAGAGAATGTTACAAAAACAGAGAAACCTGCGAGCCAATTCAGGGTCCCGAATCGACTGCGTTGCTTCGCAAAAGTGAACAAGATTAATATGAGGAGCGGGGTCAAAATAGAGCTCTTCGTCCCTGAGAAGGAAAAAATGCAGACGACAGCGAAGAGCCCCGCGAAAATCAGGGCATAGTTCTTTCGGCTAAACCCAATTGCAAGGCTAAGTGGTGCAAACGAAAAGGCAAGAAGTGAGGTGATATAACCTACAAGGCCACCCGTTGGAACTGCGTCTCTTGCCGCCAATCGTCGCTCATAAATATCTCCAAACGAGAGGCTCACTTGGAAGCCGTTTAGGGCCGCAATGAAGAACGATACGCCTATGGTGAGCGAGAAAAGTAGTCCGATCAAAAGAGCGTCACGTACCTCAGGTTGCTTGATTTTCCAATTCGAAGACCCACAGACTAGAGAAAGTGAGACAAAACTTAGCCAAGTCCAGAGAATCAGGGGAAGCATTTCTGCCGGTGCTGTTTTCAGCGCATGAAATGGGAAAAAGCACACCGGAACCAAAAACATCGAATATAGAAGAAGAACGGCTATGTCGGAGGGGCGGGTCGGTTGCATGGGCAACCATGCAATGGGCAGAATTGCCAATGCATAACCCAGCCAAAGGAACTCTGTGGGCGGCGGATTATAGTGAAATCCTATGTACCCGAATAGACTCGATTCAATGTGTTGGTAAGAGAAATTTAAAATATAGCAGTACAGCCCAGCAAGAGCCATAGCAAACAGTCGAAGGACCAACGCTCGGGGAAGGGTCCGATCAAAAATGCTCGCGCGCCCTCCTTCCAATTGCTGAAATCCCATCCGCAACAGATTACCTGCTGCCCCTTTTTCGAGTCCCGCCTTGAGCTAACTTGCGGCTTATCACGAGATAAAGGAGGTACATCGCGCCATAAGCCAACGAGTAAAGGCCAATCGCGGAGTACACCTGACCGGTGCGGCTTCCGATGACAAGACCAAGCAAGGTAGAAAGAAACAGGCCGATCTGCCACGAAAGGTCAACCTGCTGGTGCTCGGTCACGATGATAGTTCGAGAAAGGGGACTGGCGAGGAAGCCCAGGAAGATGTAGGGACTCATGATCTGCGCGAGTCGTCCGGCGTCTTCGTAGCCCGGTCCGAAAATGATTTTGAACAGCCACGGAGCGGCGAGGCCAAGGATTACTGCCGGAGCGAATCCGAAGATCATGAGCCGCTTGAACGTGCTTTGCCAGACTCCGATGCAGTTGCCATTGGCGATTAATTCTTCGCTTGCGCGCTGCTTGAAGACGTCCCCGAATGTTGTCGAGAGCAGACTCGCAGGGGCGGCGGCAACCTTTTGGGCGAATGTGAAGTTGCCGGTTCCGGCTTCACCGAAGTAGTGGTAGAGCACGAACCGGGGGAGGGCTTGCGTGACCGCATTTAGTACTCCCCCTGCCATCGAGAATCGGGGGAAATCTGAGTAGCGCTTGGCGACTTGCCGTAATTTTTCGGCGGTCACTGACTTAAACAACGCGGAGTCGTCCTTTAGAATCTGAGCGAAGATGATGGCCGTGCTAATCGATTGGCCGATCACAAGACCTAATATTAAGCCCATTCCTTTGAACTTTAGTAAACCGAAGATTATCCAGAGAACAACGATGAGAGTTTGCCGCCACACTCGGCTGGTCGCCATCAGCTTGAAGTTCTTCTTGCGGATGCACCAGAACGAGGCAATTTGATAGAGGCCCGCCGAAAGCACTCCGAGCGGGGCGAGGAGAATCCATTGGCGGATGTCTGGGCCGGCTACAAACCAACCGAAGGTGGCAATCATCAAGCAAGCCAAACTGACCCACAGGCAGAGAACGGTCGAGAGCTTGCTGAGAGCGGCGCCGTCCTCGTCGGATTCGGGGATGACGATGCCCTGTTCGTAGCGCCCCGTGGCGAAGATGCTGATTATCGAGAATGTGCCTTCAAAAAGCCCCATCGGGGCGAAGTGAATCGGCAGGTACAGCCTTGACAAGATCGGTTGAGCCAGGAGAGGCAGGATGCTTGCGGCGGCGGTACCGGTGAGGAGGGTGAGGACGTCTCGGGCAAAGTCAGACTTGGGGAGAAAGCGTCGCATCAACCCCAAGAAAGATACCTGGAATCTTAGGCGCTCTTTCGTCTTCTCGAACTTAACAACCGACTCTTGTCCCTATATTTGTTCACTGTTCGCCGAGCGATATTGATGCCTTGCTCGGCGAGCATTGCCGCAATTCTCTCGTCGGAGAGGGGGCGATTCGGGTTCTCGTGTTCCAGAATTTCACGGATTGCCTGTTGCACCCGCAATGCCGAATTGAAGAACATCTCAAAGGCGATGACATCTCCGTTTGCTAGTTGGACGAACTTGTCCGCCGTGGCTCGACTGACCGCACTTTCGTGTAGGCCCAACGCGAGAGCAAGGCGGCTACGAGTCAGAGAGCGAAGGTGCTTGACATCTCCGGTACTGATAAATCCGGCTTGTTCCGTGACAAGATACTCCCCTATTCTGGTCATCGTTTTGTTTCGGTGCCCGATAGAATCGATGAATCGCTTCGCTCGATCCACATGCTCGGCGAGGTGCTGCTTCTCTTCCTTGTCCGGGTTGATTTTGTTTTCCAGGATCCCTAACCGATCTGAATACGCCCGGTTCACCGTGAATTGAGTTGGGTCAGCGCCGCGCACTTCGATTTGCCAGCCTTGCTCGGTTCGCGTGAACGTGAGGTCCGGAGTAACTGCTCTTGAAAATGAGCCTGGTCGATGCCCGGAGTGCGAGCAGAAGTCTTGTCCTGGATGAGGATTCAGTTTCGCGACTTCGGCAAAGGCCCTTTCAATCACTTCGGGCAACGCGCGGTAGGCACGGGCCAAGGTTCGCACACTTCGATGTACGAGATCGTCGAATCGATCTACTACGATTTGTCGAGCCAATTTTGCTTCCAGCGTGGTCGCGTCTCTCAGTTGAAGAGCGAGGCACTCCTGGAGACTTTGCGCGCCTACTCCGGCGGGTTCGCAGAGTTTGAGCTCAGCGATGACACGTTCGGCGTCTTCCAGGGATGTTCCCATCGCGAGAGCGGCCTCTTCGGCGGTGGTTTCCAGGTAGCCTGTGCTACTCAAAGACTCTGTCACATACTCAATCAGCCCGTGAAACTCGCTCGGAAGCTCCGAGAGCAACTGGCCGCGCAGATGAGCTTGTAGAGAATCTGAGCTGGTGGCAAACTCCATCCAGTCCGTTTGATCCTGGCTCCCCGGCGGAAGACTCCGCGTGAACTCGCGATCTGTACTTCCTGGCTTGAGTTCTTGCGGAGCAATGCTCTTCAGAATGGCCTCATCGGTCAAAATCTCCTCAGAAAAATCATAACGTTCTAACGCCGGATTTTCTTCCAATTCGGACCGGATGAATGATTCGAGTTGAACCTGATTGAGTTCAAGCATTTGACTGCTCAAAACTACGCGCGGATCCACCCTTTGCTGCGTGGAAGTTCCTAAAGACTGACGATGCCCCAAAGCCATACTGCCTAGATTCCACATCCCCCCTCGCCCGGTTGCTAGGAAGGTTACGGGGCAATTTTCAAAATTGCAACATCTTTAGCTCTGAGACAAAGAACCCAACCAGCCCAATTCCATGAGGTCTTTTTGTCGATTGGATTGATCCTCTTCCCGACTCCGGCTAAGGGAGTCGGGAATTTTGGAAGTTTGATTTGAACCTAAGGTTGATCATCATCATTGCTCCGGGTAAGGGGACGGGGATGGATGAAGTTCGTGGGTTTTGCTGTCATGCCTTGTCGGCGGCCGGGACTTGTTTTGTCAATGATTGGTAGGTCAGGAACATGGATTCCGTCCTCTTGAGATACTGCCGGGGAGGTTGTTCGATCCCTTCAGGATCGGGGACTTCAGATCGCCCAGCAAAACTCAAATTGGATTCTTCGACCATTGATTGAAATGGCTCACGACAGTGTCGTTTGCGGTACAGCGGCGGGAACTAAATTGGTAACCCTCCACTCCCACCAAACTCCTCGTTTGGGCTAAGATTAGATTAGGCATCAACGATGACGCGGACCAAGACGACTTTTTTCCATATCAGCCGAGGTATTGCCCTTTGTGGGCTGGCCTTCTCCGCCTGCATTTCGCAGGGGCAAACCAAATTTGCTGTCACCTTGAAAGGTCACCTCGCGAGCCTGACAATGGTTCAGCTTCCGAATAAGCTGTTCTTCTCCGAGACTGAGGTTCCGTTCGAGCTCTTCGACATTTGGGCGATGGACTTGGACAACCCGACTGGAGAAGCGCTCAAAGGCAAAGACGCCATCGCCCGGCCGAGCAAGCCCTACGGAGTCATTTATTCTGGGTTTGGGCACAACGGCTTCCCCGCAATGTGCGTCAGCTACTATGCCGCGACGAAATTTTGTGTTTGGCTGAGTGAGCAGACGGGCAAGAAATTCCGCCTTCCCACCGAAAAAGAGTGGGGCGTTGCCGCCTCCGCCGGACAACCGGCACCCAGAGACCTTGAAAAGGTCGCCTGGTTTTGGGACAATGCCGACGATGTCACCCACCCGGTCGGTAAATTGCAGGCTAATGCCTGGGGACTCAAGGATATGCTTGGGAATGTTGCTGAGTGGGTTAAAGGCACAGATGGCAAACCCTACGCGATGGGCGGGTCTTGGAAAACAAAATTAGAAGACTTATCTTTCGGCACCAAGCAGGCACCCTCTCCGTCTTGGAATGAGGCGGATCCGCAAGACCCTAAAAGCATTTGGTGGCTCGCGAACGGCCAATTTATCGGATTTCGAATTGTGTGTGAAGGAAAAACAACGGGAAAGTAATCATGTCAATCAGTAGAAGAGAATTTGTTTCGGGAGCGGTCGCCGTCGGCCTCGCCGCCTCCCCCGCCGGCGCGCTCGCAGGAGTTCACCAAGACAAGCCCACGCTTAAGATCGGTCTGATCGGATGCGGCGGTAGAGGAAGTGGCGCAATTCGCGACAGCCTCAGCGCCGACAAAGGTGCGGTCGTTTGGGCGATGGGCGATCTGTTTGAAGATCGCCTTACAGGCGCTGCAGATGGTCTTGCCAAGGACGTTGCCAAGCAGTATCAGGTCGGCGATCGCAAGTTCAGCGGATTCGATGCTTACAAGAAAGTCATCGCGAGCGGGGTGGATGTTATCATTCTCGCCACGCCTCCCGGCTTCCGCCCGATGATGCTTCGTCAAGCGGTAGAAGCGGGCAAGCATGTCTTTATGGAGAAGCCGGTCGCGGTGGACGCGCCGGGAATTCGCTCCGTGATCGAGTCCGGCGAAATGGCTAAGAAGAAGGGTCTCACCATTGTTTCCGGAACTCAACGACGCCACGATTTGGCTTACAACGACTGCATTAAGCGAATCAAGGATGGTCAAATGGGCGACGTCGTCGCAATGAACTGTTACTGGAATCAGGGCGGACTCTGGAGCGTCGCCAAGACCGACAAGATGACGGATACCGAGTGGATGATCCGTAACTGGCTCTACTTCACATGGCTCAGCGGCGACCATATCGTTGAGCAGCACATCCACAACCTTGACGTTTGCAACTGGGTCATGGGCGCGCACCCGATCAGTGCGATGTCTCTCGCCGGACGACAGGTCCGAACCGATCCTATCTACGGAAATATCTTTGACCACTTCGCCACCGAGTACGAGTATGCGAACGGGGTCAAGATGGTCTCGATGTGCCGCCAGATTGACGGATGCGACTCCCGCGTTTCTGAGCATATCGTGGGAAGCAAAGGCACGTCTAACGCCAACACCCAGATCAAGGGTGCGAACAAGTGGCGATGGGAAGGAGATCGACCCAACCCCTATGTTCTGGAGCACGTTCGGCTTTACAAGAGCATTCGTAGCTCGGAAGGCTACAATGAAGCTCGCCAGGTTGCGGAGAGTACTTTCACAGCGATTATGGGGCGCATGGCTGCCTATTCTGGGCAGATTGTTGAATGGGACACCGCGATTGCTTCGACTGAATCCATAGTTCCAGCAAAGTTGGAATTCGGCCCGATGGCCGTGCCTGCCGTGGCGATGCCAGGACAATCAACAAAGAAATGACACGTCGAGAATTACTGCAAGTCGCGGGCCTGACCGCGATGGGATCAACAGAACTGATGACAGAACTAGGACAAAAGGACCGCGGAAAGAAATTCAAGCACAAGTTCGCACCTCACTTCGGGATGTTTTCCAACCACGCGGCGAGCGACATTGATCAACTGAAGTTTGCCGCTGACGAGGGTTTTCATGCCTGGGAAGACAACGGGATGAAGGGGCGATCGGTCGCCGATCAAGAGAAGATTGCGAAGACAATGATCGAGGTGGGCATTACGATGGGCATCTTTGTGGTGAACATGGACACCGCTTGGTCGCCGACTTTGGTCACGGGAAAGAAGGATTCGCTGGACAAGTTCCTTGAGGAGTGCAAGTCCTCGGTGCCGGTCGCCAAAAGGGTTAACGCTAAGTGGATGACGGTCGTCCCGGGCATGGTGGAGCCGAACATGGACATGGGGTATCAGACTGCCAACGTCATTGATGCCTTGCGCAAGGCTTGCGAAATTTTTGAGCCACATGGTTTAGTCATGGTTCTAGAGCCGCTGAACTTCCGCGACCATCCAGGGCTGTTTCTCAATAAAATGGGCCAGGGTTATGAAGTTTGCCGGGCGGTGAATAGTCCGAGTTGCAAGATTCTGATGGACATGTATCATCAGCAGATCCACGAAGGCAACTTGATCCCGAATATCGACCGGGCTTACTCTGAGATCGGGTACTTCCAGATCGGTGACAACCCCGGACGGAATGAGCCGACTTCGGGTGAGGTGAATTATGGGAATGTCTTCAAGCACATTGGTAAGAAAGGCTACACGGGCATTCTTGGGATGGAGCACGGCAAGAGCATGGGCGGCAAAGAAGGCGAGCGGAAGGTGATTGACGCTTACCGAATGTGGGACCTTTAGGGCTTATCCGGAACCCATTTGACGTGGCCGTCGATATACACGACGGCCCGGCCTCCGTTGCCGGGCATGTAGCCAATCACCATTTCACCGGGGTTTTCGACCTTGGACATGTTTCTTTCCCCGGAGTAATCGTAGACGAAGCCGTTGAGAATGCTTTGGTCTTTCAGGTACGGCATGATGTCTTGCAATCGTTCTGTGGGGGGTAGGACATCGTCCATGTCGCTTGCGTACATGATGAGGGCAAGCGCAACCATTTTTGCGCGGTTTATGGTTTGAGTTTTGGATTCTCGGTTCGCATTTTCGTCAACAAATTGCTTTGTCACGGGCAGGATTTCGCTGACGAAAAGGCTCCCCTGACTCGTAAACGCTAGACGGGTTCCCGTGTCTGAGAGCAACGCGCGTCCTACGCCACTTGTGATTTGAGCATGAGGATTGACCAGATAGGCTGGAACGTCTGCTTTTGTTTCCAAAGCCTCTTGATATAGATAGAGCTTGAATTGTTGCGCCCCATCGATTCCCTTCCCTTGATTCTCGTAGCCAAGCTCTAGGGCGGTTTCACCCTCCCTTACCTGCCATCTGGCAGGGTGGGACTCGCCTCGGACGAGATTACCAGTTTGAATATTCACTGCCCAATCAGAAACTGGAGTCAACTGTTGACCCTTAATCCAAACCAAAATGCTCATTCCATCGGTCGTAAAATCAATCATTCTCGCTTCCTCTTTGAAAGGCAGATTCAGAGTGCTGAACTTGCCGCCGTTAAGAAAAAGCACACTTTTGTGATCGGGGCTCAGCCACATCACGAGTTCAAGTTGATCGGAGACTGTGCAAAGAGAGCAATCCTTCGGCACGGCGAGATCGGTTGTGCGAAGAGTCTCTAAGCTAAAAACCTTATATTCTGTTTCTCGATTTTCACCAAAGACAGACAAAAGAAAATTTCGGGACTTTCCGATACGTTCAACACTAGATCCTTGCATCGGCGAATCACGCTCAAAAACCATAGTTGATTTCGCTCTTTCATGATCCCAAATCCAAATCTGTGAGGTTGCCGTTGGGGGTTTTGCGTTGGCTTTGCCACC
>JAIOPU010000096.1 GCA_021413725.1 Armatimonadota bacterium | reverse complement strand
TCCCGGTCTCGAAGGCGTGATCGGCGGAATTACCAGTATTAGCGACATCGACAGCGATTCAAGTAGCCTCATCTACCGTGGCTATAACGTGCACGATCTCGCCTCCCAAGGCTCGTTCGAAGAGACCGCGTTCCTCCTGATTTATGGCCACTTGCCCAACACAAGTGAACTCGCCACATTCAAGAAGACCCTTGCCGATGAGCGCGATGTGCCGGATGCAGTCTACACCGCGCTGAAGCAACTTCCGAAAACCGTCCACCCAATGGACATTTGCAAAGTTGGATTCGCAGTCTATGCCCCTTACGATCCAGACTATGCCGCCCCCGCGACTGACCACGAGGCCAATATCCGCAAGGCAGTCCGAATCATTGCCAAGGCGAGCACTATCGTCGGCAACGGCCACCGAATCCGAATGGGGCAAGAGCCGATTCAGCCAAAGGCTGAACATACGATTGGGCAAAACTTCCTGCACCTGATGACGGGCGAGGCTCCAGATTTGGAAACAGCGCATGTTATTGATAGCTCGTTCACGCTTTATGCTGAGCACGGATTTAACGCTTCGACCTTTGCCTGCCGAGTCACCGTCGCCACACTTAGCGATCTTTACAGCGGAGTTGTTTCTGGAATTGGAACCCTCAAGGGGCCCCTTCACGGTGGCGCTAATGAAGAAGCGATGAAGATGATTCTTGAAATCGGCGAGCCGGATAAGGCTGAAGCTTGGATTCGAGACGCTCTCGCGACTAAGAAGAAGATTATGGGATTCGGGCACCGCGAGTACAAGAAGCGCGACCCGCGCGCAATCTACATGACCAAGATCGCGAAGGTGCTTTGCGAAAAGAAGGGCCAAATGAAGTGGGCTCAGATCGCCGATACGCTTGAGCACGTGATGGAGACCGAAAAGGGAATCTATCCCAACGTCGACTTCCCGGCCGCTTATGCCTACTACGTTCTCGGTATCCCGATCGACCTCTACACCCCTCTCTTCGTGGTCGCACGAGTTTCGGGTTGGACAGCACATGCCATCGAGCAACTCAAGAATAACCGCTTGATTCGTCCGAATTGCATCTACGAAGGTCCCGCTAGCGCGACCTTTATCCCGGTTGCCGAAAGATAACCTGCGAATCACGCAACTCTCCCCGACTTCAGCCGACCCCGAAAAGTGGTTGATGGAGTCGGGGTTGAAGTTGGGATTGAAGGTTGTTTCTCACAACCTAAAGTCCCTTCCTTTTGGCAGACATTGGCACATTTCGAAGCCCGGGACCACCGGCACCTTGGAAGTGACATGGACTCCCAGGGAGTTCTACCTTTCCGTTCGACCCTCCCGATCCGCGCCTTGGATTGAGGACGCGATTCTCGCCCTGCAAAACAATGTTTAAAAAGCTCATGCAATCGGTGGACCGACTTCTCGGTCGAGGCGTCATCGACGAGGAATTGTATGACGAACTCGAAGAAGCCCTTCTTGCCTCAGACACAAACATCAACGATGTCGGAGAAATCCTCACCGAGCTCCGCAAAGCGGTTCGCGACGAGAAAATCACCGAGCCCGAGGCGATGAAAAGCCGGCTCAAACAAGCCATTTCCGACCGCTTCAAACAAGGCGAGTGGTGCAAACTCAGCGAAAGCCCTACAACACCCACAGTCTATTTGTTTGTAGGGGTCAATGGAGTCGGAAAAACTACATCAATTGCAAAACTCGCGCTCAGGCTTTCAAAGCAGGGCAAGAAGGTCTTGCTCGCTGCGGGTGACACATTTCGGGCAGCCGCGATTGAACAACTGGAAATCTGGGCGGGGCGGACTGGAGCCGAAATCGTCAGGGCACAGCCCGGTGCGGATTCAGCCGCCGTCATCTTTGACGCGATCCAAGCCGCCAAAGCCCGAGGCTTCGACTACGTCCTTGCTGACACCGCCGGTCGCCAACACAGCAAAGGCACCCTAATGCTGGAGCTAGAAAAAATCTCAAAGGTCCTGGAAAAGGGTCTCGGGCGCAAGACCGACGAAGTCCTCCTCGTCCTTGACGCCAACACCGGGCAAAATGCGATCCGACAAGCCGAAGAGTTTATTCGCGTCGCGGGCGTTACGGGTCTCATCCTCACCAAACTCGATGGCACCGCCCGAGGCGGGGCCCTTATCGGTGTTCATCAAAGATTTAAAGTCCCCATCAAACTGATCGGGGTAGGCGAAAAAGCCGAGGACCTCATGGACTTTATCCCGGAAGATTTTGCGGCACGGCTGTTCGACTGATCATGAAACTCACTACCCTTTGGCGCCCCGTGGGCGAGGCTGAACTCCTTCTGATCCGAAAATCAGGGCGGTTCCCACCGCGGTTGCCGATCCAACCCATTTTTTATCCAGTGTTGAGTTTTGACTACGCGGCAAAGATCGCACGCGAGTGGAATACGCGAGACACGGCTTCAGGCTTTGTCGGCTACGTCACCGAGTTTGAATTGGATTCGGAGTACCTTGCGCAGTTTGAAATTCAAGAAGTCGGAGGTCGCTGGGCGCAGGAATATTGGATCCCGGCCGAGGGGTTGGAGGAATTTAACGAGAAGATCGTCGGCGAAATCCGGGTCGTCGCGGAGTTTCGACCGGTCGCCTGAAGCGAAGTGTCAGCGAATTTCATCCAGTTTCCGCCCCAATCTGAATTTTCTTGGAAAAATTTAAGAATTTTTCTGAAAAAGCACTCAAGTGGCGAACGTTTAAAGCATAATAAACGTCCGCTCACCAAATTTTGAGCTAAGGACCCGTTAATGGTACTGCAGCAGATCCGACAATCCGCGACCGCCGACAATATTGAAGTGAAATCAACTCGGGGGGTTCACTTTGTTTCGACGAAAACTCTCACCCATACTGTTAAGCCCAGGCATAGCCACAGTTTCGCCTACCTCAACTTTATTGTTGAAGGCTCCGTGCATGAATCCTTCGAGTGTGGCGAAGAGGTGACCTACGAGCCCTTTAGAATACGATTTCACCCTCGGGACGAAGTTCAAGTGTGCGAAATTGGGAGCCACGGGGTTCAAGCATTTGCGATCGTCCCCGATCCCGAAACCATCAAGCGCCTTTTGCGACACGGCATTGATACTGCCACCGGCGGCACGCTTGATGCTCCATATGCGGAAGAATTTGCAAGAAAGCTCCCCGAGATTTTTGCAAAAGCAGGTCAGAAGGACGATCCTGAACTGTTCGCACTCTTCGATCGGTTTCTTGACAAAGCGATTGCCTCAAACCGCGAACGGGGCACCAGTGTCCAGCCTTGGCTGATTCAAGCAAAGGAATTCATCCAATCACATCCCGAGCGCGGATTGACCCTAATTGAAGTTGCGGCGGAGAGCGGTGTTCACCCGGTGCATTTGGCCCAACAATTCAAGAGGCGATACGGCATGACTGTCGGGAGTTACGTTCGTTGCCTACGTATGGAACGGGCCAAGCATTGGCTGAAGGACACTCGCTCTACGATTTCAGAGGTCGCGAATAAACTGGGCTTTTACGACCATGCGCATTTCGTAAAAGTTTTTAAATCCTATACCAAGATGACCCCTTCGATGTACCGAAAGGAACTCAGCCAACAGTAAAATTGGAACGTTTAAGGGGTTCTCAACGTTTTAATTGGTATCTTGGCATTGTGTCCAAGCTAAGTAAAAACGATGAGAAACGATCGACAGAATCAAAGAAGTCCCTTTCAGGTTAGCAATCCGGCGTTCAAAGAGTCTGCCTATACAGCGGTGGCAATGCCGGGCGAGGCTTCGGCAACGGCGGCCGGAGCGATCTCAAAGACTGCGATCCTGCTCGCAATTGTCATGTTGACGTCCGTGGTGGGCTGGGCAGTTTATAGTGCGCCGCTGGCGATTTTCTCGTTCATTGCATGCTTAGGAATGGGATTTTGGATTGTTGCCAAACCTGCCCAAGCTGCACCCCTCGCGATGGCCTATGCGGCGATACAAGGGCTCGGCGTGGGTTTCATTTCCAGGGCGGTGAACATTTCAATTGCCTCTAGCGAAAACGCAAATGCATTGCTCTTCCGAGGTGCGATCCCGATTGCTATGGGTGGAACGCTCTTGGTGACCGGAGTAATGCTCGCACTGTATCGAGCAAAAATCATTCGAGTGACAGAAACATTTAAGTCCGTTGTCATCGGTGCCACCATTGCTATCGGAATCACCTATTTGCTCACCATGCTTGCAGGGGTGTTTTTTAAGGAAGCATTTCAACTTCCGATCTATCAGCCAACCGGTATCGGAATTGCCTTCAGCGTTGTGGTCATTGTCTTGGCGGCAATGAACCTAGTGTTGGATTTCAACTGGATCGAGGCGGCTGAAACGAACCGCTCTCCGAAATACATGGAGTGGTACACGGGTTGGGGACTCATGGTCACCATCGTGTGGCTCTATATTGAAATCCTAAGGCTGCTGATGAAGCTTGCCAATAGAAAATAACCTCAAATTGGGTTCGGCAAACGAGGCAGACCAATCTGGTCTGCCTCTTCTTTATCCACGACGCGTCGGAACGATGTTCATGGCTTCTTGAGCGTGAAGGAGTACAGGGTCATCTTTGTAATGGGATAATCCTTCCGAGATTAGTGTCTTCTGCTTTGCACTCAATCCCAAATCTCGGTTAATCCAATAAAGCCACCGATAGGTGAGGAGTCCACCTTCTCGCTCATCATCGTTCATTGCTTCACCAGAATTCAGCAAAGCGCGAGCCTGCTCAAAGTAATTCTTCGCGGTTTTCAGGTCGCCCAAAGATCGAGCGTACGTGAAGGCAATTTCATTCCTTATCAGGACACTCTTCGGATTTTCAGAAATCCCATTTTTGAGGTGCTGTACGGCTAATTCATAAGCTTGCCGGTTCTTCTCCCACGAAAGGAGAGTCGCGGCAACAGTCCAGCCCTGGATAAAGTTGGGGTCGAACATCGTCATCAATCTGAACAGAGGCAAGGCCGCTTTCGGTGGATTATGTTCATGGTTCGACATGTCCTTGTAAGAACTCGTCGCTCGATCAATGTCACCAAATATTCCGCGAAAATCGCGATCTCTACTTGGCACGACAGTAACCATGCGTCCTTCTCCGCCATGCATTTCGCCGTCAAGTCCGTCGGCGCTGTGGACGCCCTTGACGTTGGACTTCAACTCCTGTTCAGTCAAAGGTCGCATCTGGACGCCGTTGTGAAGATAAAGGTCAGATCGAACCCAAAGACTGCCGGAAACTGTCGTCCTGAATTGCCCGATCAGTGAAACAGCTCCGTTGGTTTCGTGGGCTTCAACGCCTGCGACGCCAACTGGCGGTTCTATTTCAGGTTTTATTCGTTGAACCGCTATCCCGGCAACGGCGATGCCAGCAAGAACTGCGGAAAGACTAAGAACCGAGTTCATCTTAGATGGCCTGCCTGTTGAATTTCATCCAGCTGATAAAGAGCATCGCTGAAGAGTAGACAATTGCATAAGCGAATAGAGATCCAATAACCCAAATCGGAACGGGCCCCCAATTCATGTTCGCTGCTCGTCCGCCAAGATCAAAAAGTCCGAACTGAGGCAGTACGCCGTTAAGGACTTTGAATCCGTAGCCTGCGCCCCTTGGATTTGACTCGTGAGCCATGACCAGAGCACGTGTTATCATTGAGGAACCAAAGGCAAAGATAAAGCTGACCGTCGCCGCAGCAGCCTGGGTCATAATCGTGCTCAGGGCAAAGGTAAGCGAGCAAAGCACGGCAAGACCAAGGAGCTTACACAGGACATATTGCGCCATGATCGGCTCGAATTGGACTCGAAAAACAAGTAATGCGAGTCCTGTCGCGATGCAAAGCAACAGAAAGCTCATCCATGTGACAAAGATTGCGCCGAGTAACTTCCCAATAAGCAGGTCTAACCGCCTAATCGGCCGGGCCAGCAAAGGGTACAGGGTGCGATTTTTGATTTCATCAGGCATCAAGCGTGCGGTCGTGATAACTGCTATGACCGTCGAGAATAGGCCGAGAACTGTCGCAGCTAGATCCTTCGCGAAAGCCTGCAATCCCTCGAAGCCGAAGAATCCGAGTGCCCCCGCACTAATCATCATAAGAAATCCGAGGATCGCGACGACCCATAGGTCCTTGCGCCTTAAACTTTCCAAAACAACTCCCTTCGCAAGAGCAAACCAAACTTTCACTATGCTGCCTCCTGAATCTTATCAATGAAGTAGTCTTCCAATGACCCCTCTTCTGAAACGATATCTACAATCTTCGCTCCGCCGGTTTTCGCGCGATCTACTGCCTCAAGAAGCAGCGCCTTTGTCGTAAAGTTGGCTCGAATGCGGTTCCCGCCAAAGTCCTCCAATTCGGAAGTGAGACCCACCATTGAGGTATGTCCCACGAACTCAAGCGAGAACTTTCTCAGCTCTTCTTTGAGTGACCCGAGGTCTCGCTCCTCAACGAGTTTGCCTTTGTGGATAAGAAGAATTCGATCGCAAAGCATCTCCACCTCCGCAAGTTCATGGCTCGAAAAGAAGAGGGTGCAACCCGCCTTTTGGCGCTCCTTCAACAGTTGGCGAAGTTCTTTTCGACCCACAGGATCAAGTCCACTTGTGACTTCATCAAGCATGAGAAGTTCGGGTGATCCGAGAAGCGACTGCGCAATTCCTACTCTCTGGAGCATTCCTTTGCTAAGTGTTCGATTCTGTTTTTTCTTCGCCGCGCCCAAACCGACAATCTCCAAAAGATTGTCAATCTCAGTTCTCAGCGACTTTCCCGACAAGCCCTGAACTTTCCCGTAAAGGTCGAGGGTTTCGTACGGTGTCAAGAATGGATAGTAGAGCGCAACCTCGGGCAGATACCCCACCCGACGTTTTGCAGAAATTGATCCCGCCTTGAGACCAAAAATGGATGCCGAACCGGCATGCGGTTCGACAAACCCCATGAGACATTTGATCGTGGAACTCTTTCCGGCCCCGTTTGGCCCCAGAAAACCAACTACTTCGCCGGGGGCGACACTGAGAGACAGTCCCGAAACGGCCATCGTCTTGTCACCGTTTTTCTGACGATACTGGACCGCAAGGTCCACTGTTTGCATTGCAAAAGCTGACATATCACTAGAATTGTTGGCTTAAGGTGCCAAGCTTTTAGGGGTCAGGCAGTTTTTTTATCGAAAAGTTCCTGGATTGGGTCGTCTGCCTGGACGTACAGAAGGTACTTCAGGCTGAGAACCTGGTCTCTTGTATCCGCCCTGCAGCCGACTTTATAGAAGCCCGAATCGTCAATTTCGTGACAATATCGAACTTCAAAGGGCATCTCAAAACTGGCATCTCCATGCACGATCTCAAGAGTTAATACTGTTCCTGGGTCAAATTTATAGGTCGTTTTCAGTCCGACTCCCTCAAGGGCAATATCCATAATCTCAACCCGAAATTGAGAGTTGTCTACCTTAGCGATCTGAAATGACCCAGACGTTCGCCTCGCGCTCTCCGGGGTGTCGATAATATCAATTTGCCCCGAAACTTTTAGTCCAAGTTCATTTTCGCAGACGCTGGCAACTGTCCCTGTAAACGTTGCTTTTTTGTGATGAATAACGATAGAACCTTGAAGTAGGTCCCCCACCATCAAGGTGTGGGCATCATGAGTTCTGACAAACAAGTTGCCATCCTCCGACTTGAGCACGAAGCCTGGAAACAGCCCTCCGTCCGATTCTCGACTAAGCAAAATCCGGTAAGTTTTAAAAATTGACAGATTCATTGGCATCGTTGAACACGCATCCCCCAATTACTTTATCGGCCGAACTTTGTCTAGACTTTAGGCTCGGACTGAAGAAATTGTAGAAGAAGGCTTTGGAAGTGGTGCGTTCCTTGCTCTTTTGTCGGAGAAAATCGTCCGCGATCATAAAATCGCGACTTGATCCCTTTTTGCACCAACTCAACAACTACCTCGTCTTCCCGCTCAACTCGATCTAACGCCGCCCCCGCCCCTTGGCCAATCTTGCTCTCGTCCCAGACGTAGCAAAGGAACTTGACTTTGGTCAGCTCCGGTCCTAGGGGCGAGACAACATTCACCGAGAGCCCCCAGGGATAGAAATTCAGCATCAAATTCGGGAAGACCCAGAAGTAGTAGGCCGAAATATCACGACCGAAATCTGGTGAGGTGGCGGGCAGATTGAAGCAGGACTCGCCTCCAGAAGAGACCCCCAACTGAAGGTTGCAGTAGTCGAACATTTCGGTGGTGTACTGCCCGTAGTCAATCACCGAATTCAAATCCGCATGGATAAACGGAATGTGAAAGCCTTCCAAATAATTTTCGCAATACAAGGCCCAGTTGGCATGGATGAGATAGTCTCTCGATCGGGTTGGTGTAAAAGAGAATTCGTGCAGCGGTAGCCAACCAACTCGGTCGATCACCGGCTTTAGATACTCCTCAAGGTCGCAGATCGGGTCGAGCGAAGTGAATAGCAATTTCGACCAAGAACCAAGGGGGACCTCAGTCAAGTCATCGCCTGTTGTAGGAAAATTCTGACAAGTTTCGAACTCCGGCATCGACTGAAATTTCCCATCCATTCCGAATCGGCGTCCGTGGTAACGGCACCTTAGAAACCGTTCATTACCTCCGTGCTCGCACACGAGCATCCCTCGATGAGTGCAGACATTGCTGAGGCACCGAAGTTTGTCGTCCATATCACGACTCAAAAGTAGCGGCTCGTCCAGAAGACCGTCCAGCAGAGTAAAAGGCAAAGTCGAACCGGGAACCTTAACGCTATCCGTGTCTCCGATAAACTGCCACGATTTCGCGAAAACAGAGTTTTTGGCTGCCTCATAGACCTCAGGATCGTGATAGAAGGAGCCAGGCAAAGTGGACGCCACCGTGATATCAGGATCGACTTCGTAGTGCATATGGGTAGATTATGAACGGGTACCCTTTCGAGTATGCCGACCCTCGCCCCCACCGATCTCGACACCCTTTGCGTCAACGTCATTCGCGGCCTTTCGATGGATGCCGTGCAGAAAGCCAACTCTGGACACCCGGGTCTTCCGCTCGGTGCGGCGCCCATGGCGTACGAACTTTGGCGGCATCACATGCGGCACAATCCCGCTAATCCAAAATGGATGAATCGCGACCGATTCATCCTGTCGGCAGGGCACGGCTCGATGCTGTTGTACTCGCTGCTGCACCTGTTTGGTTACGGCGTGAGTTTGGATGACATCAAGAACTTTCGGCAGTGGGGTTCTATTACACCGGGGCACCCCGAAAACATCGAGACGCCGGGCGTAGAAATGGCGACCGGCCCACTCGGTCAAGGCGTTGCCACCAGCGTCGGCATGGCGATTGCCGAAAGCTATCTCTCCGCAAAGTTCGAAGTTTTCGACCACTACACCTATGCCCTCTGCTCTGATGGTGATCTCATGGAGGGCGTAGCGCAAGAGGCGGCTTCGCTCGCCGGACATCTTGGGTTAGGTAAGTTGATTTGGCTCTACGACGACAATGGAATAACGATTGATGGGGGCACAGAGCTCTCGTTTAGCGACGATACGGGAGCCAAGTTTGCCGCGATGGGCTGGCACATCCAACGTATTGACGGGATGGATATGGCCGCAGTCGGCACCGCAATCGAAAACGCCCAAAATGCAACCGACAAGCCGAGTTTGATTCTGTGCAAGACAATTATCGGGTTCGGAAGTCCGCACAAAGCGGGTAAATCCAGTTCCCACGGTTCACCCTTGGGTCCCGATGAGATCAAACTCACCAAGGAAGCCCTAGGGCTTCCCACAGACCAAGAGTTTTACATTCCCGAGTCTGCTCTGGCCGAATTCAAAGCCTTCGATGGCGCAACGATGGAGGCGGAGTGGAACCAGCAAGTCGCTCAATACAAGGCCGCCCATCCCGATATGGCCGCAGAACTCGACGCAGTCTTGTCCGGCGACATTATGCTCGACTATTCCAAGGTTCCCCAGTTCACCGACCCCATCGCGACACGCAACGCGAGCCATCAGGTGCTCAATGCCCTCGCCGACCAAATCCCGGCCTTGCTCGGAGGTTCTGCCGACCTGACCGACAATGTGTTCACCGGACAAAAAGCCGCGACTGGCTACCAAAAAGACAATCACCTTGGCCGTAACATCTACTATGGAGTCCGAGAGCACGCCATGATGGCGGCAGTGAATGGGATAACCCTGCACGGCGGCTGTAAAGCCATCGGCGGCACATTCCTGATTTTCTGCGACTACTGCCGACCCTCAATTCGGCTCGCAGCACTGATGGAAACCCCGAGCATCTTTAACTTTTCCCATGACTCCATCGGACTTGGCGAGGACGGCCCGACCCACCAGCCGATTGAGCAGATCATGAGTCTGCGGACAATTCCCAATCTGAACGTCATACGTCCCGCCGATGGCCACGAACTCGCCGCCTGCTGGAAAGTTGCGTTTGAGTCTGAGAAAACTCCAACTGTGATTGTAACTTCTCGTCAGCCACTTCCGATTCTCAGCCCCTTTGGGGCAGAGCATCCGGCTTTGAAGGGTGCCTATATTCTGCGCGAGGCCTCCTCAGCACCGAAAGTGATCTTGGTCGCCACCGGTAGCGAAGTCGCTCTCGCATTCGACTCTGCCACCGCTCTCGAGGCAGAAGGAATACCAACAAGGGTCGTCAGCATGCCGAGTTGGTTCTTGTTTGAGAAGCAATCCGCCGAGTACCGAAAGTCAATTTTGCCGAAATCAATCCCCTCCGTTAGCTTGGAAGCGGGCACAACCTTGGGCTGGGCAAAATACGCCCAGGCGCATGTCGGCATCGACCACTTTGGGGCAAGCGCACCGGCGAAGGTACTTTTTGAGAAATTCGGTTTCACCGTGGAGAACGTCCTTAAGACAACAAAAGACCTGTTGGAGGCATAAAGAGATGAAAAACCTACTCGCGATCATTTTGGCTACTCTCATCGTGGGGAGTACGTCAGCGCAAATTCCCGGACTCGGAAAGGGCAAGCTCAAACTGCCCGACCTCGGAGTGGACAGCCTGTTCAAAAAGGGCCCGGCAATCACCACGAACCTCAAAGACGCGGTCTGGGAGGTCGCTGACCGCGACAGCTTTAATCCCAAAACTGACCGCCTCAGCTCACTCCCGCGCGGCCCGCACAATGGGTTCATCTTGAAAGAGGGCGCGTTTTCAGCGGACCTTCAGTCGTATTGCCTTCACGCTGGAACCTATGGTCCCGGGAAAGGCGAAGCCTATCTCTATGCTCCGCCGAGGGGCCCCTATGAGAAAATCGTAAGCGCTTTGGTGGAAAACTCGGTCCTCAAACCCGATGTTCCCCAGCACGACATTCAGCTCCTCCTGTGGGCAATGATGGCGCGAACAAAGTTCACCGACCTCAACCGCGATCTCCAAGTGACCGCCGCCCAACTTCTGACCACAAAGCAACTCTCTGACCTCAACGGCGGGGCGATGGGGTTCATTTCGGATGAACTCATGTCCAGCGGACTGGTCAAGCAGCCCCCGTTCGTGCGACAAGTTCTCGAAGCGGAAAACCAGTTACGCCGAGCACTCACCAGCCCTACCGCAACCTTCTCGGACATGGAAAGAATCGCCGTCCTGACTGGGGTCGCCCCGAAGGGCGAGGGAAGTCGCGAGACTCCGCGTGGAAGATGGTCCCTTCATCCCGACGGTTTTTACGTTCGCTACATCCCGTCTGGCTACAGCCGAACCCACATCGAAGTCTTCGTTGAGCCAGGGAGCAAAGCCATCGGCAAGGAGTTCAACCCCGCAACCCAAATCGCCGTTCCCTGCGAAACCAGTCGCCAGAGGCTGTTGCAGTCGGGACGATTGTTCCCAGGAACTTAATGGGAAATCGGGACGAACTTGAGAGAACTCGACTGGCTTGGGCAAAGCTGAGCGATGAATTTCTGGAGCCGGGCAGACGATGCTGGGCTTCCCCCGAAATAGCTTGGGGAATCTGGAATATCCCAGAACGGGAGCTGGCGACTCTTGGTGATTTGAGTCAGTGGAAAGACAAAGAAGTCATTGAACTTGGGTGCGGCACTGGCTATTTTTCAGCATGGATGGCGAAGCTAGGCGCAAAACCCACCGGCATTGACCTCACCCCGGCTCAACTTGACAAAGCACGGGCCTTTCAGGTTGAATTCGACCTAGCTTTCCCGCTCATCGAAGGGGACGCCTGCTCGGTACCTCTTCCCGATCAGAGTTTTGATCTCGCCATCAGCGAGTATGGCGCGAGCATTTGGTGTGATCCTTATCGTTGGATTCCGGAAGCCGCCCGGCTCTTGAGAACCGGCGGCCAACTCGTCTTTTTGCGCAACAGCCCACTTTCGATTATCTGCTCTGAAGACAACGGTCCCGCCCAAGATAAGTTGGTCCGAGATTGGTTCGGAATGAACCGGATTGAGTGGTCTGCCGATGAGGCCGTGGAATATCATCTCCCCCATGGACCCATGATCCAACTGCTTCGGGATTCTGGGTTCCGCATTGACGGACTGAAAGAACTCCAGGCCCCGGAAGGCGCAACCACCCGCCACGATTACATGACCGCCGACTGGGCAAGTCGGTGGCCGTGCGAAGAAATCTGGATTACGACGAAGGAGTGACTTTCTTTCGCACAAAAACCAGCCCGAAGACCGTTCCCGCAAGCGCGATCCACGGGGCAATCTCTTGCCCGGCGATGCTATCCGGCTGATCGGGAACATTGACTCTCGCCCTGGCGAGACCGGTGCGACCTTGTTCCACCGCCGCTAGGGTCCGCCCTCGGGCATCGATCACCATCGAGCGACCCATTGACGCTGCACGAACCAATGGTAGCCCATTCTCTACTGCTCGAAAGACTGAATTCAATTGCAAATTCTCGGGCGCGCTCGTCCCAAAATACCAATCATCAATCTCCAGCACCGCCAAAACCTGCGCTTCCTTTTCGCGCATCGTGTGGCTGACGTGCGGGAACAGAGACTCAAAGCAAAGGACCGGCCCGACCTTGATGTTTCCGGCAAGCAAGGGCCGAATTTCTGAGCCAGCAATCAGGTCCCCCGCGGGGAGATTGAAGGATTTCAGGAACGGGAGCTGCTCGCGCAGGGGGACGTATTCGCCGAAGATCACGAGCTGGGTTTTGTCCACGACATCCCATTTGGGGAAGTTCACAAAGGCACTTTGATAGTGGCCCTTAGCCTGTTCGCGAAAACCCCCGAACACGACCGGCAGAGTGCTGAGTTCGCCGAAGGGATGCTCGGGCGGAAGCCCACCCCCCACTGCGGTTCCTTCGGGAAACACTACCAAGTCCGCGCCACTGCTTTTGGCTTGTAAGTACAAAGGGCGACAGGCAATCGAGAGTTTTATCTGCCGTGTCGCCTCATCGCCATAGGCCATGTCCACCCCGTGCTGGGCGGCGACGAGCAAACGCAATTGCCCGGGGACGGGCTGGTTGAACTTCGCGACGCTGAACATGAGCAGCATGATAAACAGAATCAGGGGCTGAAGAACCTTGCGGGGGTTGTCTTCGTGCAAAAACAGGCAACATAGGACATTGAAGAGAACCACCCATCCCGAAACAAGATAGATACTCCCCATCGAAGCCGCTTGAATGAGTGGCGGGAAATTCCCGAGCGGCAACGCAATCAATCCCCAGGGGAACGCAAGGGCAAACGCGCTGGACCGGATGAACTCCACGGAGACCCAAATCAACGGAATCAGAAGCGGACGCTTCATGATCCAAGCCCGCTGTATCGCCCAGCCCAGGAACCCGAAATACCAAATTGCGACCCCGATGATCGCGAAAAACGGCATCAACCCGAGCGCGATGCTCTGAGTCCATTTCGCGGCAAATTGCGCGATCCAGAGAACCTGCGTCATCCAGAAAATCAAGCCAAAAATCAAGCCCGAACGAAAGCCCTTGGTCTCCGGCTTTGCCAAAGAAAGCAGCCACGGCACCAGCGCGACGAAAACCAAAAAGAACAGGTTGAACGGCGGGAACGCAAGCGCGAAAACGAGTCCGCTGATTACAGCGGGGTGGATCTTAACGCGTTGCAAGGTTTTGAGCATCGATCATGGGTGCGCTCGGTCGCGCAAGGTGGCTCGTGTCGGCGAAACGCACTAAACTCCAGAAACCATCGGGACGCCGTTCTAGTTCCGTGACCGCCGTGTTCGGAAACCGGAACGACCGCGAAGTGTCCACGGAAGTCCGCAAAAACTGGCAAAGCAAAAGCGCGCAGGTGCCGCCGTGGGTGACGATCACCGTGTTACCGTGCGAGTCTTCGATCTCGGCGACGGCAGGCTCAAGCCGATCCCACACGTCCATCACCGATTCGCCGCCGTCGGGGCGGGCGTTGAACTCAGAAACGCCGAGTTTAGCCGCCGCATCACGCAATCGATGGTGAATCTCCTGGTAAGGCTCGCCTTCCCAGGTGCCAAAGGAACGCTCCCGAAAGATCGCACTCTGCTCCACGCCCGTCCTCGCAATTCCCGACGCGGTCTGCACACAGCGAAGCAGGTCGCTGGAAAACACCCTGTCAATCTCAATACCGCTGAAACTTAAAGCCAGCTGTTCCGTCTGCTCTAGCCCTATGTCGTCCAAGCCGATATCGGTATGCCCCTGAGCGCGCCCGTCCTTGTTCCAAGCCGTTTGTCCGTGTCGGATCAAGAAGAGTCGCATGAGGTAATTTTATACCTGTTTCCACCGGCACCCAACCCAATCCAACCACATCCAGAATAGCTAACATTATTCGGCAACACTCCATAAAACTGGTAAACTAAACTAATGAAGTTCGCAACAAAGCCCCTGAGAGTAGGTCAAGAGCCTGATTCCGATTTTCGCGCCGTCGTCCCGCCGCTGTACCAGTCTTCGACTTTTGTCTGGAACAGCCTCGACGATATTCCGCCGATTGACTACACCCGTTGCCAAAATCCGAACCGCCAAGCCCTAGAGCAGGTCATTGCCGCGCTCGAAAACGGAACCCATGCGACCTGCTTCGCGAGCGGAATGGCCGCGGTGATGGCGTCGTTCGCGAGCCTTTCCCAGGGCGACCATTTGCTCTGCGCACGAGACATCTATGGCGGAACGCACCGAATCTGCACCAAGCTCTTGCCGCGCTATGGAATCGGCGTGGACTGGTTCGACTCCGCGCGCCCCGAGTCCATCTTGGAAGTCGCCAAACCCAACACAAAGTATCTCATTTTTGAAACCCCGACCAACCCCAATCTTCGCGTCATGGATATCGCCAAGATCGCCGAGATCGCCAAATCAAAGGGGATCAAGACCATTTGTGACAACACCTTTGCCTCCCCCGCCCTCCAACGTCCGCTGGATCTGGGCATCGACGTGGTCGTCCACAGCACTACGAAGTACATTTCCGGCCACAGCGATGTGATCGGCGGAGCGCTTGTGACTAAAGATGAGCAACTCGGCTACGACGCCTTCGAGTGGAACAAGATGATCGGCGCGACTCCCAGCCCGTTCGATTGCTGGCTCAGCCTTCGCGGAGTGAAGACGCTGAGCGTGAGAATGCAGCAACACTGCGCCAACGCGCAAGCCGTCGCCGAATTCCTTGCGGCTCACCCCAAGGTAGATCGCGTCCACTACCCCGGCCTCAAAGACCACCCCGACCACGAGCTTGCCAAGCGGCAGATGTCCGGCTTCGGCGGAATGCTCGCCGCCGAAATCAAAGGCGGCAAGGCCGCCGCGCAGAAAGTCGCGGAGTCCACGAAGCTCTTCCTTCTCGCCGAAAGCCTCGGCGGAGTCGAATCCCTCATGGCCTATCCCCCGCTCATGTCCCACGCGACGATGTCCGAGGAAGAGCGTCTCGCGCT
>JAIOPU010000095.1 GCA_021413725.1 Armatimonadota bacterium | reverse complement strand
TCAATATCGATTTCTCCAAATGGACCCATAAATAGCTTTTCCGTTTTCGAGCCAGCCTTCGATATCAGAAACAAGTCACAGGCCGGACCGCCCTTTTTTGATATGACTTTGACAAGACGATAGGTTCTTTTGGCCTCAAAGCCCGATAGCAGGAGCCCTGGAATCGCCCAAGCAAAAAGGCATCCAGCAACTTGGGAAGTCCGCATTTCACGAGATTACCTCGGTGATGAATTACGGGGGCGCTTCCCTACTTCTCACAACCAGGATAGCAAAAAAGCCCCGAGCAAACTCGGGGCTTTTCTATTCATTGCCGTCAGTCGGCCTAGGGATCGCCAATGAGGTTGAAGTTCACAACCACGATGGTGTAGTCCGTGAGGTCGACGATTCCGTCACCATTCAGGTCACCTGCAGGCCCAACCGTGTTGAAGGCAACTACGACGGTTGTGTAGTCTGAAAGGTCAATGACGTTGTCGCCAACGGCATCCCCATTCTTCAGATCAGTAACAATCGCAGCAGTCGTTCCAACCGTTGAGTTCAACACTACACCGGTTACCTGTTTGCGCAACCAGTGGCTTCCCTTAACTGATACCTTGTAGGTGCCGGCAGGGAGACTAGTGTCTAAGGACCAGTTTCCGCCTGCGGTGGTGTTCACTGTTGTGGGGCCTTGCACGATTGCATCTGCCGCATTACGAACGATGATCGAGAGCGGTTTGCCCACTTCTGAAGCTACCCAATCAAGGAAGTTGACACGACCCTTGAAAGTTGGTGGAAGCACGGTCCAGTTTCCATTTCCGCTTGAAGCGGTGTGGAAAGCTTCACCCGCAAAGCTAGCTACGACAGTATGACCACCACCGATTGCAGCCCCAGCAGGAATCACATAGTTAAGCGTTGCAATTCCAAACGCGCTCGTCACCGCAGAGCCTGCTCCTAACCCATCGACCGTGAAATTCACGGTTCGACCGGTAAGCAGACCGTTGTCAAACGTCCGCTTGATCGTTGCCGTGAAGGCGATCGAGGTAGTCCGTTGCCCAGCAGGACTGTTCGTCACTGAAGTTATCGTCGCCGACTGCCGGTTGAATGTCCCGCTGTCGTTCGATGCTAGATACTGCGTGTCCCCAGCAAACGTCGCGACCAGAGCAACGGCGCCTGGTGTGGCACTTGTAACCACCCAGTTCAGGGTTGCGTTACCAGAAGCGTTCGTTGCTGCCGATCCGACCGCAACACCACCGACCGTGAAGCTCACAGTCTTACCGGAGAGATTCGCATTGTCGGAACTTCGCTTGAGATTTGCCACTAGAGCAACGTTTGATCCGATAACTCCGGTCGCGTTGGTCACTGTCGTGATCGTCGCTCCCTTGCTGACGGTCAAAAGACCCGTCGCATCAGACCTCGGATTGTATAACGAGTCCCCCGCAAAAGCGGCCGTCACGTTATAGGCTCCAACGGGATTCGTGATGACATAGTTAAATGTCGCGAATCCGCTTGCGTTTGTCACTGCACTTCCAACGTTGACCGCATTGATCGTCATGTTGATGGTCTTGCTTGCAAGGCCAATGCTGTCCGTTGTTCGGATCAGTTGGATCGTAAAGCTCGCCGTTGAGCCAGGTGTTCCAACTTCGTTAGATACCTGGATCGCGGTGTCCGCTTTTGTGATTGTCAGGACCGCGGTTCCACTATCTTCATTCAAAGTTGTGGAACGAGCCACTGATGCAGTGATCGTCTTTGTCGTGGGCAAAGTTCCGCTCGCGACCAAGTAATTGATCGTAGCGTTACCCGAGGCGTCGGTAAGGTCTGAACCCACCGTAACTCCGTTCACCTGGAAAGTGACGGTGACACTCGCAACATTGGCGTTAGTGTCTGATCGCTTAACATTTGCGGTCAATGTCCCCGTATCAGATTGTTGAATAGTGCTCGGGTTTGCCGTCACCACATAGTCGGGCTTGTAGTTCGCTGCGGCAACCCACGAACCTGCAGTGTTGGTTGTGTTGGTCAGACCGCCACCGTACTCGACGTGGAACCACACATTTCTGCCGTCGAATGGGTCGAGCGCACAAGTGTTGTAATCACCATAGCGCACGCGTCCGTTTGAGAAGATTGTCAAGGCTGCACCGCCCGCTTTGGCCAAGGCGGTTCCTTCAATCGTGGTTGCACCTTCTAGGAATCCTGTGTATCTCACGGATGCAAACTCGGTTTCTGATGAGCGAGTAAAGGCAATGACAGCATCGCCATCTTCTGTTCCCGCGATCCCGGGATAGAAGTAGTCAAAGCCATCTAGCCACTGAATGTCATCCACCAACACCGTTGGAGCCCCGCCGTTGTTGAGCTGGAGCTTATACGCCTTGATAGCAGAGCTATTTCCGGAAGTATCGGCATGGGCCGTCGTGTTGACCGCGAAAAGCCGTCCACCATTCACCATTGCTTCAAGCATTCGGCAATCACTGTTGTCGAGATTGGCCGTAGTGCTTGGCTGCCGACCATCTGGTGGCGGCGCATACGAAGATACGCTGACAAGGGAGGTAACCAGGAGATTTGTGGTCGCCCCATGGTTTCCTGCTCCAGTGGAGTCGTCAAACTCACGCACTGTGATCTTTGTCGACCCAGCTTCTTTTGCATTGACTGCATAGAAGCGGGTTGGGGATCCATTATCTGTACAAGGAACAATTCGCTTGTCTGGAGTGCCATCACTGGTGAAGTTATAGAACGTTTTCCATCCAATTCCACCGCCGTCGTAGACGTCGGTCTTGTCCATGAATCGGAGTTCTCCGAACGAATCCCCTGACCCAGCTGGTGTCGCAAACATGATCGCCCCCACACAGACTGCGTCATTGGTCAGCGCGATGTGGGGGTAGTCCGCCCAAACATCTAAGTCCGAGCCTCCGTGCAGGCGAGCACTTATGGAGAAACTCGACCAACTTCCAACGCCAGACGAATTGTCCGAGAAGAAGATATACCACTTTGCGTTGTTGAAAGTTGTGGTGTTGTCTAATGCTATGACCGTGCCAATGAAGCGATTTGAATATGGATCATATTCGACGTGTGGATCAGAGATAAATTGACTCGTCCCAAGCAGTGTTGCAATGCTTGTTGAACTGAGCAAAGTTCCATTAAAATCCCTGACGAACAAAGAGGTATTCCGGGTAATTACCAAATCGCTCGGTCCCGCTGCCATCGAAGGATCAGGCGGTTGAGCCGTACTATCATCGCCTTCAAAGCCAGAATTGTATATTGGCGGAGCTTCTACGCTAAATCCGGCGTTGTCTGGTGCTGAATCGTAGTGATTGCTGATGAACGGACGCGGATCGTACTTTGCTTTGTAGTCATCGCGAGCCGCTCGCTCGTCGTCCTCGTCTTCAGTCCACGGCACCCTTGTCCGTTCTGGCTCGAAGAACCCTCGTTTTAAGTTGAATTTGTGATATTGCGGTTTCGAATCGAAGTCCTTGGCAGAATCTTGTGCAATCGCAAGCGCGGCACCACAAGATAAGGCCATCAAGGCTACAAAACGAACAACCCATTGTTTTGGTTTGAACATGTTTTCCCTCCGGGTAAAAAACCCAGTGATTAATTATAGTAAAACTTTCGCAAAAAAAGGGGGCTTGGCGAAACAATTGTACTAAATTGCACAAGAATACGGCGATTACGTCCCAGCTCTACCCAACTGCAGGAACCTGTTGACTTCGTAGTTGGTTCCATTTTCTGTGCAAAACAAAATAAAGCGCGCAAAAAGTCCGTGGCTACTTCCCTGCTTTACTGCGTTTTGGGTCTTAGCTGTCCACTCTGGACCCCGTTTTGCACCAACAAATGTTCTCCACACGGTTTTCACTTTACTACCGCCTCCATTTCTCCTGATTCCGCAAATCCTCTGCGCGGCTTCTCTGCTTCGGCGAGCTTTCACCCGCAAGGAGGTTGCGTTGTGTGCCCTTGGCGCAGTTGCGTGCATTGTCGCTTGCTTTGGGATCATCGAGACCAATTCTCCGGTTTCGAGACCCGCTGGAAAAGCTGATTTGCGGGTTCTTGCGATCAACGTCCATTTCGGTAGCCGTGAAATGCCGGAGTTGCTCGCGTTTGTGCGCTCTCAAAATCTCGATATAGTGTTTCTGGAAGAGAACTTTGGTGGTGAGAGTAGTCCGGCTGATTACCTTCAAAAGAATTTGCCAGGCTGGAACCTGGTTGCACGCAAGGGGGTCGCTATTTTATCTCGGTACCCTGTTTCAAACACTTCGGCAGTGGACTTAAACAAGGGCATCTTTCATGCGTTGCTTTCAACGGTCGTCGACGTGCAAGGCCGTAAAGTTCGGGCGATAGCCATTCATTGGTCCGCGCCGCAGAGTGCGGAGGGCTGGAATCCGGTGAACCAGGCTGCCATCAATAAGGTCGAGGAACTGGCGAAGACGCTCAATGTTCTCTCGGAGTCCGAGTTGCCGACCGTATTCGGTGGAGATTTGAATACGCCGCCTCGACATCATGCGATAAGCACCTTGCAGGCTCAGTATGAGAGTTGCTTCTTGGCTCGCGGGTCGGGCTTGGGCTGGACTTATCCGAATCGTCTGCCCATTATCCAGGTCGATCATTTGTTTGTGAATGCCGGCTTGCAGACGCTTGATGCGTATGTGAGTCCGAAGGTTGGGTCTGACCACCGTGGGTTAGTGGCGGAGTTGAGGATTCGCTAGCCAGTTCGTAAGATTTTTACTATGGGGCGGCCCTTTGCCAATTCGTCTACCAGTTTGTCAAGGTAACGAACCTTTTGTGTTAGTGGATTTTCGATGTCTTCAATGCGATAACCGCAGATTACTCCCGTGATTAGGTGTGCATTGGGGTTCAGTTTTGCTTGTTGGAAGAACACATCGAATGTTGTTCCGCTTTCGATGTGCTGAGTGATTTTGTTTTCGTCGAATCCGGTTAACCACTGGATCACTTGGTTCAGTTCCTCTTTGGTTCGTCCCTTTTTCTCTACTTTTACGATGTAATGCGGGTAAACGGAGCCGAATACCATCTTCGCCATTCTTTCGTCCTGAGTTGCTGAAGTGCTCATATTTCCAGTGTCAGATTCTACCAGTCTCATAAAAATTTGAATAACTGCTTCACGCAGGGTTCGCAGAGTTCGCAAGGGTGGATCGAGCTGTCGATTTTCGGCATGGTTGAGGCAAACTAATAATAATATTGCATCTAAGCCGGCAATTCCTACTATTACTGGATGTTGCTCAGGGAGATTTGACGCTACTATCTTGCTAAATTTGTCACCTCTCTATTCGCACAAACTTCGGTTTATGGTCAACCTGAATCCAAAAAAGTGGGCCGTCTCTTTCAAGACGACCCCCTTCATAGCTTTCAGCCTTTATTAGTGGCTGTGGCCTTCGTCTTCTTTCTCGGGAAGGTCTGCGATCACCGCTTCCGTGACCAGCAAGAGTCCGCTTATCGATGCCGCGTTTTGGAGACAGGTTCTAACAACCTTGGTCGGGTCGACGACGCCTGCCTTGATCAAGTCTTCGAATACTAAGGTCGAGGCGTTGAAGCCTTGGCCAGTGGTCTTGACCTTGTCTACGACAACCGATCCTTCGACGCCAGAGTTCTCGGCGATAGTTCTCAGAGGGGCTTCGATGGCCTTTTTGATGATGTTGACGCCAATTTGCTCGTCGCCTTCCATCTTCAGTCCGTCGAGAGCCTTTCCGGCGATGATGAGAGCTTGACCGCCGCCAGCGACCACGCCTTCTTCAAGGGCAGCGCGAGTAGCGGCGAGGGCGTCTTCGATTCGAGCCTTCTGCTCTTTCATGGCGGTCTCTGTCGCAGCACCAACCTTCAGGACAGCAACGCCGCCGCTGAGCTTAGCTTGTCGCTCTTGCAATTTCTCTTTGTCGTAAGTGCTGTCGGTCGTCTCGATCTGTCGCTTGATCATCGCAAGTCGACCGTCGATCTTCGCCTTGTCACCCTTTCCGCCAACGATGGTCGTGTGCTCCTTGGTGATGACGATCTTCGAGCAGGTTCCGAGCATTTCTGGAGTCACGTTCTCAAGCTTTAGCCCAAGATCTTCGCTGACAAACTGTCCGCCCGTGAGTGTGGCGATGTCTTCGAGCATGGCCTTTCGTCGGTCGCCAAAGCCAGGAGCCTTCACCGCGACGAGCGGGAGATTTGCTTTCAGTCGGTTGAGCACCAAGGTCGCAAGGCACTCGTTCTCAACGTCTTCGGCGATGATCACGAACGGCTTACCCATTCTCAAAACCTTCTCAAGTAGAGGCACCAAATCTTGGACCGCGCTGATTTTCTTCTCGAAGAAAAGGATCATCGGGTCTTCGTATACGGTCTCCATTCGGGTCGGGTCGGTGATGAAATAGGGGGACATGTAGCCCTTGTCGAACTGTAATCCTTCCACGATTTCAAAGCTGGTCTCGGTGGACTTGGCTTCTTCAACCGTCACAACGCCGTCCTTTCCGACGGTGTTGATGACTTCGGAAACCAATTCGCCAATTTCTTCGAACTTGGAGGAAATTGTCGCAACTTCCTTCATTCCAGCCTTACCTTGAACGGGTTTGCTGAGCTTTTTGAGCTCCTCGACGATTACATCGGTTGCCTTCTCAATTCCACGACGAATTGCCGTCGGGTTGGAACCGGCGGCTACGTTTCGTGCGCCTTCCTTGAAGATGGCTTGGGCGAGGACGGTTGCGGTGGTGGTTCCGTCACCGGCGAGGTCGTTGGTCTTGGAACTGACTTCGCGAATGAGCTGCGCGCCCATGTTTTCGAAGCGATCCTCGATCTCGATTTCTTTATCGATGGTGACGCCGTCGTCGATGACGAGCGGGGAGCCAAATTTCTTTTCGAGAACAACCGTTCGACCGCGGGGGCCGAGGGTTACTTTGACTACATTTGCGAGCTTATCGACGCCCGCTTCGAGCGCTTTTCGCGCTTCATCTGAAAACTTGAGTTCTTTTGCACCCATGGTTATTTTCCAGCTCCTGCGAGGGCTCCGACAAGCACGCCGAGGATGTCGTCGCTGCGAAGGATGACGTAGTCTTTTCCGTCAACCGTGACTTCCGTTCCGCCGTACTTGCCGTACAGAACTTCGTCTCCGACTTTGACTTCCATAGCAACTTTGGTTCCGTTGTCGAGGGTCTTCCCTTCACCGGCGGCAAGAACGACGCCGCGTAACGGCTTCTCTTTTGCTGAGTCGGGCAGGAAGATGCCGCCA
>JAIOPU010000091.1 GCA_021413725.1 Armatimonadota bacterium | reverse complement strand
GCGGGCGATGGCATTCCTTACACCCTTCACTGCTAAACCCGGCTACGGGGTCGTGCTCGTACACGAACGGCCCTGCCTTTTCAGTGTGGCAAGTTGTACAGACATCTTTGAATCCACCCAGCTTGGCTTTCTCGGCCTTAGAGGGGTGGGCGTTGTGGCAATCGCTACAAACCATCGTTCCCTCGGGAACCGGATGGTGGTTGGCGTTTCGGAATTCACCAATCGAAGAGGGGTGACAGGACCCGCAAAGAGTTGCTTCATCGGCCCGAAGCATGGCTTTCGTGTCTACCTTTGCGGTGAAAGCGAAGCTTCTGGGATCGGCATTCTTTTTCAGACCCTTGATCTCTGGGTCGGAATCCGGATGAATCTGGTGACAGCTCACGCAACTCACGTTGGCTTGGGCATGTTCGGTTCTCTTCCAGTGGCTCACTGTGAGAGTCTTTTCATGGCATCTCAAGCAAGCGGCTGAAGCTTCCTTGGGATCCATCTTGCGGAATGAGATGACCTCTGGGTCATTTTCCGTAGTGTGGAGCTTTCCGGGGCCATGACATCCTTCGCAACCGCGCTTGCCGTCGGGCAAGTTGGCATTGCTCATAAACATGGCGTGGGGAGATTGGCTGAATTTTGTCGCCTTGGCTTCGTGGCACTCCGCGCAGGCTGAGCTGCCCGTGAAATCGTCTTTGGTCGCACGGGCGAAGAGTTTGTCCGCTTGGGACTTACTCGATTTTTGATCCGCGTGGACCAAACTGTAGGAGAGCAGAGACAATCCGATGATGAGCAGGAGTGTCTGGAATTTCACAAATCCACTCACCCTACGCTTTTCGCCTGTCTGATTCATATTCCCTTGATCTCTTGAAGCTCGTCTCATTTATTAACCCTCTGATACTTCTCAGTAGAATATATCCCAATATTTTAATAATGAGTACCCCGGGCAAATAACTTTACAAGGGCTAATTCGAGTGGTTTCGTGCGGGGCATCGGGATCCATCCTTGCATGTGGTTCAAGTTAGGTTCAAATACCTTATCAAATCAGCCCTTTTGGCGGTCATTTCAGGGCGATGTTAGGGAAATATGGACAGTGTAAAAAAGTTCTAAAACTAATGATGTCATAGAAAATACAGACAGGAATAATGACAATAAAGAACGAGACTGAAGGCAACGCTATGTCTTTACGTGAACGTAAAGATTGCTTCTGCGTTGCCCGAGTGTTTAATAGCGGATTAATACATCAGTGCTGAATAATACGTATTCGTATTTCGAGCTTGACGAGGCGAGCAACATCGGTCCCCGCAGGTTGAGCATAATGGAAGGAGCATGAGCATTGACAAAGCAAATCCAACTCGCCGCCAAGTACTCGCCGCCACCGGCAGCGTTGTCGCGGCAACCACCCTCACGGGCTTCGATTTTTCCTCCGTTCACCCCGACGGAAGTGACCTCATCCAAGTTGCTATCGTTGGCTGCGGCGGCCGAGGGAGTGGCGCGATTGTCAATGCCCTCAAGACCAAAAGCGGCCCAATCAAGCTAATCGCAATGGCCGATGCGTTCGAGGATCGGCTAAAGAGTAGCTACACCAACGTTAGCAAAGAAGTCGGCGCGCTCATGGACGTGCCCGAAGAGCGCAAGTTTGTCGGCTTCGACGCCTACAAGAAAGCAATGGACTGCCTCAAGCCGGGAGACATTGTTATCTTGACCACCCCGCCGGCCTTCCGATGGGTTCACTTCCAATATGCAATTTCCAAGAAGCTGAACGTCTTCATGGAGAAGCCGGTCACGGTTGATGGACCCACGAGCAAGAAGATGCTCAAACTCGGCCGGGATGCTTCTGTCGCAGGGCTCAAGGTTGGCGTCGGCCTCATGTCCCGCCACGCGGTGCCGCTTCAGCAACTCCAAAAAAGAATTGAAGGCGGCGAGATTGGTGACATTATGCTGATGCGCGCCTACCGAATGCACGGCCCGGCCGGCACGATGCAATCGCTCCCGAATCCGGGCAAGGTCAGCGACCTCGAATACCAAATCCGCCGCTTCCACAGCTTCCTGTGGGCGAGTGGTGGTTGCTTCAGCGATTTCTACATCCACCTCATCGACCACGCGATCTGGATGAAGAACGCCCTCCCGGTCAGTGCCAGAGCTTCCGGAGGACGACACTATAAGCAGAGCGCCGAGGGCGTGGCCTATGTGGACCAAAACCTCGACACCTACTCCGTGGAGTACACCTTTGCCGATGGTACGAAGTTCTACTTTGACGGCCGATGCGTCGAAGGCGCCGAAGGGAAGTACGCGAGCTACATTCACGGGACAAAGGGTTGCGCAATCGCCTCCCGAGCCAACGACTGCGGCGGGCCGTCTGCGATCTATAAGGGTCAGAACATGGACGAAAGCAAGCTCCTCTGGCAATCCACCGACAACACCAATCCCTATCAGAACGAGTGGGACGCGCTTGTCACGGCGATTCGCACCAACAAACCCTTCAACGAGGTCAGGCGCGGCGTTGAAACGAGTCTTGTCACGAGCATGGGCCGCATGGCGGCGCATACGGGACAGGAAATCACCTTCGACGCCATGCTCGAATGCGAGCACGAGTTTGCACCCGGCCTAGACACGCTCACAAGCAAGTCACCAGCCCCGCTCGTAGTCGGAGCAAACGGTCATTACCCGCAACCAATGCCGGGCGTGACTACAGATCGAGAGTTCTAAGAGAACAAAAAAAGGGAAGTGGGCAAAACCCACTTCCCAACTAAGACAGAAGAAAACCCGAAACTAAGCCGCAATCTGCAGCGAAGTCTCGCCACCACCGGCATAAACCACGGCGGTCGTACTCGGGGCCGAAACCTCGGTGCGTCGCTTGGCATAAACTCGGAAGTAAGCGGGAGTTCCCGGTGTGTATCCGGTCAAGGTCACCTTCGAACTGGTGCAGACGGTCGCGAATGACCACGTCACGGCATCGCTCGAAGTCTCCACCACGAACTGCGTGATCGCAATGTTTCCGTTTCGCTTCCACTTCAACTTGACTTCACCGGTGGTGAGGGCAGTTGCGCTGAGGCTCTGCGGAGTGGTCGGGGTCGAGAACGACGGAGTCGAGTCGTGGACCGGCAGGCCAAGCTTGGCGAGCAGATAGTCGGGGACGTTCGTTGCTTGCCACTCCTGGTTATAACCACGCACGAGGGCCGCAATCGTGTCGAAACTACTCTTCCGAGTCTGAATGGCGCTGCGGTAGCTATCATAAGCCGCCATCACTCCATCATTCGAGGCCGAAAACTGGTTCGCCGCAATGTTGAGCGAGGTGATTTCTGCCGCAGTGAGGTCAAGGGCTGAGCCGTTATCGGCTGCAGTCGTAGCAAGATTAAGAAAAAACGAGGCTTGCTCCCCGATTCGGGTGGGTATTACTTTTTGTCCCATATTCTAAATGTCGGCAGGATATATGGAACTTTACAGTTTTTCTAAAAAATAAATGCAAGTGGCTTCGGAGGCGGGTGATTCACATTGAGTAATGTTAGCATGCTAGGTTCCGGTGATGACTTTCATGGGCACCAAGTCTTCAGGTTCAATGCCTAAGTACACCTCTCCCCCGCCCCGCAAGAAAACCGTGTAGGAGAAGTGCCCACTTTCCTTGGTAAAGACGAAAGTCGTCGGCCCCTCGGGCAGGTAAGTCCATCCGTCAGAAATACTGATACTATCTCCATTGACAGACCGCAAGGTGTATCCCGGCGGTTCCGAAAGTTGAACCCAGTGCGTGACCTTCTGTTGCCAGAGCCAAAACAATCCTAGCAGCGCGAACATCAGCACCAACACGAACAAGCAACTTATTAAGTAGGGATGCCTCGGCATTTTCTTTGTCATTGTAATCTCCAGAAGTTTGGCCCCTCACCGCATCTTCCTAAAAGTGGTGTACCCTGTGTCATTCGTTTCAAATGTGATGGTCCGGCGGTCCGCCGAGATCGTCGCTCGCCGAACCATGCCAGTCTCGCCTTCCTCTCCGAGCTCCGTCACCTCCAGAAATTGGTCCCGAAAAATCCATTTCACAGGATATCCCGGTGTAATCCCGTCGGTTTCGCCCCAACCACCATATCCTGAAGCCTCCAATTTTAGTTTTAGTGCAGGCTTGGTTGTGGATATCCAGTAACCACTAAGATAATCCGGGCGAGATCCTGGGTCGCGAAGACTAAACCTTATGAACAATGTGCAAATTGCCGCGATTATTAGGAATGTTGCTACTGGTTTCAAATTCAGCTCTCTCGAAAAGCCCAACATTAATCTGTTGTCAGGCGGCGCATGTGTATGCAGTTATACAATGTTCCCGGTCGAAATGGTTGCCATTCTGCGAGAATTTGCAGGAAATTAGATTTTTGGGCAAGGTGTTGGGTTGCAAGAAGAATGTTGCACCCCTCCAGGGTGCGGGGATTGGGAGCGTTCCGGGGGTGTCGCCCGCGCAAGCGAGGTCTCAACCCCCGGCTACCATTGTTTCATCCCTCCGGGATGGTGGATTTACCAATTTGAAGACCGTCAATTAACCAAATACCTGGTGCCCCAGATGGAAATCTCGATTGTTCGATTCATTAAGAATTGAAACACACGCCTTCGGGAGGCTTAACCCCGGAGGGGTTCGACAGCGGTAGCCGGGGGTTGAGCGGAGCGACACCCCCGGAACTTGCGCGCTCAAGCCCGCACCCTGGAGGGGTGCCACAATTTCTCTGTTGCCGCGACCTACCTCTCGCTTATCCCCGGCGCGATTGCTCTCTAGAAAAGTTGGAAAATAAGAGGTTTTAACCTAATCGCATCAGATTCTTGAGAATTGTTGCGTGACTCTTGTCAATAGTCGCATGATTCTTCACGCCAGTCGCTTGATTCTTGTCAGTAGTTGCGTGTTTCTTCACGCTAGTCGCGTGATTCTTGAGAGTAGTCGAGTGATTCTCCACGCTAGTCGAGTGATTCTTGTGCGCAGACGAGGGAGAATTGGCGCTAGACGCTTGACTTTTGTCAGCAGTCACGCAACTACCGGCGATTTTCGAGCGAATCTTCCTGCGAAATTGTCAGCACTCGTCCGGATTGGAGAGCTTTGACGAACGAGCCTGACATAGCGGATGCGGTTAGAACCCTCGCTGCGCGAGTTCGAGGGCTTGGAGGGCGGCTCGGGCTTTGTTTTTGGTCTCTTCGTACTCTTTGGTCGGGTCGGAGTCGTGGACTACTCCGGCGCCGGCTTGGACGTGGGCGGTGCCGTCTTTGATGAGGATCGTGCGTAGGGTGATGGCAAGGTCGACGTCGCCGGTGGCGGAGAAGTAGCCTGCGGCTCCGGCGTAGAGGCCGCGACGGTTGGGTTCGAGTTCGTCGATGATTTGCATCGCGCGGACCTTGGGCGCGCCCGAGACGGTCCCGGCGGGGAAGGTGGCGCGGACGAGGTCGTAGCCGTCCATGCCGGAATTCAGAGTGCCGGTGACGTCGCTGACGATGTGCATGACGTGGCTGTAACGCTCGATCACCATGAGCTCGTTGATCGTGACGGTGCCGAATTCGCAGACTCGCCCGAGGTCGTTTCGCCCAAGATCCACGAGCATGATGTGCTCGGCGCGCTCTTTCTCGTCGGCGAGGAGTTCTTTTTCGAGGGTCTGGTCTTCGGCTTCTGACTTTCCGCGCCATCGGGTGCCCGCAATCGGCCTGACGCGGGCGGTTTCGGCTTGGAGGCTTACCAAGATTTCGGGCGATGCGCCGACGACGTCAAAGTCTTCGAACCGGAGCAGGAACATGTAGGGGGAGGGATTGAGGCTGCGGAGCGCGCGGTAGACCGTGACCGGGTGAGCATCGACCTTGGTCGAGAATCGCTGCGAAGGCACCATTTGGATACCGTCGCCTTGCGCGATGTAGCCCTTCATGGTGGTGACCATGCCCTCGTATTGAGCTTGGGTGACGTTGCTTTTGACTTCGTGAACGGGGAAGGAGCCGGTCGGAAGCTCGGGCAAGGGGCGCTTGATCTTGGCTTTGATTTGCTCAATCTCTGCGACTGCCTTCTCGTAGCCTTCTTGGGTCGGGGTGGCGAGGGCGATGATGCGGATGACGTTTTTGGCGTGGTCAAAGACGATCACGCTCTCGCACATCATCATCGCGAGATCGTCCACGCCGAGGTCGTCGGGACTCTGGGGCGGCAGGTTTTCGAGATTGCGGACAAAGTCGTAGGCGAGCACTCCGACTGCGCCGCCAATGAACTTGGGCAACCCCTCGACCGCGACCGGGACCGCAGGCATGTGAGCTTGGAGGAACTTGAGCGGGTCGGTTCCATTCGCCTCTGATGCGTGTCCGTCTCTGACTTTGACCTTTTCCACACCGTCTTTGGAATGCAAGACTTTCACGGGGCGAAAGCCGATCATGGAGTAGCGCGCAAGCTGCTCGCCGCCCGTGACGCTTTCGAGAAGGAAGCTGTGGATTCCGTCGTGGGCGACTTTCCAGTAGACGCTGAGCGGGGTTTCGATATCCGCCATCATGTCGGCAAAAACCGGCACCGGGCGGCCCTCTTTGGCCATTTCAAGGAAAGTTTCGAGGTTCGGAGTCACGAAGCAATTATGACCGTGGTATCGTCTCGAAACAGGCAAGATGATTTCAAACCCAAAACTTTCCGCAAAAAACCTCCAACTCTTGTTCGGAGTCGGCATTTTTCTTCTCGGGCTGGTGATTCGTCTTGCCGGCATCGGGTGGGGGATGCCGAACTCCACGCGGATGGAGAGCCTGCACCCAGATGAGCCGATTATCCAGATGTACGCCCAGTCGCTCGACCCTTTGGCGGGAAAGTTGGACCCTGGATTCTATAATTACGGGACATTGTATTTGACGGTGGCGCGGCTTTTGGGTGGAGTGGTGCAGTCGCCGGAGGATTATTCCCATGCGCTGTTCGTGGGCCGGTTGGTGAATGTCTTCGCGGGGGCGGGGATTGCTTGGATGGTATTTGCCATATTGAGTCGGCGGACGAATCGTCTCGGAGCGGTGTTCGGGGGGCTCGCGTGCGCGTTCGCGCCGGGGCTAGTCGTACATTCGCGCTTTGCGACGGTGGACGTGTTTGCGACTTTCTTGGTGACGTGTAGCCTGTATTTTGCTCTGCAGATGTGGCCAGTGGCGGAGGCGCGAGGGGATTCAGCCGAAGGGGCAGCTTTGTCAGAGTCCGGCGGGGACGCCGGAGCCACCTTGACTGCTTTACTCGCTGGAGCGTTCGCAGGGCTGGCGGGGGGGACGAAGTATAACTTCATCCTCGTGTTCTTGGTTGCGCTGTGGGGGTGCCTCCAGGTGGCCAAGATGGACCGGATCAAGACGGCGGGGCTGTCGTTCCTGGCTTGCATCGTCGCGTTCGTGATCGCGACTCCGGGTGTGGTTCTGAACCCGGCAAAGTTCCGCACCGACCTTGCTTACGAGTTGCGGCACACCGGCGAGGGGCACGGGAACGTGTTTACGGGAACGCCGTCGGGGTTTGTTTACCAAGTGTTCAACCTCGTGGAGGGGTTCGGGCCGTTGCTTTTGATCTTTGGCGTGCTCGGGCTGGGAATTGCCGCCTATCGAGGCCGAGGCAAGCCGATGAATTGGGTGGTGCCTCTGATCGCGTTTGCGTTGCTTTACTACTTCTTGATCGGGCGGGCGGAGGTGAAGTTCTTACGCTACACGTTCGCGCTGATTCCCGTGCTTGCGATTGGATTTGGCTGGGTCATGGGCGAGAGTCATGCTGAAGGCGGGGCGTGGTCAAAGGTGCGCGTGGCGCTAGGTATCCTTGCTTTGGGAGGATTCGGCGGCGGGGGATTGTCGCGGACGGGAATCTACACGCTGTGGATGAGCAACCCCGACCCGCGCGACGCGGCGGGAGCGTGGCTGAGGCGCGAGGGGCAAGGGAAGTCGGTAGGGCTTGCGACCGACCCTTGGTTCTACACGCCGACCCTGTATCCGGCGGCGCAGGTCTCGCGTCCTCAGTATTACCAGCGTGATGGGGACGGTATTTTTGGCGACGTGAAGCGGCTTGAGGCGAAAGACCCGCGTGTGGTGCGGTTTTTGCAAGAGGGTGAGAAGCGAGCGGTGGACTTTGATATGGGGCTCTTGACCACGACGAAACCAGACTTCATTGCCCTATCATCGTTCGAGTTCGACGACTATGAAAGGCTGATCTTGTTGGGCGACAAGGGCTTACTGTCGGCTTGCAAGAACTATATCCCGTTCATTGCCGCGCTGGAAAAGGACTATGAACAGGTTAAAGCGTTTGGTGTGGGCGGCCCCATGATCCACGATTTGATGTACGTCCAGCCGCGCATTGTCGTCTACCAGCGGAAGCCATGACGGACCCCTATTACGCCCTGAAGGATGACATCGATGAGTTCCTCGATGGCCTGCGTTCTGAGCGCGGAGCGAGCGTTCACACCTGCGATGCCTATCGGCGAGACCTGAAGGACGGGCTGAATTTCTTTATCGAGCAAGGTCTTTCAAACTGGGATGAGTTGCGGGCAGCTCTGGTGCTGGACTGGCAGGGGACCATGGCCGGGCTCGCCATCTCTTCGCAGCAGCGCCGATTGTCTGCGCTGCGATCTTTCACAAAGGGTTTGAAAAAGCGGGGGAGGCTCACAGACTTCAGCTTCCCCGAAGTCGCACCGGCGCGAAAGCCGAAAATACTGCCCAAAGCTCTGTCGAGGGAACAACTTGATGCTCTGCTCCAAGCGCCCGATCTAGCAACGCCCGAGGGACTGCGCGACCGCGTGCTCATGGAACTCATCTATGGAGCGGGCTTGCGAGTGAGTGAAGCAGTTGAGTTGAGGATTGCTCAAATCAACTTCGAGAACCTAGCCCTGAACGTCACCGGAAAGCGCAACAAGACCCGATGGGTTCCGCTTCCGGGGCAGACCGTGGAGTGGATGGAGCGATATTTGCACGAAGCGAGGCAGAAACTCGAGCGCAAGCCGAGCGAACTCTTTCTGCTTTCGAACAAAGGACTCCCTCTGCGGCGCACCACCGCCTACTTGTACCTAGAAAAATATTCCAGGCTCGCCGGGCTCGAGAAAACCGTAAATCCGCATGCGCTCAGACACACCTACGCCGTCCACTTGCTGAAGGGAGGAGCCGATCTCCGCGCTGTGCAAGAGTTGCTTGGGCACGAGTCCATCCAGACTACGCAGATTTACACGCACCTCGACATGGATGAAGTTGCCGGGCGATACACCAAGGCGCACCCGAGAAAGTAAGAAGCGGGGAACCGTGAAAAGGTAAATCAGGGTAAAAAGTTACTTATGCGGGCTTCGTCTCTCTTTTTCCTTGTTGCTTCTTTTCCACTCGCGGGTTTTGCTCAGGATAGCAAGCCTGCCGACGACTTCTTTGGCGCGATGAAGGCTCGATGTGTCGGTCCGACCAATATGGGCGGACGAATCGCCGACCTTGCGGTTTTTGAGAAGGACGCTCGAATCTTTTATGTCGCAACCGCCTCCGGCGGCCTGTATAAGACCTTGAATGCAGGCATGACTTATAAGCCTGTTTTCGAGCAGCAGGGAAGTATGAGCATGGGCTCGGTAGCTGTGTCGGCAACTAACTCTGATGTTGTCTGGGTCGGTACGGGCGAAGCAAGCAATCGCAACTCAGTCGCTTGGGGCGACGGCGCTTACAAGAGCGAAGACGGCGGTAAGTCGTGGAAGAACATGGGTCTGAAGACCAGCCACCATATCAGCCGCGTTATCATTGACCCTCGAAACACGAACACAGTTTATGTCGGAGCGCTCGGGTCTCTTTGGGGACCGGGTGGTGAGCGGGGATTCTATAAGACCACCGACGGTGGCAAAACCTGGAAGAACACGCTCAAAACCGACGAAAACACAGGCATTATCGACATCAAGCAGAACCCCAAGAACCCGAACGAGCTGATGGCGGCAACGCTTCAGCGACGGCGGTATGCCTATAACTTCATTAGCGGCGGCCCCGGCAGCGCCATGTGGAAGAGTTCCGATGGCGGCGATACCTGGAAGAAGATCACCAAGGGATTGCCCGAAGGAAATCTGGGGCGCATCGGTATTGACTACTATGCAAAGGACCCGAAGAAGTTGGTCGCGATGGTGGAGCGTCCGCCGAGCGGCGAGTTTAAGGTCGGAACCTCTACCGGGGAAATGTCTGGAGGAGTTTTCCGCAGTGACAACGGCGGAGACAGCTGGTATCGGGTCAATCTCTACAACGCTCGCTCCTTCTACTTTAGCCTGCCGAAATTCGACCCCAACGATGATCAGAGAATCTGGATGGGGGCGACTGAATTGCACACCAGTACCGACGGCGGTCGGACGATTCGCACAACGGATGCCGACGTTCATGCCGATATTCATGCGCTTTGGATAGATCCCAATGACTCTTCGCACATTATTCTTGGTTGCGATGGCGGAATGTATGTGAGCCGCGACAAGGCTGAAACATGGGAGCACCATGACCGATTTGCGATCGGACAGTTTTACGGCATTGCTTTCGATATGCGCAAACCGTACTGGGTTTACGGCGGATTGCAGGATAATGGAAGCTGGGGAATTCCAACTCAGTCCACGCGGGGATTCGTGGGGCCGTGGGACGCGATGTCGCTCAGCGGCGGCGATGGATTCCATGTGCAGGTCGATCAGGAAGACTATAACTGGGTCTACTCTGAGTCCCAGGGAGGCGCGGTTCAGCGAACGAATTTGGCGGGAAATACCGTTCCGGGCGGGTTTAACCAGCCGCGTAGCGAGGATGCTCGTTGGAACTGGTCAACCCCAATCGTCATGAGCCCGACGAACTCAAAAACCATCTACATTGGCTCACAAAAGGTCCACCGGACTACTGACCGGGGTGCGACTTGGGCGACGATTAGCCCCGATTTGACCACGAACGATCCGCTGAAACAGAGAATCGGGGAGGGAAGCGTGAGCCCCGAGAGCACTGGCGCTGAACAACACTGCACAGTCATTACGATTGCAGAGAGTCCTCGCAAACCGACCCTGATCTGGGCGGGAACGGATGATGGCAACGTTCAGGTAACTCAAGATGACGGGAAG
>JAIOPU010000090.1 GCA_021413725.1 Armatimonadota bacterium | reverse complement strand
TTAGCGTCGGCGATTGGGTTCGAAAGGATGCGCTACAATTGGCTATGGCATCCAGCGAGGAAATTGAGACAGTTATTAAAGAAATATTTTCACACGAGGACAGGGACTATACCCTCGATAAGTGGACGGCGCCGACCTTTGCGGACCTACAGCATTTCGGAGCACTGATCGTTGACAATGCATCTGAAGAGCAATTCCAATTGTTCGTGGAGCGTGTGCCCTCGATGCTGGCCGGTGCAGTCCATTGGGGTGCCGATGATAATTTTTTAGGCATGATTTCAAAACCCCGAGTAGGTGACCTCTATGCGGACTTCGCCACTTTCGTCATTTCTCAGGGAGGAGCCTCAATCACCCTTGTTGAAATCGAAAAGCCAAACTCAGTGATGTTCACTCGCAGTGGCATGTTAACCGGCGACCTGCGAACTGCCGATTCTCAGGTAGAAAAGTGGCGAGCATACTTAAGGACGAATCAAAAGGCATTTGTGCGAGAAATTGTTGATCGTCTTTGTAAAGCTCCGATGTATTCGGAGGCGACAGACGGAACATTTCGCACACGCCCTCCGGAAGACATCCAATCTGGTTGGCAGGGCTTCGGGGGGTACGACTACGAGGTGGTAAGATTTTTGGTTGTTTGCGGAAGGTGGTCCCAAATGTCGTTTCAAGAGCGAAAGTGGTTTTTGGCAAGCTCAACGGACAGGGAAAGCCATTACAAGTTGAGGACTTTTGAGCAATTAGCCCGAGATGCGTTCACCGGCATTTACGTCTGTCCGACATACTGACATAAGTTAAGGCGGGGTGGAACTTCAAATTTCACGCCACCATCGCTCTTCCATTTTCGCCTTTCGCTTGCCGCCACTTGAGAACGTTTAACAGGCGCACGGAGCACAAGTGCCCTGCGATGAACCTGCTACAATAATTCAGAAATAATGCGATTCACCAAGCGAGAAAAAAATAGCATCCATGTCTTTGACTTGGCGGATCCAAGCGTTGTCTCGAACCTGGCACATGATTTACGGGAAGCTAAGGAGTGCGGTTACACAGAAATAGAAATTAAATTCGTGGAAATCAAGTCTGTTTTCCCAAATTGTGCTGCACCAATTGCCGCACTAATAGATTTCGAGAAAGGGCGCGGAGTTACGTTTAACTTGATGGACGGGAGCCAGTACGTGGAATCCCTGAGATTAGACAGCACAAAACCTGTCTGCGACGCAGTACCGGCGAATGTCTTAAATACCGTTTGGTATTTCTCAGAAGGTCACAATCTCAACGAATTCACTAAAGTTCTTAGGCAGGAGATAACGGAGCGACTAAGGTTCGCGGAAGGAGTGCTTTGGGGTCTGGATTGGGCACTTTATGAGGTTGCAGATAATGTGTTGATGCACTCTAGCAGTGGAAAGGGTTTTATTATGGCTCAAGTACACCCAAACGCCGTGCCTCCCAGGATTGTTGTCTGCATCGCAGATCAAGGCATCGGACTACGCTTATCTTTGCAAGCAAGTTATCCTAATAAAATTCGAGATGACAGGACGGCAATAGGCTGGGCGCTAATGAAGGGAGTCACCCGGGACAAACTCATTGGCCAAGGCAATGGGCTTTGGGGGCTTCGAGAAATCGTTGCCAAAAATCGCGGTCGACTTGTCGTGGGAAGCGGCGATGAGGTTCTTTCCTTAGATGCCGCAAGCGTTCAGGCTGAGGGACTTAGCTTTCAAAAGCGACAATTTCTGACTTGGCAGAACCCTGGTACGACCATCGATTTTCAACTGATTGCAGACCACCCTTTGGATATCAAAAAAACTTTGCAATTTCCGAATACGATAAATACTGGATTTCAATATAATAGTTTATTGGATGACCGTGACCGTTTCACAATCCTTGTTGCCGAGGGACCCGGCACTGGAACGAGATTTGCCGGCGAGCGCTTGCGGCAAAAGTGTCAGAATGCATTGGCAGAGGGTGCGGCTGCGATATTAATTGATTTTGCTGGCGTTGGCGTCGCCACATCTTCGTTTTCCGATGAGTTCATTGGAAAGCTCGTGGTTGAGATGGGATTTGTGGAGTATGCGAATCGTATTCAATTAATAAATACAGACTCGCTGATCTCCAGCGTCATTCAGCGAGCTGTCTCGCAGAGGCTGTTTGCAAACCTGACTGGAACTGATATCTTATTGGAGGATCAGTGATCTGACGTTTGCACTTTGGTGCACCTACTCCAAAGTCGGTTTCCCATCCACCTTCACCGACGCCTTCGCCGCGATCGCGGCTTTTACCAATCCTGCGAACAACGGGTGCGGGCGATTCGGTCTGGACTTGAACTCGGGGTGCGCCTGCGTTCCGATGAAGAACGGGTGGGCGGGGATTTCTACCATTTCTACTAGGCGGTAATCGGGCGAGACGCCGGAGATCACCATGCCGTGCTCGATGAGCTTTTCGCGGAAGTCGTTGTTCACCTCATAGCGATGCCGATGCCGCTCCGTGATTCGGCTGCCGCCGTAGAGTTTGTGCGCCAACGTCCCAATCGTGACGTTGCAAGGATAACTTCCCAGCCGCATTGTTGCACCTTTGTCGGTGATTCCGTGCTGGTCGGGGAGGAGGTGGATGAGGGGGTAGGCGCAGTTTTCGTCCATTTCCTCGGAATTTGCGCCGGTGAGGCCGCATTCGCTGCGGGCGAATTCGATCACCGCCATTTGCATTCCCAGACAGATACCCAGGAACGGCATTCCCGTTTCTCGCGCGTGGCGAACAGCTTCGATTTTGCCCTCGATTCCGCGCAGACCAAAGCCAGGCCCGACCACTAATCCATCCAATCCGACTAGCAGTGCCGTGGGGTCGGCGACATCTTCGAGGGTATCGCTCTCGATCCACTGAATCTCGACTTTGCAATCGTGCGGAATTCCGGCATGGATCAGGCTCTCGCCGATCGACTTGTAGGCGTCGCCGTTGCTGGTGTACTTTCCGACGACGCCGATGCGCACGCTCTTGGTCGGGTTCTTGAGAGTTTGCACGAGGGCGGCCCACTCTTCGAGTCGGCTCGGGTGCTTTTCGAGTCCGAGACGCTCGACGACAAGATCGCCGAGCCCCATCGCTTCATAGGTCAGGGGTACTTCGTAAATCGTTTTGACGGTGAGCGAGTCGACAACCGCGTTCGCGGGGACGTCGCAGAAAAGGCTGATTTTCTCCTTTACATCCTCGGGCAAAGCCTCCTCGGTGCGGCAGATGAGCACGTCGGGGGAGATTCCGATTTGGCGGAGATTGATGACGCTGTGTTGGGTCGGTTTGGTCTTGATTTCTGCCCAAGGGCCTACGGTGGGGATGAGAGTCACATGGACGAAGAGCGTGTTCTCGGGGCCGACATCTTTGCGCATTTGGCGGATGGCTTCGAGGAATGGGAGCGATTCGATGTCGCCGACAGTGCCGCCGACTTCCGCGATCACGATGTCCGCTTCTTGCTCGATCGCAAGCTGCTTGATGCGCTTTTTGATCTCGTTGGTGATGTGCGGAATGACCTGGACGGTGCCGCCGAGGTAGTCGCCGCGCCGCTCGGATTCGATAACGGACTGATAGACCTTGCCGGCGGTGACGCTGGAGCCGGCGGTACAAGCGACATCCATGAATCGCTCGTAGTGGCCGAGGTCGAGATCGGTTTCGGCGCCATCTTCGGTGACAAAGACTTCGCCGTGCTGGAAGGGGTTCATCGTGCCCGCGTCGACGTTCAGGTAGGGGTCGAGCTTCATGGGGGCGACGGTGAAGCCGCGGTTTCGGAGCAAGCGCCCCAGACTCGCCGTAGCGATGCCTTTCCCAATCGAACTCACAACTCCCCCAGTCACAAAGATATATTTCGTCATAGTGGTCACCCTTCCTCAAAGCAAACCACCGATTAGGGGGTTTTGAAAAGAATACCCGGCAGGGATTCGACTGTCAATCTTTTTTGGGGAAAATCTGTGCATGGGAGCAAAAATGGGTTTTGATTCGTTACTCTTTGGGTAACCCCATGAAGCTCCTTTTTCCCGTTTTTGCCCTTTTGGTTGTTGGTTGTGCCGTCGCCGTGGACCCGCTGGTTGGAAGTTGGGAGGGGAAAGTTGAAGGTGCGCCGAATATCCCAAGCATGATGGGAATGCAGATGCCCACCTTCAACCTCGAACTCCTCCCCGACCACAAGTATCTGTTTTCCTTGATGGTGGTGAAGATCGAGGGGCAGTGGAAAGTGGTGGGCGATGAACTCATTCTTTCCCCCCGCACGATCAATGGCGAAGTAGTCGGGCAACCGCGCAAAGACCGCAGCGACCCCATTTCCCGGATCACCGCGAGTGGGCAGTTCACCGGCGACATGAAGCTGAAGGTCGCCGCCGACAAGAAGTCGTTTGGCGTAGCCGACCCCACCGGCATGAGCACCGGAAAGCTGCTTTTCACCCGCACCGACGGGAAGTAGCGATCATTTCGCGCGCTTCTGAACCCACAAAGTCCCCAACAATCCAACCACCACCGCCGCACCAAAACCAGCCTGGGCTAGGCCGCCGATGTAGCTCACCGTCTTCGCCTGCAGCGGGTAGATGCCCTTTTCTTGCATCAGCTTGTCGTTGACCAGCCGCGCCCCCTTGTCGCCGGTGCCGGTCATGAAGACCGAGGCGTCGTCGATAATCATGAGTTGCGGAGAGCCAATGGCGGTTCCGTGCTCGCCGGTCAGCTCAGCGGTCTCCTTATCGTAGGGAGCAATGCGCTGGACGAGTTTGGCGCGGTTGACGAGCGAGGAGGAGATGATGGTCGAGCCCACGAGCCCGACCAATCCCAGAACCAATGCGCTAATGCAGAGGAACTTGACAACTTTCATGCTTATCCTGTTTGGCCAAACACACTCAACTTGATGCTGACCGACTCCGCAACTTTGCCCTTGGCCATGTCGGGAATCTTCACGCCATAATCGGCTAGCTTGATGCTAAACGCGGTCTTCAGGTTCAAAACGTTGCCCTTGAACATCGCTTTTTGTGTCGCGGCACTCTTGGGAAGATAGCGAGCGGTGACCTCCGTCGTGATCTTCTTCGTGACGCCGTGGAGGGTCAGCTTGCCCGTGACGGTATATTTGTCGCCTGACTTTTTCTTAACCGAGGAGGTTAC
>JAIOPU010000089.1 GCA_021413725.1 Armatimonadota bacterium | reverse complement strand
GGTGAATAAAGGGGCAACTACGCTTACTGTCCCGGCAAAATCTGGATCTTTTGGCAGCTCAGTGACTCTCACTGCGACGCTGACCAGAAACTCGGACAACACCGGGTTGAGCGGTCGAACCGTCACGTTCTCGGTCGGAGGCGTTGCGGTAGGTTCGGGAACCACGAGTGCTAGCGGAGTTGCGAGCTTTAACTGGGCCGTCACCAACACCGTGCCGGGTGCGTATGCACTGGGAGCCTCGTTTGCCGGGGACGCAAGTTACTTGGCAAGCTCTGGTTCCTCTACGTTTACGAAGCAAGGGCTGACCGCAATTGCGATCAACTCCGTGTCCGGGCAACGGACTGCAACGGTCACGTTCCAGGCAACGCTGACTCGAACCTTCGACAACGCCGGGCCAATCTCAAGAGCAATCAATTGGACCATCGATGGAGTAGCTGCCGGTACTTCTTTCACCGGTACAGGCGGTATCGCGACACTCAATTATGTGATTCCGGCAGGTGCAACACTTGGGGCAGGTCATACCGTCAAAGCTGAGTTTCTCGGTGATACCCTCTACGTCGGTCAATCGACCACTGCCTCGTGGCAAGTTCTGAATCCTTCGTTCAACGGGCGGTCGGCTTTCCAAAATTGGATTCCCTCTGTGGCAGGACAAATAGTGCAAGTGACCGTTCGCAACAGCGCTGATGTCGTCGTACAAGGGCCGACAACACTCGGGGTTGACTCGTCCGGAAGCTGGCAACTATTCACAAGCCTTGGGGCTGGAACTTACAAAGTCAGCGTTAAGGGCAGTCACTGGTTGCGACGGCAGGTTACGGGCGTGGTTTTAAACACCACCACTGGAACAAGCACGATTATTACGAGCTTGATTAATGGAGACGGCGTTAGTGATAACGTGATTGACCTTTCCGACTACACTCAAGTTGTTGTGGCGTTCAATTCTGCAGGTCCCTCAGGCGATCTCAATGGCGACGGCATTGTCGATCTATCAGACTACACCGTAGTGGTCACCAACTTTAATTTGGTTGGTGACCCCTAGGGGTTACCGGAACTGCTTAACGATTAAGCGACCGAGGTTGGAATAGAAGTTCGTCTTGTCCTTGCGGAACGTGACCGTAGGCTGTTTTGGATCACCCACAAACGGGCGCATGGTCCAGCAAAGCTGACAGCCTACAAATGCATAAAGCACAAGCCAAACCTTAAAGAGCTGTTTTCGAGCGGCAACGCCGTTTGATTCCTCTTGAGACGCGAGGTATTCCATTCCTCTCGCTAGGAGTCGCATCCCGAACACGGCAGACACGGCGACAATTGCGGTGTTCAAGAGGATGTAGAACTCATATTCGCCACTCGTCACGAGGAAGAAGAGGGTGATCGGGGCGAAGCCAAGCATGATCACGGAGGTCCCGGTCAAGGCAACGAGGAAAAGCGAAATCAGTTGTTTAAGTGTGTGTTTTCCTCCCAGAAGCAGACTCAGAACGTGCATTGCGGGAAAGCAAATAGCCATCGTCAGAATGAAAAGAATAGGTAACTTTATCGCAGACATTCCCGCTTGAACTGCGCTCCCTTGCAACCCAACAATCGCTCCGTATACTGCAAGCATTCCAAAGTTCAGAGCGGCCAGAGTGGCGATCATTGAGCGCGAAGTATCGTCGACGCATCTAGCAATGGCACCCTTCGGATTGCGAAGGATTTGTGATGTCATGTCAATCATTGTCATACACGCTTTAGCAACAATGATTCGCTCTAAATTAGTTCCAGTCGTTCAATCTTCGACTGGAAACCAACCAGGAACGGCATATATTTTGTCCGCCATCCCTTTCGGCAAGACTAGCGTTTCCTGTGCGCCCATCTTGGGAACTTTGGTTCGGAGTTGGCCACCCCCGAAGGCTTTATGAACCCAGTCGGGGTTTGTGATTGCCGCGCGTCCTACGGCCACGGAGTGAGCCCCGAGGGTGAGGGCACCCTCAAAATCTTCCTTGGTCAAAACTGATCCGACCCCGATCAACGGCATCCGGCCAGCAATGTGTTTTGCGACAATTTCGAGGGTTGGTTCGGAGTATTCGTTCCGAAGCGAGGACTGATTCCACTTTTGAAGCGAGATGTGCAGAAAGTCCAAATCCAAACCCAGCAATCGATCCAACAGCGAGAGTGTGTCGCCAATCCTGAGTCCTGGCTCCTCGAGTTCTTCTGGTGAGAACCTGTAGCCGACAACCAGTTCGTCGCCCACCGCAGCGACAACGCCTCGGGTGACCTCTTCCGAGAACCGCAAGCGATCCTGGCCGTACGAGTCGTCTCGCCGATTCGAGTGCGGGCTCACAAATTGCTGGAGCAAGTACGTGTTCGCGCCGTGAATTTCGACCCCGTCAAATCCTGCCGTTCGGGCGCGTTGGGCAGCTTGGACGTAGGCTTGGACGAGTTCTTGAATTTCATCCCAGGACAGTGCCCGCGGGGTTTCCGCGCCGTCGCGAACTGCCGGAATAGCGGAGGCGCTCACTGGGCCGGCAAATCCTTTGATCACTTCTCCGCACAGCGAAGACGGCGCGGCGCGACCGCCGTGGTGAATCTGTAGAATCGCCTTGGAGCCGCCGCGATGAATCGCGTCGGCGACCGACGTCAGCGATTCCAAGAAGCGATCATCCCAGCATTGGAACTGCCCCGCAAAAGACCAGCCCGAAGGGTGGACGCAGCACGCCGCCGTCATGATCCAGTCGAATCCACCTTTGGCCCGAGCTTCCAGGTAGGGCAACTCGTCCGGTGATATTTGCCCATCGGCGAGGCTCGCGTAGGTTGTCATCGGCGCAAGGATCTTTTGCGCGGGTAAGTCCCGGAATGAAAGTTTGGGCATCGTCATATCTTACGTGCCAACTGGAAGTAATGATCTGGAGCGATACTATTTATTGTAAAAAGTTTCCAAAAGACTTGCATTTTCCAGAAGGTTTCTCATATAATTAGCAAATCGGCACTTGCCGAAAGGGGCCCTTTATGAAAATTGTCAGCATTTTGCTTAGAGCTTTTGTTACTTTGATCCTCACGATGTTGTTAGGCGCCATGGCGGTTGCCCAAACAAGTCGAGATGGCGGAGCGAAAGGTTATCAAGCCAAACCAACCTATTTTAAATTCAACTTAAAGCGGGGCATGGTAGCACCACCGCCCGCTCCTAACGCTCCGTTTCTAACGCCAGAAGACGAAAGCGCCGAGAGGGACGACTTCCGCGGCGAATACAACCCCGCGCCGTTTTACAGCACCAAACCCAGACAGGTAGATGGTGCTTCGACCTTCAGTACAGAAGCTCCGCCGCAGTACCACTCCGGCTTTAATGGATCAGCGCTGACAGGTTTCAGTCCGCCGGACCCATCGATGGCGGTCGGCCCGTCCGATTTGGTTTCGACGGTGAACTCCAATTTAACCGTGCGCGACAAAGACGGAACGTTCATTTCTTCCGTCGCACTCACAACGATGTTGGGGAGTTCTCAGTTCATTTTTGACCCGCACATTCGGTACGACATTCACAGAAATCGCTTCGTCGGGGTTGCAATGGGTCACGACGGGGCACCGAATCGTCAGAATGCCCGCTGGTGGATTTTCTTCTCCAATGACAGCACCGGCGAAGGAGCTTGGAGCGGATTTGCGATGAATGCCCGAGTCAACGGGGCAACGGATGACGAAGTTTGGGTGGATTACCCCCACATCGGCTATACGAACGATGCCATTGCGGTGACCGGAATCGCGTTCAACACGCCCTTTGGTGCGGGAGACTCTTACGGAAAGATTCGTTTCGTAGATGCGGTCGACCTTTATAACGGCGGCGGCATTGCGTGGAAGGACTATTGGGGAATGGACAGCGGACTCCCGTACGTTGCGGATAGCCCGGACAAATATCTTTATCCTGTCACCAGCCTTGAGAGCCCGACTCGATTTTGGGTTATGTCCTCAAAGCACGGTGGCGGGAATATCCTCACTGCGCGGGAATTTGACGACACGGCAGGAGGAAATTTTGGAAACTCGACAACCCTCCTTGGAACCTACGAAGTCCCGGTTGCTGCATACGCACTGCCGCCGAATCCCACCCAACTGGGCGGCGGAACTGCGATAGACAATATCGATTGTCGCCTCTTGCAGGCAGATTATATTAACGGGCACACGTGGACCGTTCACCCGACGAACTACACCGACTCCGGTGGGATAAATCGCTCCAGCGTAAAGGCGTATCGCCTGAACATGAATGTCGGCGCGGCTCCAACCATTGTCTTCGACGAGATATTTGGTGCCAATGGCGCCGACGACATCTACCCTGCGATTGGTGCAACGGTGGACAATGATGCCATTCTCTGTTTCAGTCGCACGTCTTCGAGCCAATACATCTCGATGCGATATACCGGGTTCCAAGACGGAGCCGCTGGATTCGAAAGCAGTGCTCAATTGAAGGCGGGTGAGGCAAACTATGTCAACCTGGACAATAGTGGTCGCAACCGATGGGGTGATTATTTCGCCTGCGCACTCGATCCAACCGACGATCGCACCATCTGGATGCATGGGCAATATGCAGAAACAGGCAACAACTGGGGAAGCTGGATTGCAGCAGCAAACTACAAGCCGAACCACGTGGTCACGGTCAGCGCAGTTTCGATTCAGCAGTCGGATACGGGCAACTTGACTGCTGTCGTACGTCGTTCGGACACGAACGCTGTGCTGAGTGGCGTCACGGTGACATTCTATGTCAGCGGGGTCTTGGTGGGTTCTGATGTCACGGATGCCGGCGGTGTCGCCACTCGAGCTTACACGGTTGCAGACCTTACGGTGCCGCAAAATCGAACCATTACGGCAACGACGACCTCGCAAGCCTCATTCAATGAGGATACGGGGACCGGCGTACTGACGATCACGAAGGCCGACACGGCGATTCAGGTCACCAACGAGGCTGGAGTGATCGGGCAAACCATCCCAATTCTTGCCCAGCTCAAGCGGATCCCTGATGATCAGCTTTTGGGAGGTGAGACCGTAAACTTCACCGTGAACGGTGTTGCCGCAGGGTCCGATGTCACCGATGGCAATGGCTACGCGACGATTAACTACACAATCGTGAACGGGCCTGGCGTTTACAACATTGTTGCAAGCTACGCGGGGGACTCGGTTCATAACGCGGACTCCGCGAACAGCACGTTGACGGTGAGCAAAGGAGGAACCGTTCTGGCGGTGAATAGTCCTTCGGGTCAGAGAACGACCCAGATCACATTCTCAACGACGCTGAAACGGACATCGGACAACGCTCCACTGAGCGGGAGGCAGATCAGTTGGAATATTGATGGACTTGCGCCTATATTCTCGAACACAAACGCTTCGGGCGTAGCGACCTTGAACTACATCATTCCGGCAGGTGCGGCACTTGGCAGCGCGGGTCATACCGTGGTGGCGAACTTCTTCGGAGATGCGACTTACCTTGCTAACTCTGACGGGGGGAATTGGACCGTCCTCGGCCCATCGTTCAACGGAAACGTGAGCTTCCTTGATTGGACTCAAGGTGATGCCGGTCAACAGATCTCGGTAACCATTCGCAACAATGCGGATCTGATCGTCCAAGGTCCGACTAACGTTGTCACGACGACGAACGGGAACTGGCAGTTGTTCACCTCGCTTGCGGCGGGCACGTACAAGGTCAGCGTCAAGGGCGATCACTGGTTGAGACAGCAGAAGACGAATATTTCGCTCCCGAACACGACCACGGGAACGGCGCTGTTCAGCCATGACCTCACCAATGGCGATGAAGTTTCAGACAACGTCATTGATCTCTCCGACTACACGGTGATTGTCTCCCAGTTCAACAGCAGCGGCCCTGCTGGTGATCTGAACGGTGACCGCATCGTGGACCTGACCGACTACACGATTGTCATCACCAACTTTAACAGGATTGGCGATAACTAGTCGAGTCTGAGGCAAAAGAAAGAGGCTGGCTCAACGAGCCAGCCTCTTCTGTTTGCCTTGCGGGATTACTTGTTTCGACGCCGAACCACGAACGCAATTCCCGCAACGCCAAGCGCGAGAAGCGAGCCTGGCTCGGGGACTGGAGTAGTGTCCATGAACGAAGTCACGGGAACGTCCACGACCCAGTTTCCGCCGGGGCCGCTGAGTTGGACTCCGTCGAGGAAGAATCGCTGGACGACCCAGTTCGTTCCGCCCGAGGTGTAGGTCCAGGGGAAGCTGCCGTAGATCACGCCCCACGTCGCGGCGCCGGCGGTCAAAGTCATCGGCGCGACCGAACCCGAGAAACCTGGGCCGAAGCCAGGGTTAGTCGTGCTGAAGGTCGTGACCTGTCCCGAAGTGTTGCCGTAGGTCCCGCCCGGGGGAGGTTGCGAGAAGCCGATGAGTTGGGTGCCGGTGTAGAGCGTTCCGGTTCCCCAAGAGGGATTGAGCGGGCGACGAATTTCCCACGAAGCCAAAACCCCCGCATGCGCCCCCGGCGCGGTGTTCACAATCACCTGCCCGGTTACCGTAAAGTGCGTCGTAAAGTTCGTAATCGAAAGATTATTCGTCACCGTCCCAATTTGAGAATTGGGAGCCACCGAGAAGAAAGCGGGGCCGCTAAAGATTTGCGCCTGCGAAGCCGCGCCGAGAACTGCCATGCCGAGAACAAAGCCAATTTTAGTATTCATAAAAACCACCTATTACCTATCGTCGGATTTGGAGCTATTTGTGACAATGGCACACTACAATCGCGAAATGGGCTTGTAATTCACAAGTTCATTTTTGGGTTGTGAACTTGATTTGAACCTGATGGAGCTCAACTTTGAACCTGAAACGACGTTCATTCACAATTGCTGTTTCCCCCTGGGAAATGGATCTGGGAATGTGTTCGCTCGTTAGTCAGAGGATTGGTCTTGGGAAGGCTTGAAGTCAACCGTCGAATGGGGGCTCTTGCGCAAGTCTATAATGGAGAAAGGGTTAGATACTGAGTAGCTGTATCTCTATGAAAAAGTTTGTCATCGTCGCAGGTCTGTGTCTGTTGGTTTTCGGAGTCACTCAGCAGGACAAAAATACCAAGTGGGAGATTAAGCTCACCGATTTTGAGCGTCAGCAGAATCGGGAAGAGCAGAGGATATTGGACTCTGCAACCTGCTTCTGGGGCCTGCGCTTAATTCCACTTTCTCGAAGAGTGCCTGGGGGGCCTTTGGTTGAGTCTGTAGGGTTTGTTTATAGAGAGCAAGTGTCCGAAAAGCCAAAGCGCGAAGAAGTGCGCAAGCCTCACTGACACTTTTTAAAGCGCTGTGAAATTCCCACGACTCCCAACGCGAGGACTAGGATGGAGCTTGGCTCTGGGACGGCTTGCCAGAGGAGGCCAACATTGACCCCGCTGGCGGTGCGACCGTAGCCCACAATATCGCCGTTTGCAGAGATGCTCGTTGCATTGGATTCATCGAATCCCTCTGGATGAATGATTTCGTAAGAACCGCCGTGCCAAATTACGGCTCGACTTCTTTCATATTGCAAGAGGTTAACGTAGCCAACTACTGTATCTCCAAATATGGCCAGCGCTGCTGACTCATACGCACCGGCAGGATGGAGGTCAACCCTACTTTCGGCAGTTCCGCTCCAGCGAACTGCATGTGGTGGAGCGAAGCGACTGCTTCTATACAAGCCGACCTGAAATGTATCCGTGCAAGCAACTGCACTAGAGCTATCGTCATTGGGGCGGCTTAGGTCAACAAGACTTGAAGGAGTTCCTCGCCATAGCAGAGCATGGAAACTGCCCCCAGTTGTCTGAGCTCCCGTCCCGACTTGAGTGGACTCGCTGTTGCCGCCTGCACTTGTGTATGCCCAACCGCTTGGGTGCAAGTCTACATAACTTTGCCTGGTGCCTTTC
>JAIOPU010000088.1 GCA_021413725.1 Armatimonadota bacterium | reverse complement strand
TCCTTATCCGCGTCCAAGATCACAACAAGGGATACCTCGGGGAGGTCAAGACCTTCGCGAAGGAGGTTGACACCGATCACAACATCGTAGACGCCAAGCCGGAAATCGCGCAGAATCTCAGGGCGCTCCAACGAGTGAACTTCGGAGTGGATATAGTTGACTTTGATGGCGGCATCCTGCAAATAGCGAGTCAGATCCTCCGCCATTCTCTTGGTTAGCGTGGTGACCAAGACGCGCTGATCTTTTGCAATAACTGCTTGGATTTCATTAAGAAGATCGTCGATTTGCCCCTTCGTGGGTCGCACGCTGATGAGCGGATCCAACAGGTAAGTTGGACGAATAATCTGTTCCGCGGTCTGATCCGAATGCTCTTTCTCGAATGGTCCCGGCGTCGCCGAGACGAACACTAATTGGGGGGTCCGTTCAAGAAACTCCTCAAACTGAAGCGGGCGATTGTCAAGTGCCGACGGCAGTCTAAACCCGTAGTCCACAAGCACGGACTTGCGCTGTCGGTCGCCATTGTACATCGCTCGCAACTGAGGCAAAGTCACGTGCGACTCGTCAATGAACACGATAGCGTTGCTCGGAAGGAAGTCGAGCAAGGTAAATGGAGCCGTCCCCGGCTCGCGACCATCGAAATATCGCGAATAGTTCTCGATCCCGTTGCAGTAGCCAACCTCGCGGATCATCTCGAGGTCAAACGTGACACGTTGCTTTAGTCGTTGAGCCTCCAGAAGTTTGCCGTTGGCTTGAAAAAATTCAACTTGCTTCTCGCACTCGCGTTCGATCTCGGCGGTAACCTCCTCGATGCGTTCGAATGGCGTCACGTAGTGGGTGGCGGGGAAAATCGAGCATTTGCTTGGCTCGTCCAGAACCTCCTGAGTCAAGGGATCGACCAGACGGATGCGCTCCACGGTGTCCCCAAAGAACTCCACCCGAGTCACGATCTCCTCGTCCTTCGGTTGTATTTCGACGGTATCTCCCCGAACCCGAAAAGTCCCGCGATCCAGCACGATATCGTTGCGCGTAAACTGCATTCGAATCAGTTGCTTGAGTGCCTCATCGAGATCAATTTGCTGGCCGGTCTCAAAGGTGATCACGCCTTCCGCGTATGTCTCGGGGGAGCCGAGTCCGAAAATGCAACTCACGGAAGCGACAATCACCACGTCTCGGCGCTCAAGCAAGGCTTGCGTTGCGCAGTGGCGCAGTCGCTCGATTTCCTCGTTCGAACTTGAGTCCTTTTCAATGTAGATGTCCGCTCCTGGAACGTAAGCTTCTGGCTGATAGTAGTCGTAATAGCTGATGAAATACTGGACCGAATTCTCCGGGAAAAACGATCGGAATTCTTGGCAAAGCTGTGCGGCGAGGGTCTTGTTGTGGGCAAGAATCAGGGCGGGTCGCCCGGTGTTCTGGATGATGCTCGCCATCGTAAAGGTCTTACCGGTTCCTGTCGCACCCAACAGCGTTTGGTATCGGTACCCCGCCTCTAGACCCTCCTCAAGCATTGCTATCGCAGACGCTTGATCGCCTTTAGGCTCAAACGCCGCGCTTAGCTGGAAGGGAGCATCGTATTGGACGATCATCTGTCTACTATTCTATACGACGCAGACTTCAAATTGTGGCGCGATTAGCCAGTTTCTTCGAGAGCGTCACCGCGAGACGGTGTAAAGCCCTTGAGATAGCTCCCGGTACCGCGCGAATTATGGTGCAGATTGACCAGTTCGCCGGAGTAACTCGCTTGGCGCGCGCTCAGCAGAGTGACGAGCCTCTCGTTCAACGCGACGGCCTCGCGGAGTAGTTTTAGTGCCCGATCTCCCAGATTGGGAAGGGTTGTAAGTTCGTTACTCGTCAGCTCCCGTTGCTCGAAAAGAGCATTCATCTCTTGGGTGTCTTCACGTTGCGCGGCATCCAAAAGAGTCAAAGTGATGAGCCGATAGCGCATCGCAAGTTGCAAATCGTAGGGTTCAGGCGGCTGAGGAAATATCAAGTCGTGCCTCCGTAGATTGAGATCGTGTATTGGCGTCCAGTTGAACCCAACTCTCGCGGAGTTCGGTCAGAACCCGGATCGCCGTGTCGATTTTCGCGGGCTGATCCTCAAGATTCGCAGCAATGAGTTCGTTATAAGCAAAGGTATAGAGGGCGAAGAGGTTTTTTGCGACATCGCCACCTTTGTTCATGTCGAGGCAACTCAAGAGCTCTACGACAATTTTTTGGGCTTTCTGCAACGCCTCATTTTGCTCGAAAGTTCTCTTCTCAACCATAGCGACTTTGCCGGTATTCATGAACCGGATCGCCCCATCATAAAGCATGATCACCAGTTGGAGCGGAGACGCGCCTACCACGGCGGTCTTCTGATATTGGTTCATATGGCGCGGGTAGCTCAACAGGCAATCACTCCTAAAATTCTCTCCTAGAATCAATATCGGACAAACGGAAGCAATTCCTCAGTCCTTGTTTTCGAACTCGGAGCGAGCCTACGGGTAATCTTGGCGGAATGCGCGTTACGTACAAAACTGTTCGCCTCGAAAAACTTTATCCCCTGGCGATCAGCCGCGGAGTCAGTACCGGTTCCAACAACCTCTTCGTTTTCATCGAAGACCAAGGTCACACCGGAATTGGAGAGTGTGCGCCAGGCACTGGGTTTGACGACACGTTGGCGGCCATCGCCGAGCAACAACTCAACGACCTGGTTGCTGACGGAATCGAAGGGCTCAGCGTGCAGGAGATCTTCGCCAAGGCTTCGGCGGCAAACATGGATGCGTCCGCCCTTGCCGCGCTGGATGTCGCGCTATGGGACTTACTCGCGAAGCAGGCGGGAATGCCTCTCCACCGACTTCTCGGACTGGGCAAAAAACAGGTAGCGACTTCAGTGACCATTGGCATCAATCCCGTCTCGGTAATCCAAGAGCGAGTGCCGGAGATCCTCGCCCGCACCGGAGGCAAGTTTTTGAAAATCAAACTCGGAACTACCGAAGGCATTGAGCGCGACAAGGAAAATTATGAAGCCGCACGTGAAGCTTCTGCCCCATTCGGAGTCGGCCTCCGCATCGATGCCAACGGAGGTTGGACCGTTGACCAAGCAAACCACATGATGAAATGGCTCTCGGAACGGAATTGTGACTACGTCGAGCAGCCTCTGCCGCGCGGGCAGGAAGCAGATTTGCCAAAGATTTTTGAAAACCGGCCCTTGCCAATTTTCGCGGATGAATCGGTGCGAACTTCTCACGATGTGGTCGCACTAGCCGGGATGGTGGACGGAGTGAACCTCAAACTCATGAAGTGCGGCGGTCTCACCGAGGCGATGCGAATTGTGGCGACGGCACGGGCTTGTGGGCTGGACACCATGATCGGTTGCATGGGTGAGTCAAGTGTGGCGATCTCTGCGGGGGCGGCAATCGGGGCACTCTTTGACCACATTGACCTCGATTCGCAGATCAACCTGAAGCCCGATCCGGCGGTGGGTGCGCCAATGGTAGATGGGGTTCTGGTTCCACCCGAAAAGCCTGGACATGGCGCGGAGTTGCTCAATGCTTAATCCCACCGATCCACTGGCAATCTACATGGAGGGCGCAGTTGGGGATGCCCATGGAAAGATGGGTTACGGCGTCTTGCGCTACAGCCGCAACCCCATTGTTTGCGTGATCGACTCCAAGCACGCTGGGCAGACTTTGCCCGCCCATCTTTCACCGAACAAGGAAGTCCCCGTCGTCGCCACGGTTGCCGAAGCCTACCAACTTGGGGCAAAGGTGTTTGTCCTAGGCATCGCGGTGGGCGGAGGAGCGATTCCTGCCGAGTGGTACGGCCCGATTGATGAGGCGACCGCTTTCGGCATGAGTCTAGTCAATGGCTTGCACGACCGGCTTGGACCCCGCTACCGAAGTTTGCTGCCCGGGCAGTGGGTGTGGGATATTCGACAGGAACCGGAGGGGCTCAAGGTTGCTTCTGGGGAAGCAGCGAATCTGGCAAATCGCCGCCTACTCTTGGTGGGGACGGATATGGCGGTGGGCAAGATGACCGCTGGGCTCGAAATTTTTGCCGCCGGGGTTGAAGCTGGCCGTTCTGTCGGATTTGTCGCCACCGGGCAAATTGGAATCACGGTCACCGGCAGTGGTGTTCCATTGGACGCGATTCGAGTGGATTTCGCGGGGGGCGCGATTGAGCGTGAGGTGATGGCTCATGCCGATAAGGAACTGGTAATTGTGGAGGGACAGGGGTCCCTGATCCATCCTGCCAGCACCGCGAACTTGCCGTTGCTTCGCGGCAGCTGTCCCACTCACCTGATTCTGTGCTGTCGGGCGGGGCAGGAAGGACTCTTCCGGATTCCAGAAATCAAGATCCCGCCCCTTTCAGACCTCATCAGACTCTACGAGGATCTTGGTGAAGCCTGTGGAACTTTCCCGCGACCCAAGACCGTGGCAGTCGCCGTGAACACTGCCCACCTTGACGAATCCGCCGCTCAAGCCGCTTTGACTAAGATTGCAATGGAAACAGGACTACCGACCTACGACCCTGTACGAAATGGCGCAAAAAACTTGCTCTTATCAGTGTTTTCTTAATTTTATGGCGTTTTGGATGCAAATTTTAACTCAAAGTTGTTAGACTAGACGTTGGAGGTTTTTTCAAAACCAAACTATGAAGATTTCAAAGATTCTCACACTCGCAATCAGTTCACTCGCGCTCGTCGGAATGAGCTTTGCTCAAGGCACAGCAACCGCTCCGAAGGACGACAAAAAGCCCGCCGTCAAAAAGACCACTTCCAAGAAAGCGAAGGCTAAGAAAGCTACCGCCGAGAAGGTTGCAACCGCAAAGGTTGACGACACGAAGACCGCAACCGCCAAGCCTTCAACTAAGAAGGGAAAGACGGCAAAGGTTGATGAACCTGCGACCGACGCTACTGCTCCCACAAAGAAGCCTTCGACTCGAAAGCCTAAGACGGCTAAAGTGGAGGAACCAGCAACTGTTGCCCCTGCACCAATTAAGAAACCTTCTACTCGAAAAACAAAGACCGCTAAGGTTGAAGAACCAGCAACCGTTGCCCCTGCCCCAATTAAGAAACCTTCGACTCGGAAGCCAAAGACCGCTAAAGTGGAAGAACCTGCGACCGACGCTACTACTCCAGCAAAGAAAGCCTCGACTCGAAAAACAAAGCCATCGGAAGAGGCCGCCGCAGCAACAACACCAGAGCCAGCCGCAAAGAAAGCCTCGACTCGAAAGTCAAAAGTGACGAAGGCACCCGAAGAAAAAGTCGCAACGGCAACAAAGGTAACTCCAGCCAAGAAAGCGGACAAGAAGCCAGTCGCGAAGGCCGGAGAAACTCACAAAATCGTTAACGGTGTCTGGTACGACAAGAATGG
>JAIOPU010000087.1 GCA_021413725.1 Armatimonadota bacterium | reverse complement strand
GAGGTGCGACGGGAGGGAAGCGGACGGGGACGTCCTCGCACCAGAGCTATAATGTCCTATGGCATCGTTGAGTCCGAGACCTTATACGATTGAGGAATATACGCGGACGGTTTGTCCCAAGTGCGCCGAGACTGGGCTTCGCGCGGATGATCCGGCCTCGTTCATTGACGGGATGCTGGTTGCGCACGACGACGCAATTTGGATGCGGCGGTTTTGCCCAACCCACGGTGAGATTGAGAGTATTTATGAAGAGGACGCGGCACTCTGGCGGGCGAGGGCGGGGTGGCAGACTCCAACCTCTCAGGTCATTCCGGATCGTGCGGACAATTTTGGCGGATTTCCTGCTGGTTATATTGAAGGGTTGCCCGCGAGTCATGGGCAGCACTCCTGCATCTTGCTCCTGAATGTGACCGAGAATTGCAATTTCCGGTGCCCGACTTGCTATGCCTCCGCACTAGACCCCGGCGCACCCGCAAGCGACAAGCCGACTTTGGCGGAGATGCTTCATACCGTCGATACAATGATCGAGCGGGAGGGCGGGAAGTTGAATGTCGTCATGCTTAGCGGGGGCGAGCCGACTTTGCGAAGGGATTTGGAGGCTTTGATCGAGGAATTGAGCACCCGCAATGTCACGCGCATCATGCTCAACACGAACGGCCGTCGGATCGCCAAGGACTCAAAGTTCGTCGAATTTCTGCACCGATTCCGTGAGAAAGTCGAGGTTTATTTGCAGTTTGACGGGTTGACGGATCGTACCTACGAGGTTCTACGCGGCGAGCCGTTGGCGGCAGAAAAGCAGACCGTCCTGAGACTATTGAATGACGCAAAAATCTACACAACCCTCGTGATGACGGTGAAACGAGGGGTGAACGATGGAGAGCTGAAGGACCTTTTTGAGCTTGGATTGGCCACGGAATTCTGTTGTGGGATTGCGTTTCAGCCGGTGTTTGGGTCGGGTCGGAATAGCGGCATTGACCCGCAAAACCGGATCACTCCAACCGGCGTGATGAATCTGCTAGGACGAGCCGGGGATTTTGTGCCGTTGCCCTGCTCGCACCGTGATTGCTGCGACATCGCTTACTTTTTGAAGGATGGACAAGGCACCTGGAAGTCATTGGTTTCTTTAGTGGGGCGGGATGAGATGAAGCGATGGATTCACTTGGCTTCGAATTCGATCTCCTTTGAAAACGTTCGGGAGTCGGTGAAGGCGATGATCCAGGATGGGACAATTCAGCGCGTTTTGAGCGAGCAACAGAAAACAAGCTCGATTCAATTGGCATGGGATTTGGTGAAGATGTGCGATTGCGTCCCCGGGGTTCGG
>JAIOPU010000086.1 GCA_021413725.1 Armatimonadota bacterium | reverse complement strand
TTGATCGCCCTCTCCATTTTTTCATCAAAAGTAGAAGGTGCGGTTCTCGTGTTCGAACATGGTTGCTGGCGACCCGATGAGGAGCTGTTTGAGGACATTCAATCATCCACGTTCGACAACTTGATCTTGCCGAGCGGCATGGTGAATACAGTTATTGAAGACGTCCAGCAATGGCTTTCCTCAAAGGAGCTCTATGAAAGCCATGGAGTACCTTGGAAACGTGGTCTCATCTTGTTCGGGCCACCCGGCAATGGCAAGACGCATATGATCAAGGCTTTAGTCAATCATTTCAAATTGACCGCGCTTTATGTGCGGAGCTTCAAGGCGCAGCATCGACAAGATGCGCAAAACATCTCGGCGGTTTTTGACCGAGCTAGGGAATGCGCTCCTTGCATACTTATATTCGAAGACATTGATACACTTGTAGGTCCAGAAAATCGTTCATTCTTCCTGAACGAGCTTGACGGATTCGCTAAAAATTGCGGAATTTTGGTTCTGGCGTCTGCAAATGATCCTGGAAAACTAGATCCTGCGCTTGTGAATCGCCCAAGTCGATTTGATCGTCGCCATGAATTTGGTCTTCCGGCATTGACGGAGCGCTCTCGTTACCTAACGTTTTTTACCTCTGCGCTGAACTCTAGTCTGAGATTAAGCCCAGAAGAAGCTGAGAAGATGGGGGCGGAGACGGAAGGATTTAGCTTTGCTTATCTAAAGGAGCTCGTTTTATCGAGCATGATGGCGTGGATTTCCAAAGGCGAAGGGAAATTTGCGGATGTGATGCTCACATCGATCGGTGCGTTGCGCGATCAAATGGAATACGATCCGGTCCCCACTCCTGTCGTGGCTTCGGTCGTGCCCAGCTATTTTGGCATCGATGATTAACTTGTAGTCATGCGTTCCGAACCGATCTGGCAATTGCCGACTCTTAACGCAGCACCAAAATTCCTAGGCTGGCGACTTCGCCGTTTGCTTCCGGAAGGCGTGATTGGGGGGCGGATTGTGGAGACGGAGGCGTATCTGGGCACTGACGATCCGGCTTCGCACACTCACCGAGGACGGACACCGAGAAATTCGGTGATGTTTGGGGAGTTTGGACATTTGTATGTGTACTTCACTTACGGCATGCACCTTTGCGCAAACATCGTGACTCAGGGAACTGGCTGTGGGGAAGCGGTATTGATTCGGGCGCTTGAGATTACCGAAGGTGCGGAATTAGCTCTTGCCAACCGCAAGGGAAGGCTTCCGCTCGCCGATGGTCCGGCGAAGCTGTGCCAAGCGTTGCGGATTGACCGGGATTTGAATGGACACGACCTTGGGAGCGGATCACTACTGCTTCTGCCTGGGGAGCTTAAGCTGGGCGAAGAGATTATTCAGGGGCCGAGGATTGGGATTTCGAAGGCGGTAGACCTACCTTATCGATTTCGGATAAGGTAGGAATTTTGACGAAAAAAAGCGCAGAGGAGGTAGTCTCTGCGCTTTTTCAAGTAGCTTATCGTCGTCTTCGGCGCATAAGGGCAACTCCTCCGAGTCCGACGGCGGCAATTGACGAGGGTTCGGGGACGGCCTGGACATTTATTGCGTATTTGGCGATGGCGACGGCCGTAGTGCCGTTCGTTGTGGCGTAAGTGAGTTGGATCGACGACTTGCCGCCCGGGCCAAATGGGTTCGAGTCATAAAGTCCAACCGGCATTCCGCCGGACCAGCCGAGGTTGGTTGGATTGCAACCATGCTGGTATATTGCGCCGGTGTATGAGCCAAGCCCGTTCCAGGCGAGGAAGCCCGGTGTGAAATTTTGAGGGGCGCCGTTGAACCCGGCGGTGAAACTTGAGAGGAACGGCGCATCGAATTGACTCCAAAACAGGTATCGCTCGCCGGGAGCGCAAACTACCGAGCCCATGATGTTGATGGGACCGACGAAGTTCGGGGTGGTGTTCGTGATCGGAGTTAGGGTGAAAGTCATGGCCTGAGCGGCGGCAGAGGCGAGAATAGAAAGTAGAGCGAAAGTTTGTTTCATTTTTATCCTGGAGACGGGATGATTGTCTCCTTCTGGATAGTAGTTGGTAATGAGGTTTGCTTTTGTTGCATGGTTGCGGAAAGAATTTTGGAGTGCGCGAAGCGGCTTCGCGCACTCCAAAAAAATAGCTGCCCTAGGGCAGCTATTTTGGTCTTTGCCTGTCTGGCTTTAGTTGAAGAACCCAACGCTCTTGGCGAGCCTTGCGTCTTCGGGACCAGACGAGAGTTCGTCGAGGTCCTTGAGGGAGAGTTCCTTGTTTTGCTTGTCCTCGACCGCAACCTTCAGACACAACGAACGGAGTTCGTTGACCAGAATCCGGAAGGACTCGGGGATGCCGGGGTCTTGAATGGATTCGCCCTTGACGATGCTTTCGTACGCCTTGACTCGACCCATGACGTCGTCTGACTTGATCGTCAGCAACTCTTGGAGCGTGTACGCCGCGCCGTAGGCTTCAAGCGCCCAGACTTCCATTTCACCGAATCGCTGTCCACCAAACTGAGCCTTACCACCCAGCGGTTGCTGAGTAACGAGGGAGTAGGGTCCAATCGAACGGGCGTGGATCTTTTCGTCAGCAAGGTGCTCAAGCTTCAAGAAGTACATCGTTCCAACGGTAATACCGTTCGGATACTCATCGCCCGTCATTCCGTCCCGAAGGATGGACTTGCAGGTCTTGGGATCAAGACCGGAGCGGCGATAGATGTTGTTTTTGATGTTCTCAAGGATTGTTGCGTAAGTTGCTTCGGGTGCCTTGAACGCAGGGCCCATGACTTCCGGAAGAATCTCAGCTTGAAAGTTCTCGGCGTTGAGCATTTCGCCCAAGTTCTTGACCGGCGGCGCGGAAACCATGCGGCTAATCCGCTCTAGGTGATCTTCGTCCATCAGTCTCAACTTAGATTCAAGCTCGCTGAACAACTCATCCAGAGTCGAATCAAGACCGAAGGTCACTTCAAGGTGAAGCTCGGTGTTGACATAGGCTTGGAGAGCCTTCTTGCGAAGGTCGGCGGCCATTCTGTCCATTTCGGCTAGAATTTCGTGCTCGCTCGCACCCTCAAACGCAGGGCAGACGTAGCGGACGCCGAAGTGGCGGCCGACGTAACCGAGGTGAGTTTCGAGTAGCTGTCCGATGTTCATACGGCTCGGAACACCGAGTGGGTTGAGGATGATATCGCAAGCGGTACCATCGGCAAGCATCGGCATATCTTCGACAGGAACAACGCGGGAGATAACACCCTTGTTGCCGTGTCGTCCGGCCATCTTGTCGCCAACCATAAGCTTACGCTTCTGGGCGAGATAGACTTGGACGGTCATGTTCGTGCCTGCGGGGAGTTCGTCACCCGGGATTTGAACCAGTGGCTCTTCCGTGATGTCGCAAACCAGTCGCTCGCGCTTCTTGGACTCGTTGTAGATCTTGTTGATCGAGGGCGACAGATACTTGTAGCGGCTGAAGACCTTGACGTCGATGATGATTCCCTTTTCGCCGTGTGGCAACCGGAGAGAGACGTCGCGGGTTTCTTCGGCTTTCTTACCAAAGATCGCGATGATAAGTCGCTCTTCGGCGGTCATTTCGGTTTGGCCCTTCGGTGCGACTTTTCCGACGAGAATGTCTTCCGGTCGAACTTCTGCACCAATTCGGATAATGCCGTTCTCGTCGAGGTCCTTCAGAGCATCTTCGCCGACGTTTGGAATATCACGAGTGATTTCCTCTGGGCCAAGCTTGGTGTCGACCGCTTCGGCTTCGTGTCGCTCGATGTGGATAGACGTGTAAACGTCATCCTTCACCATGCGCTCGGAGATAATGATCGCGTCCTCATAGTTGTATCCGCCCCAAGGAACGAATCCAACGAGAATGTTTTGGCCGAGGGCCAGTCTTCCATCGTCGCAAGTCGGTCCGTCCGCAAGCGGGGTGCCTTTCAGCACGCGCTGACCTGGCTCAACCACAGGAGTGTGGGTGAAACAGGTGGACTTATTGGACTGAACCATGTGGCTCAGGGTGAAAGTTTGCAGATCGCCGTTGTCGGAGAACACCCGGATTTCTTCGGCTGAAACGTAATCAACCGTGCCATCGGCAAGGGCCACAATCGCTGCGCCAGAGTCGAGCGCCGCAACGTGCTCGTAGCCGGTACCGACAATCGGAGCGTCCGAAACCAGCACAGGCACCGCCTGGCGTTGCATGTTCGCGCCCATAAGAGCACGGTTCGCGTCATCGTTCTCGAGGAACGGAATGAGCGCGGTGGCAACGGAGATGATCTGCACCGGAGAAACGTCGACGAATTGCACAAGACCTTTGGCGACCGTCGGGTAGCTTGCGCCACCGTTCTCACGGTCTCCGCCTGGGCAACGAACTTGCACTCGATCATGGAGGATATTTCCGTCTTTGTCGGTGGCAAGGTCGGCAGGGGCAATACGGTAGCTAAAGTCTTCTTGAGCCGTGAGGTAAACAATCTCCTCGGTAACCTTCGAGTCCACAACGCGGCGGTACGGCGTCATGATGAATCCGTATTCGTCCACGCGAGCGTGGGTCGTGAGCTGGCTGATAAGACCGATGTTCGGACCTTCAGGCGTCTCAATCGGGCAGATACGGCCAAAGTGAGAACGGTGAACGTCGCGGACTTCAAGTTTCGCGCTGGTTCGCTGAAGACCACCAGGTCCAAGGCTGGAGAGCCTTCGCTTATTGGTGATTTCGCTAAGTGGGTTGGTCTGATCCATAAAGGTGCTGAGCTGGTTCGAGCTAAAGAAGCTCTTGATGCTCGCACTGACCGGCTTGACGCTGAGAATGATGCCCGGCAGGAGGTTGTCTTGATCCGCACTGGTCATTCTTTCGCGAGCGACCTTCTCCATTCGGACAAAACCGAGTCGAAGCTGGCTGGCAAGAAGCTCACCCACGCTACGGACGCGCTTGTTTCGGAGGTCGTCAATATCGTCGCGCTCGGCTTCCTTGCTGATGTAAGGAGCGATCGCGTTGAGGATGCTGGCGACGTCGTCGGAAGTCAGATTCCGCACGGTGCCCGGCACATTGATCTTAAGTCTGCTGTTCAAGAAGCGGCGACCAACCTTACCGAGGTCGTATCGCTTCATCTCGAAGAACTGATTATAAATGAGTTGGCGGGCCGCTTCTTCGGTGGCCGCTTCGCCTGGACGAAGGCGCTTGAAGATGTCGAGGACAGCCTCGCGCATGTTCGTAGTCTTGTCCGTTTCGAGAGTGGCTTCGAGCAGAATGTTCGGCTCAAGCACTTCAAGCGTGGCAAGTTCCATGGACTCTAGCTTCTTGGCGACGTCGGCGTCGATCTTGCCGAGTTTTCCAATGATGAGCTTGGTTCCTTCGTGAACGTCTTGGTAGGCGCGTCGCCCAACCATTTGCTCGGCGGTCGGCTTGACCAACGAAGTTTCGGGGCTGAAGTAGACAATCAGCTCGTCGTTCGTACCCAATGGGTTCTCGACGTTGATAACCTGCTTTAGAACTTCCTTCGAGAAGGAAGCGAGCATCTTCTTGGTGATGATGCCGCCCTTTTCGAGCAGAACT
>JAIOPU010000085.1 GCA_021413725.1 Armatimonadota bacterium | reverse complement strand
GATTCAGTGGAGGTCACGCCTAGCTCCAACACCTGGAACCAAAATGAGAGCCGGCAATTCGCAGCGTCCGCGAAGACCAATGCCGGGGCTTACGTTTTTGTGGACCCTACCTCATTCACTTGGTCTGTGTTGGGGACCGTGGCAAGCGTGAACTCCTCTGGGATCGCGCTCGGCGTGAACCCGGGAACTGGCGCGGTGCGCGCAACCCATACGCCAAGTGGTGTCACCGGATCCGCCCCGATAACTATCACTGCATTTACCCCGACGAGAACAAAGTGGACGGTTCTGGTTTACCTTAACGCAGCAAACGACCTCTATAGCTTCAGCGACCTGAACGTGAATCAGATGGAGTCGATCACTTCTGCCGATGTCCGTTTCGTGCTGCAGTGGAAGCAATCGCGCTCGATTTTTCCGAGTTCCAGTTTCGACGGCACCCGGCGGTACCTGGTGAAACCGGACCAGAGTGCGAGCCAGATCAATAGCCAACTTGTCCAGGACATGGGAGAAGGGGTTGATATGGGTTCGGCACAAACTCTTAAAGAATTTATTGAGTGGGGACAGGCCGCGTATCCGTCCGATCGAACTTGCCTCGTGATCTGGAACCACGGATCAGGCTGGAACCGAGGGACTGACGCTACTCGCGCTGTTTCTTACGACGATGAATTGGGGACCACGATTCAGACTTGGGAACTCAAGAATGCACTTCTGGGTAAGCACTTCGACATCCTTTCGTGGGATGCGAGCCTGATGCAAATGGCAGAAGTCATGTTTGAAGTCAAAGACTACGCTGACTATGTCGCTGGAAGTGAGGAAAGCCCCCCAGGGGAGGGTCTGCCGTACCATCTGGTATTCGCTCCATTCGTTCAAGCTCCGACCGCAACCACTCGTGCCTTGAGCAAGGGTTTTGTGGACGGAATGACCGGGTATTCGCCTTATGCAACTCGCAAAATCACGCAGAGTGTCGTCGAAACAGCGAAACTCTCCGCGCTTGCAACGGCAACTTTAGACTACAAAAACTTGCTGATCACCAACGCGACTGTGATGAATCCGATTATCACTGCGGTACGGGGAACTGCTCAATCCTACAGCCCCTCGACGACGCGATACTATCGTGATTTCCGTGATGTGATTGCACAAGTGAACCAAAATGCATCCACCCCGCTTGACGTGATTGCGTCCGGAAATCTGTTGGACACCGCCTTGTCAAACGCTATTGCTTGGGAGGGACACAATTCGAACTCTGCGGGCAGTAAGGGTATCGCGATTGATTTGACGCCGAGTTCCCGGTTCGCAACCTATGCATCCGATTACAACCGGCTTGCGTGGAACCAAGCTTCGGGCTGGGGATCGTTCCTGTTGCAATCTCCATAACCTCCGCTCAAGAAAAAGACGGCCATTCCTCAACTATAATGAGGGATGGCCGTTTTTGGTATTTTAAGCATCGCTATGTCACTACAATCCCTGGTTTCCACGTTTCCCGTCAGCCGCCTGAATGAGGACTGGTGGAAGGAGCGCCACGCGCACTGCCAGGAAGTCACCAAAGCCGGTGGAGTGGACGTTGTTTTCCTCGGCGATTCCATCACCCAGGGCTGGGAGGGTTCCGGTAAGGCGACCTGGGACAAGTATTACGCAGGGCGGAAAGCCGCCAACTTTGGATTCAGTGGGGACCGCACTGAGCACGTGCTTTGGCGACTGGATCAAGGTGAAATCATTGGCCTCAAGCCAAAGGTCGTCGTGATCATGATCGGCACGAACAACATTGGCCACGGTTCTTCCAACGCCTCCGCCACCGCCGAGGGTGTTTCAGCCATTGTCTCCCGGCTTAGGAAAGGAGTGCCGGATGCGAAAATTCTGCTCCTCAACATTTTCCCCCGCGACCGCGAGGCAACTGATTCCCTGAGAATGCAGGTCGCGGACGCATCGGCGCAGTTTCAAAAGCTGGGAGACGAACGGCACGTTTTTTGCAGAGATATTGGTCATCACTTCGTGCGACTCGATGGTTCTCTGCGTTCACTGCTGATGCCGGACTTTTTGCACCTGAACCCCGCAGGGTATGAGATTTGGGCAAAGGCGATGGAGCCAGAACTCAAAGCTCTTCTCGGCGAAAAGTAGTTGCATGCAAAACTCTCCGCTCAAACTTCAGATATTCGGCCCATTTAAACTGTCCAGAGCGGATGGGTCTGAAGTGGAGTTTGCGGCTCGGTCGGCGGCGGCGGCTGTTGCGTACTGCGGCATTCACCGAGGTCAACTCGTTCGACGCTCGGATTTAGCGCTTGAGCTTTGGCCGAACGCGGATAGCGAAGCCGCGCGAACCAACTTGAGAACCGCATTGCACCGCGTTCGCAAAGCCTGCCCCGACTATGATCTCGTGCTTTCCGATGGAGAATATCTTGAGCTTAACTTGGCAAACTTGGACTTTGATGCGGTGGTCGCCGACCAGCGGCACCGGCAATATCTCCTGGCACCCAATGATGAAGCGGCGGTCGAATCACTTCAAGCGGAATGGAATATTCGCAAAAAACCACTTCTTGAAGGCTGGGAGGACGAGTGGGTTTCTTCGCTGAGAATTGCCTCGGACTACGCCGCCAACGAAACCGGGAGAGAGCACGCGCGAACGGCAGAGGCCGTCGGAAACTCGACTCTCGCCTTAACCACTTGGCACGAAATTCACTCGCGCGTGCCTCACCAAGTCGAGGCCTTGAAGAACGGGTTAAGACTCGAGACGGAGTTGCACGGATCATCAAGCGCACTTCTGGTCGCCGAAGGTGCCCAAAAACACTCTCATTCGTTAGGTGATGGTCACCTGCCAGACGAACTCAAAAGCGTCATTGCATCCGTGCGGTCGGGCGCGTTGGAATCCGTTCCCAAGCCTGAAATTCTTCGAACCCGCAGCGAAATTCTCATGCTTGCGAGGATTTTTGAATCTAATCTCAAATCTAATCGAGACGAGGCATTGAGCATGATACTTGCCGAAGCTCAAGCCGAGATAGCAAAACACCCTCGAACCATTCTCAGCCTCATTCTGCTCGGCCTTTCCGCGACATCCGGCGACACAAAGACCAGATCCAAATTGGCGATGCTCGCCGGCATCCTCGGGTCCAGAGTCGGAGACTACGAGGCCGGACACTATTGGTCAGACTTTGCGATCAACTCTTTGTCTTTGGGCAAGTCAGACAGGCTTGAAGCACTCGCCAACAAGGGATTCATGTACCTCGAGCAACGGCAACACGCCCTTGCAGAACGCACACTTGAACAGGCGGTTTCGCAGGCAAAGGCGGAGGGAATGGACCGCGAGCACGCCATCGCGAAACTTGCACTTGCGGGTGTGTACATGCACACGAAGGAATTCGCAAAGTCTGCAAACATGTACCGCGAAGCGATTGAGAGCGTTGCCGGGCTTGATGAGGCAATTGTTAGTCGAATCAGCGCACCATGCTACGGCAATCTGTGCATCTTAGCATGTCATGCCGCAGACTGGGAAAACGCAAAGGAATATGGCGAACGGGCGATGGAGTTCACTCAAAATCTGCCGTTTTACCGTTGGTTCATCGCTTCACCTCTTGGCCTTGCCCAATATATGTGCGGAAACAGAGACGAGGGAATCCGAAATGTCGCTTTTGGCGTCAGTCAGACCGCCCGAGAACGTCTCCTGAGATACAACCAGATCTCGCTAGACTTTGCAATCATTGTGCTTGCTCGAGAAGGTAAAAAGGAACTTGCGAAACAGGTCGCCGAAGTGAGTTCGCTTCACCGCGCATCGATTCGGCATAAGCGGTCCCGGGCGGAAGCAGACATGCTCTTGAGTCTTGCCGGAATCGAAGAAGCAGCAGGGCTAGCTCTGCCGCAGGCAAACTTGCTCGCCTCTCAGAGTTTTATGACCGTGAACGCCTGGGTTTGCGAGTCTCTTGACGCTTTGATCGCGAACTAGTTCAGCGTCATTCCGACTCGGTTGCCAGTTTCACGATGTCACTCCACGCTGCCCTTAGATCACTGAGCAGTGGGGATCTTGCTCGGGCAATGCCAACCTCATCAAGGTCAATTTCAGCAATGACGATGTGCTCGTCCTGCAGAGGGCCCTCCACAAGGATTTCACCGCTTGGGTCAATAATCATGCTTCCGCCCGCAAAGCCCTTGCCACCCTCGAACCCGCAGAGAGAGGACAGGCCCACAAAGACGTTGTGCTCGGAGGCGATGGCGGTCAAGAGTTTTTCGTAAGTAACCACGTTGCCAGGCTTAGACTGGCTAAAATCTCTCGCCGGGGAGGCACTCGGTGCGAGAATGAGATTTGCGCCACGAACCGCACAAAGAGTCGGCATGATGGAGTGCCAAACATCCTCGCAAATCAGCATCGCCACACGCCCAAACCGAGTATCGAAAACGGCAAGTTCGGTCCCTCGACCGACAAAACGCTCTTCGTCAAAGACCCCGTAGGTGGGGAGGAAAAATTTTCGATAGACCGCACCGGTCCGCGAGATATCGGGACCAACCTCAAAGTACCCGCAGCTATTGTAAAGTTCACCATTGTCGGATTCATAGAATCCGACAACAACGTCAAGCGGCCTGGAAAGTTTTTGGAGTCGGCCCGTGAGACCCGCCAAAAGTTCTGAGGATGAGATTGCGCATTCGAGCACACCTCCTTCGAGGAAGTAGCCGGCGGTCGCACCTTCAGGAAAAACGATGACATCCGCGCCTTCGGCTGACGCCTCCAGGCACATCTGCGCAATTTTGTCGAGGTTGGACTCAATTGCCTTCTTAACTGGGGCGAATTGAGCACAGGCGAGGCGAAAACGCATTTTTAGTAGTGCCAGTCAACGTCCAACGCTTCTTTGGCGTGCTTCTCGATGAACTCTCGCCGAGGCTCTACCTTCTCGCCCATGAGACGGCTGAACATGGCTTCGATTTCCATCTCAAACTGCGGATCGTAAACAATTCGAATGAGGCGTCGCTTGTCGTAGGCCATAGTGGTCTCCTCTAGCTCGCTCGCGTTCATTTCACCCAGTCCCTTAAATCGGCTGATTTGATACTTTTTCTTGCCAATCGACTTCAGCACTTCATCCAGCTGAGCTTGATCGGCGGCATAGTATCGATCGCTTGCACCGACCTTGATAACAAAGAGCGGCGGCTGAACGAGGTAGATGTAACCCGCCATAACCAGCGGCTTCATATAGCGATAGAAAAACGTAAGCAACAGCGTTCGGATGTGTTCGCCATCAACGTCAGCATCGGTCATGATGATGACTTTGTGGTAGCGCAGTTTGGTGATATCGAAGGTCTTATCCTTGTCCTTCTTTATTGCCATTGGATCATCGTCTTCCGGCTCGCGAATGCCGAGTTGGATGTCGATTCCCACGCCCAGCGCGGCGATGAGCGACTTAATTTCTTCGTTGTCGAGTGCTTTGGTGATTCTCGCGCGCTCTACGTTGAGGATTTTTCCTCGGAGGGGCAGAATGGCCTGTGTCACGCGGTCGCGCGCGTCCTTGGCCGATCCACCCGCCGAGTCTCCTTCGACGAGGAAGATTTCGCACTTTGTGGGGTCTTTGCTGACGCAGTCCGAAAGCTTTCCAGGAAGACCGTAGCTATCCATTGAATCGCGTCGCTTGACCGCTTCAAAAGCCTTTCGAGCTTCCTCACGGGCGCGCTGGGCGATGGTCGCTTTCTCAATGATTTTCTTGGCGATGCCCGGATTCTCTTCTAGGAAGGTCGAGAGTCCATCACCGACCAAGGAGTTCACAACGCCCTGAACTTCCGGCGTTACGAGTTTGACTTTGTCCTGGGAGTTGTACTGCGGATTCTCAAGTTTCAGCGAAATCGCGGCCGTAAGACCGTCGCCCACATCATCGCTCGCAAAGTTCTTTTCCTTCTCCTTGATGAGGCCCATTTTGCGGCCGTAGGAGTTTAAAACTCGGGTCATCGCGGTGCTAAAACCAGAAACGTGCGTTCCACCGTCCGGCTGGTGAATATTGTTCGAGTACGCTAAAACCGTGTAGTTGTAACCGTCGTGATATTGAAGCGCGATTTCGATTTCGTATCGATCCTTTATTCGCTTAAAGTAAATCGTCTTGTGGATCGCGGTCTTGGCTTCGTTGATGTCTTCAACAAGTTGGACGATTCCGTTCTGGAAGAAGAAGGTCTCATTGTCGTCCTCATTTTGCTCATTAGTAAATTCAAACTTGACGTTAGGGTTGAGGTAGGCGAGTTCTCGCATTCGGCCTTTGATGATGTGGATATCGTAAACCGACTCTGTGAGAACTGATTTATCGGCTAGCCAGTGCTGGGTAGTTCCGGTGTCCTCGACCTTACATTTGCCGATAACGGTGACTTCGGTGACCGGAATTCCGGCTTCAAATTTCTGCTGATAGATTTTGCCTTCGCGTTGGACAGTGGTGTACATCCATTCTGACAAGGCGTTCGTACAGGAGACTCCGACTCCGTGGAGTCCACCGGACACCTTATATCCGCCGCCCTCTCCAAACTTGCCACCGGCGTGGAGCACAGTCATTACGACCGTCAAAGTCGAGATTCCCATTTTCTCGTGAATTCCGACAGGAATTCCACGACCGTTGTCTGTGTGCGAAATCGAATTGTCTTCATGAAGGGTGACTTTGATACTATCGCAGTGACCGGCGAGCGCTTCGTCAACGCCGTTGTCGATGACTTCGCGGAACATCTGGTGCAGACCCTTCTTGCCGTTGTCGCCAACGTACATTCCGGGGCGCTTTCGAACGGCTTCCAGACCTTCAAGAACGGTAATGGAGCTTTCGTCGTACGCCGTCTCCACCCGACCCGCAATCGTTTCATCGTCCACAGCGGCGTGGCTGGTATTGTCCTCGTGCGCCTCGTTAGGGTTAATTACCTCGGGCTTGTCCTTGTCATCGGGACTACCGCCGAACAAATTTTCTGGGTTTGCCATGCTAATAAATAGGGACGCGCAAGAGCGCGAATCTGCCTCAATTATACCTGCCAAGATGAGCAGGCAACATTTTTTAGGCCCGTCTTCTCTGATCCGGTGGAAAACGCCTCAGAATCCCGTTCCCGACGCTCCCTCACGGATGATCACCGGCGGTTCTTTTACTCCTAGCTTATCCATTTCCAATCGTCGCTGACGAACACTGGCTAGGAGGCCCTTTTGCGTATGCGGCGGTTGCTTCCTCTCCTTGAATGCAGCGGCAAAGATGTCCCAAAATTGATCCATTTTGTGAGAAAGGTCAAAGATCATTACACCTTGGGTCGAACCGCAAGCGGCTTGCATCGCTTTCTTAAGACCCGTCGGATTGCCCCAAAAATCCATAAGTTGGATTCCCGCGTAAGTCCACGCTTGATCCCGAATCGCTCGGTTAGTCAGTTGCCCCGCGGCTTCCACGGTCCGCCCAACCGGGGCCATCGCGTTCATCGCCTCGGCAATCGTGGCGCGGCGATAGTAGCAACCCGAAATCATAAGGTCAAGTTCGGATGCGAATCCCGCCTTGCGGTAACCATCGGTGAGGAACGAAAACCCGGCATTGAAGTCGGTAGAACCGTAGTTCGATCCGTACTTGCTGTACTCCCCGAACCAAGATCCTGCGTAAACGCCGAATAGTGACCCTGGTCGCGAAGACAAAACCTCTCGCCGAGCGGCGGCCACCCAGTTGCGCATGGTTTCTGCGCGGAAAGTCATCCAGGCGTCGAACCATTTCCCGGGCTTCACCCCGCGATCCAAGTTAGCCGCGTAAGTAAAAGTAAAAACGTCATCCGGCCAAGTCAATTTTTCGCCCACGAGCTTTTCGAATTGGGCGCGTGTTATCTCGCTAAAGTCCGCATTGAGCCCGCCGTATCGGAGCCGGTCGTCGAACATGATTCCGTCAACCGCATAATTAGTGAGGACTTCGTGAATAAAATCCAGCCCCCTTTGCTGAACCTGCGGATGGTGCGGGTTCATCATGAGAGGGATCTGCTGATCGGGCCTTTCCTCAATTCGGACAAAGTGAGGAATAGACTCAAAGATAACTCCGTAGCCGCCTCTCACATTCTTTCGAAGGAACTCGGCACCCTTACCGATTCCGACCAAAAGTGAACCATTCTCTGGCACCACTTTAAAGTCCCAATCTCGCCCCTCACGCATAATCACGGCGACTCCGCGATCATCTAAAACCACGCCGAAGGCGCCCGCAGGCGGCTTCCCGGCACGGTCCATTCGGGTCACGACAGTAAGTTCATCCTCACTCTTGGGCATCGTGTCTGTCTTGGGGCTAATGGGAAACTTTGCAGAACTGAACGGGACGCGGGCCTGAAGCGTTGGCTCGTAGAGGACCGTTTGTTGTTCGGGATGCTCGTACCCTGGCCCTGCCTGGGTTCCAAACTCTGTCTGGTTGAGATCTACCGCCGATTTTGCCATCCGGTGCCCTTCGCTAAACGCGTTCATGCTGACAAGCAAACAAATCTTTTGCTTCTTGCATTCGCGCACCATAAATTTCAAGGGGTCGAAATTCAGCGGCAGATTTTGTCCACGCCATGTGGTAAGTTTGCTCGTGATCTTGCTGGGATACAAGGTGTAGCCAACGATTGGCTTGACGTCAAAAACAATCGTGTTAAAGCCAACGCTAACGATTTTCTGCACCAAATTCACAATCTTTTCTTCGGTGTTCACTCGGTCGAGATTCGCTGTGCCATCAACCCAGAGAATTCGTCCTTGGACATCTTTCGCTCGGGCCAACTGTTGCGCGGCGCCCCAGCCATCGCCCACGACGTCCATCGTAACGGGCGGCAAAGTTGGAAGTGGGGTAACCAGTTGAAGACGGCTTGTTTTAGGCTTGCTGTACTTCTGCTCCACTTGAGCCTCAGCTCCGATGAGCAACAGCGAGGGAGCGAGCAATACCAAAAGACACTTTTTCATGGGGAGAACCTTAGTTTTACCCTTTGATACGGCAATTCATTCTTAAATTTCGCTAAAACTGCTATCATAAGAACTCGTTTGATGTTATGAGTCCGCAACCACCTTCTGCGAATCGGATGAAAAAGTCCCTGACTGTAACGCAAGAATCAGCCCGAGACGCAATCATTGACCTATTGCTCATCCATGTGAGCCTCCTTGCCGCCCTCGCTATCGCAAACGAGTTTGTATCCTCCAAGTTCATCCCTGACTTCTTGCGTGGGTACAGTTTGCCCGTCACAGTGTTGGCTCTAGGACTGTTGAAATGGCGCGGCATTTACCGAATCAACCCCCGCTACATGGGTCTCTACGATGTCGCCAATATACTGCTTGTCGGCGTCACCTCAACTTTTGGATTAGCTCTGTTTGAGTTCATTTTTAACCGAAACACGAGCGTCAAGTCCCTGGTATTGATTCCCGTCCTCTTCGGATTCTTTGTCGGGGCAACCCTGGTCGGCACCCGTCTGCTTCGCCGGTACGCGGACTGGAAAACCAGCCCTCGCGTCAACAAACGCCATCAGAAGAAGACCCTTATTATTGGGGCTGGTGACGCTGGCGAGTTAATCGTCCGTGAAATCGCGAGATCCAGGCACTCTGACCACTGCGCGGTCGGGTTTATCGACGATAATCCCGCGAAATCTAATTTATTGATCCACGGGGTGCCGGTTCTCGGAACCTCTGAAGAGTTAACTACCCTGGTGGCTGAACACGGAATCGAGGAAGTCATCTTTGCGATTCCCTCCGCGTCTGGTGACCTCTTACGAAAGATCCTCGCCCGTTGCGATCAGGCTGAGGTTCGGGTGAGAACCCTTCCACCGGTAGCAGAAATCCTCGGTAACGAGCACCATATTCGCCACCAGCTTCGCGAAGTCGAGATCGAAGATCTACTCCGCCGTGAACCTACCAAGGCAGATCTAGAACATTCCCGAACCTACGTAACTGCAGAAACCGTTCTTATTACCGGCGGAGGTGGCTCCATTGGAAGCGAACTGGCTCGCCAGATTGCTAAGCTCAACCCCGCGAACCTCATCCTTCTCGGTCGCGGCGAAAATAGCATCTACGAAATTGAGCAAGAGCTCATTCAATCCGGCATTGTCCCCACCTGCGTCATTGCCGACATTCGCGACCAAGGCGCGATGGAGTTGCTGTTCGAGACTCATAAACCCAGCATCGTTTTCCACGCGGCGGCTCACAAGCACGTTCCGCTCATGCAAGCCAACGTGATCGAGGCGATTCGTAACAATGTGCAAGGCACTCAGCTTCTCGCTGAGCTTGCGGCGCGGTTCGGTGCCCGAAAATTCGTTTACATATCCACTGACAAAGCAGTCAAACCAAGCAGCGTGATGGGCGCGACCAAGCGCGTCGGCGAAATGATCGTCCGGTGCATGGCTCAGCGCTCGGAGACGGAGTTTGGCATTGTCCGGTTCGGAAACGTCCTCGGAAGCCGAGGAAGCCTGATTCCCGTGCTCAAGAAGCAAATCCGCCGCGGCGGTCCCATTCGACTCACTCACCCCGACATGACTCGCTACTTCATGACCATCCCTGAAGCCGTGCAACTCATTCTTCAGGCTGGCGCGATGGGAAGCAAGGGCGAACTGTTCATTCTAGACATGGGCGATCCGATCAAAATCATCGACCTCGCGAAGGACCTCATTCGCCTCCACGGCTTGGTCCCCGGCGAGGACATCGAGATTGTCTACACTGGAATTCGGCCGGGAGAAAAGATCGACGAAGAGCTTACTTACGACCAGGAAGAACTCATGCCTACCACTCATTCCAAGATTCGGGTGGTCCGACCTGAGCGACCGATTGACTCCGAGTGGCTTGCCCACGAAATCCAGCAGATGACTGGACTTTGCGACCAGCGTAACGTCGAGTCCGTTCGCCAAGCCCTGATGGAACTCGCTTGGGGTAAGTCCGAGGCTCCATTCCGGTTTGCCATTACAGAAGCAGCCCCCGAGTCCACCGAAACCAAAAATCCACAATGAGCACGCCCATCGTCGGAATCGTCATGGGCAGCCAGAGCGATCTGGACACGATGCAAGCCGCGGAGACCATCCTCCGAGAATTTGGGATCCCTTATGAAATTGACGTGGTCAGCGCCCACCGTACACCGGAAAAGATGTTTGAATACGCCCAGACAGCAGAGCAACGAGGCCTGAGGGTGATTATCGCTGGCGCGGGTGGCGCGGCTCACCTTCCCGGCATGATCGCCTCGCTCACCGCCTTGCCGGTCATTGGCGTCCCAGTCCACACCAAAGCCTTGAGCGGACTTGACTCCCTGTACTCCATCGTCCAGATGCCTGCCGGGGTGCCGGTCGCATGCGTTGCAATTGGAAACGGAAAGAACGCCGGATTGCTCGCCGTCCAAATCCTCGGGACTGCCGACACTGCTCTGCGCGCGAAATACAATGATTTCCGCGCCGCGCAAACCGAGTCCGTTCTCCAAAGCGCGAAAGCAGTTTCCCAAACGTAATATGGACTCCGACGCCTTCGAACAACTTGTTCACGAGCATCAGGATGCCGTCTATCGGCAAATGCTCCGCGTTTGCAACCACCGCGAAGATGCCGAAGATGCTCTCGCCAGCGCACTTCTCCTCGCTTTCAAGTCCCTCGACCAACTGGACTCCCAGGACTCCTTCCGTGCCTGGCTTTCGACGATCGGGCGACGTGTATGTTCTCGAATGCGCTCCCACCCGAAAATGCTCCAAGTACTGGAATTTGCCGAAGAAATCGGGCTCGTCAACCGGGAAACTGAAGACGGAATGGATATGTCTGTCCTCAAAGGATGCGTCAACGATGCCCTGAACGGGCTACCGGACACCTACCGAGAAATCTATCGACGGTGCGAGTTGGACGAAGAATCAGTGCCCGAAGCCTCCAAGGCCCTCGGTATATCCCACGCGGCGGGCAAGTCAAGGCTACTCCGCGCCCGCGCCCTCGTGCGCGAGAGCCTCGCTGAATCAATCTGCGGTGCTTGAATCATTTGAGCAGGCTAAAGGTCTCTAGATCGTATGAGTTGGATTGCTGTTTTTGGAATGGGGCTCGTCCTCGGCATGCTGGGCGGCGGAGGCGGAATATTGACGGTGCCGATCCTTGTTGGTTTATTCGGCTTCACCGCCACTGCGGCTTCTGGTGCATCACTGTTGGTTGTCGGTTGTGCAAGCGCGGTAGGCGCAACGCAGGGAATTCTTGCAAAACAGGTGCAAGTGACCAAAGGACTCATGGTCGCCATACCCTCCATGCTCGGGGCGGTTGCCGCGCGAGCTTGGCTTGTGCCGTCACTACCCGCAAACATCCTGGGAGTCACTAAAGACGAAGCTCTACTTCTCGCATTCGCGAGTCTGATGGTCTATATCGGCACCCGCTTTCTGCGCCAAAAGAAAGAGGAATCCAACAAAAATTTGCCCGCATGGGCAACGCCGGTCCTGGGATTTGGCATCGGCCTCGTGAGCGGTCTTCTCGGTGCGGGCGGAGGTTTTCTGATTCTTCCCTTGCTCACGCTGGTTCTCGGGTTAGAAATGGAAGTCGCCATTCCAACGTCCCTCTTTGTGATCAGCATCCAGTCGCTCGGTGGATTTTTGCCGGAGCTTGCCAAGCCTGTACGGTGGTCGATTCTGCTTCCAATTATTGGGATTTCACTTCTCGGAATGCTCATCGGAACCCTTGTCCGAAAAAGAATTCCCAAGCGGAACTTGCAACTCGGTTTCGCCTTTTTGGTACTCACAGTTGCCGCGTGGCTGATTTTTCGAGTCGCCATGAATCACTTTTAGAGGTCATTGACTCTTAGAATCAGAATGAACAAATCAATTACAGTATCAGAGTTGACGGCAAGCCTTTCGCGTGGTGAAAATGTGCAGTTGGTGGACGTCCGATCAGCGGGGGAGTACGCCGCAGGGCATGTTCCCCAAGCAATCAACATCCCACTTGAGCAAGTTGAGGCTCGCCTTGGAGACTTCGCCGGGTCGCAGGTCGCCATCCTTTGTCAGAGCGGCACGCGAGCCGGAATGGCTTGCGAAATCCTCCGCTCCCATCACAATGATCTATTACTCGTTGAGGGTGGAACATCGGCGTGGATGAACGCAGGACTGCCCATTTTCCAGTCCTCGTCCTCGGCTTGGTCGCTCGAACGCCAAGTCAGGGCTATTGCAGGAATACTGGTCCTGATAGGCACAGTGCTTTCCATCGCAGTAGCACCAGGATGGGTTTTTCTCGCCATGTTTGTCGGACTCGGCCTCGCATTTGCGGGAATCACAAACATCTGCGGGATGGCTTTGCTTCTTGCGAAACTGCCCTGGAATCGACCAAACTCTAACTCTTTAAAGCCACAAGGCTGTGAGGTCAGATCATGATTATCAGAAACTTCTACGACGATCCACTTGCGCAAGCAAGCTACTTGGTCGGTTGCGCGGCGACAGGGCAAGCCATTGTCATTGACCCCCTTCGCGACATCCGACCGTACCTGCAAACAGCCGAACGACTGGGACTCCAGATCGTTGCCGTCACCGAAACCCACATTCACGCAGACTTCTTATCGGGTTCACGAGAACTCTCCGCCGAGACAGGAGCGAAGATGTACCTCTCCGACGAAGGCGATGCTCTCTGGAAGTACGAGTTTGCTCGCGAGGCTGATTCCATCCTCATGAAGGACGGTCATGTCATCAAAATCGGCAATCTGACTCTCCGGGCGATTCATACACCGGGGCACACGCCAGAACACATGTCGTTCCTTCTTACAGATCATCCCATGTCGGAGCAGCCTCATTCGCTCTTCACCGGAGACTTTCTCTTCGCCGGTGACGTGGGCAGACCCGACCTTCTCGAGCGCGCCGCGAACTTCATCGGAACGATGGAAAAAGGAGCTCGGGTCTTATTTACATCACTCCAACTTTTGAGGCAATTTGACGATGCACTCCTCATTTGGCCGGCTCATGGCGCTGGGTCAGCTTGCGGCAAGTCTCTCGGTGGAAGCCCCGTGACATCGCTCGGTTACGAGCGCAGGACGAACTGGGCGTTGCAGATATCCGATGAAGAGAGGTTTGTCGATGAAGTTCTCGCGGGACAACCCGAACCGCCGATCTACTTCAAGGAAATGAAGCGACTCAACAAGGTCGGTCCAACGGTTCTCGGAGAAATGCCCAAAGTAACCGCTCTCAAAGAGCCTGTCGGAAGGCTGATTGATGTACGCAATCTGGACAGCATTCGAGCGAACTATCAGCCAGGGACTCTTGCAATCCCAGAAGGCCCTGGGCTCACGAACTGGGCGGGGTGGCTTCTTGCCTACGATGAGCCAGTGACGCTCATTACCGAAACCCAGACTGCGGCCGATGCTGTAGCGAGAGACATGGCGACGATTGGGCTGGACGTTGTCGCGGGCTGGATACCCCCCTCGCCTAATGGTTCGCCTTTGCCCCAATCAGCATGCGCTGCCCTTCCTTCTGACGCCTACGTTCTTGATGTGCGTGGGATCAATGAGTACCGCTCTGAGCACCTTATCAATTCGATCCATATCCCTCTCGGATATCTGGCCAGTCGGTTGGACGAGATTCCAAGGGACAAGCCGGTCTTCGTACATTGCGCCTCCGGTCGAAGATCGCTTACGGCAGCAACGCTACTGAGAACGGCCGGATTCAATGACGTAACGGAGATTGAGGGTGGAATCGCTAGAGTTTCCGATGTCTGCCCTGGCCTCGTCTTCGTTGAAGCCTAAAGCCGTGATCCATCAATGCCCTGCGTGAATTTCCGCGCAGGGCTTTTTTGTCGCAATTATCTGGGAGAATCCCACATTTGCCCTACATTTTGGGAATTTTCGAGAAAATTCACGATTTTCTCTAACTTTGCCCTAAAGAAACCTCAAGTAATTGTCGAAGATTCTAAGGACAGAGGCTTCTGGAAGGAAGTATCCGTCATTTGTTGTTGGTGGAGTAAACGTCGATGCCGAAAGTTGTGGGAGGATTAATGGCCATAACCGCACTCGGTGCAAGTATTTTTGCGGGAGTGGGTCCCGTCGATAGTTTGATCCGAGGTTTTGTGGCTTACCTAGTCGGATTGCTGGGAACTCAGTTGTGGTATGTTTTTTTCACGATTCGGGTCCAGCGAGGCGAGGATAAGACGTCGGGGGACGAAGCAACAACTTCGACAACATAAGGACTAGGGAGCAGAAGAGACGAATGGCATTATCGCAGGAACAACTTCAACGATCATGGGTGGATTTCAAAGTCTACAAAGACCCGTCAGCGCGCGGAAACCTGATCAATCACTACAGTTATCTCGTCAAAATCACGGCAGGTCGCCTGGTAACCAGTCTGCCAGGTGGCCTTGACCGCGAGGACCTGATTGGGGCGGGAGTCATTGGTCTAGTCAAGAGCGTGGATCAATTCGACCCGACTCGCGACGTCAAATTTGAAACCTACGCCATCGCCCTCGTGCGAGGTGCAATTTTAGAAATGTTACGGGAGGAGGATTGGGTGCCTCGTTCGATTCGGGAAAAACTCCGCGCCCTTGATAAGGCTTTTCTCAAACTGGAGACCGAGCACGGACGTAACCCGAGCGAGCGAGAAATCGCCGAATTCATGGGGCTTAGCGATGTCGAAGTGTCCGAACTTCTCGTTCGAATGGGCCGAACCAACGTGTACTCCCTTGATGATTTGCTTGGAAGCAACAATGGCGACGACAACGTCCCCTTCCGAGATATGATCGTGGACGAGCGCGCAGCACCTGAAGGCGAAACCGAGGGCCGAGAAATTCGAAGGCTCCTAGGAGATGGAATTGATAAATTGCCGGATCGCGAGCGACTTGTCGTCGCTCTTTACTATTTTGAAGGACTGACTTTCAAGGAAATCGGCAAGGTTTTAGGCGTGAGCGAATCACGAGTTTATCAGCTTCATACTCAGGCCATGGCCCGACTCCGCAGCTTTATGAAGGACCAGCACAAGGTCCCCGTCTGAATTTAACCCCGCATTTTAACGGTGGTACACTCCAATTTCAAGCAAAATGCTCGGAATTGGCACGGACTTTGATAGAAACCTGTTGTAACTAAGGCAGTTTCTAAAAGGGTGCCTTTTGGGACAATTAGGAGATTTACGAATTTTATGAATGGTTTTTGGACGAGAAACGCAGCTTTCGCTGCAGTAGGAATGGCAGGAGCCATCCTCGGTATTAGTGCACTATCCCTCACCGGCTGCTCAGGCGGCTCTAGTAGCGCGAGTGGCGCAGGCCCCGTGGTCGCGACCGTCAACGGCGAAAAGATCAGCACAGACGACTGGCACAAGTACCTTGAAACAAAGAACAAGGTCAATGTGATCGCAAACAACAACCAAATCGCGGAGGCTCAAGTCGCCGAGACCTTGGGTTACCAGGGATTTCAAGATATGCTTCGCAACAAACTCATCTTGCAACTAGCCGCAGATGAAGGTGTTGCTCCCAACGACAAAGACATCCTCGACGAAATCGAATTCAGAAAGAAGCGCAGTGCAAACTTCATGCAAGAGCTAACGGCAGCAGGCTTCTCCCTCGCAGATATCAAAGACGATCTAAGAGTCAATCTCGCTCGGGAAAAGATCCTTACGAAGGGAATTACAGTGAGCGACCTTGAAGTCGACCGCTACATCGAAACACACCCGAAGGACTTCATCGAGCCTCCACAGGTCAATATGCTTTGGATTTTTGTTAAGAAGCCGGAGACAAAGGCGTTGGTTGATGCGGATATCACGCAAGGTCAAGGCTTTGCTCCTGTAGCCGCTCGCTACTCGGACGCAGAAGGTGCCAAAGATGGCGCGCGCTTCCCACAAAACAATGCGGCTGCCCTTCCTGGCCCGATAAAGAAAATTGCAGAAACTCTGACCGAAGCAAAGACTTCCGAGTGGCTGACGCTCAGCGATGGCTTTGCCAAGTTTTACATGGAAAAGAAGACCGCAGCCAAGAAGGTCAAAATCGACGACGTCCTGAAAGTGTTCGTTCGAAGGCAGTTGGCAATGCAGCGCGGAATCCAAGCGATCGACCTTGACACGCGGCTACTTGAAAAGATGAAGGCCTCGAAGATCGAAGTGAAGAATGAGCTATTGAAAACTCGATGGGACAAGGCCCTTGAAAGCCTTAAGGATATGGAAGAGAAGAAGAACGCAGCCAGTGCGACTCCAAAGAAGTAGCCCTACTCTAAGCTTCGTTGCCTGCCTCTGAAAAAGGGGCAGGCTGACGGAGTTTCCAGGCCGCTATGGCCGGAATCAGCGTGATCACGGCACCAAGAATATAAGGTGCGCTTGGTTGCCATCGAAAAAGCGGTCCGCTTACGACTGGCCCCAAGAACCGCGCAAACGCCCCGAGCGACTGAGTAATCCCGAAGATACCTCCCTGCATGGTTCTAGGGGCCGATCGAGATACAAGAGAACTCAAGGATGGTTGAGCAATCCCATTTCCGAACCCCATCATCGTGATCACCGGTATCGCTGCCGCCCAGAGAGGAGCAAACGGCACCAGAGCCAATGCCGGAACCACACACAACAGCCCAAAACGGGCAAGGTTTACTTCGCCATATTTGGGAGTCAATCGACGCAGCAAGAACCCCTGCGTGATGACGGCAATAATTCCGACATAGGTGAGGATGATCCCACCGGTTGTCTTGGCGGTAATGCCCAGATGAAACACAGAACGGGGGTCCGAAAGGAGCTGAAAGAACGTGGTCTCTAGGTTCGTAAACCCAAGAGTCAAGACAAAAGTCATGACCAAGAGAAGCCGCAAACCGGGGGTGCCAAACGCGACCCTGAAGTCCTTGAGAAGGGAAACCTTTCCACTCGTGGCAACAGGACTGTAACTTTCGACCAAACCAAATTGGATATAGAGAATGTTCAGAAAGATCAGAAACGCGCCTGCGTAACCTAAGACCAGCGGATTGTCGTTGCCCACAGTCAGGAGGTAAGCCCCGAGTGCGGGACCAATGATAAAGCCAAGCCCGAATGCAGCGCCGACCATCCCCATGCCCTTCGCCCTATTTTCGGGAGTCGTCACATCGGCGACATAGGCAAATGCAACACCAAGGTTGGATGCTCCTACACCCCCAAGCGCACGGGCAATCACGACGATCCAAAATGCCGTTGCATGGCCGTAAATTACGTACGCGATAAGGTTCACAATCGCGCTCAGAAGTAGCACCTTTTTACGTCCGTGCGTGTCGCTGATCCTTCCCATCCACGGCGACACCAGAAGTTGGGCAAGAGAAAATATCCCCAGCGAAAGCCCCACCATGAGGCCAAGCTGTGTACTGTGGCTTGTCGGCGGAATTCCCAAGTAGTTCGCGGCAAGATTGAGCCCTCTCAGTTGCAGGTCAGGAATAAACATCCCAAAACTCACCATATCGAGGAAAACGGTCAAAAACACGCCAAAAAGACTTGGCTCACGGGCCTTCAAAGGGATCATTCTGGAATGATGACACAGAACTCTGCGAGAAGAGGTAAAAATACGTATATGTCTGTAACGGCTGCCTTAATTCTGGCTTGCGCGCAGGGCTGCCTCCTTGACCCTGGCGTTTCGGTGGCTCAACGGCAGGCACTTCATCGTGTCAATTCCTACCGAGTCGGATTGGGGCTACCGCGGCTAACTTGGGATGATCGGCTTGCCAAAGCGGCTTATGGGCACACTCAGTACATGATCACGAACAAGGTCATCCCTACACACGTTCAAGACCCTGGGAAGCCCGGCTACACCGGTAAGGGCCTCGGAGAACGTTTGGCCAGAGTTGGAGTCGTTGCAAGTGCTTACGAAAACGTGTCCGGCGGAGGAAGCAAAGACGGGGGACAGTTTATCGACGGACTCTTCCTCCTTCCCTACCATCGAGCCCCATACTTACACCCAGGATTGAATAAGATCGGGGTGGGCATGGAATTGTACGATGGTACGTACGTGGGAACGGTGGATATGATCCGAGAGGACGGAAAGGGGACAGTCGTGTTTCCTGGCCCGGAACAGAGGAATGTGCCCTGCAGCACCAACAATAATGAAATTCCAGATCCATTACGAATGCACCGCCCTAGGCCAGCAGCATTTACAACCGTAAACGGGACACTCGTAGTTGAGCCAGAAAAGGTCGGTACGGTCATAAGTTATAACTTCTTCCCGACAAACACAAAACTCACTTTCGTATCGGCCTCCTTGACTCTTTCCACCGGAGAACTCGTCCCCTTTTGGCTAAATACCCCGGAAAATGACGAGTACCTGAAAGCGGCGGCCTTTTTGACTCCCAAGGTCCCGCTAAGTCCTCAGTGCAAGTACAATGTCGCCCTTACGATCAAGGACGCTGCCGGGAAAGATATCTCACAGGCTTGGTCTTTTACAACAGGGTCGTAGGTATATGAGCTTTTCGGGAGACGCTTAGGTTCCACGCGCAGTCTATAATCTACTGTTATGAAATTTTGCCGCCAGTTTTCCGTGTTCGTTGCATCGGTCCTCGCCGCTTCAGCATTCTGCACAGACGCAATCCACACCACCCCGGATCTTTCGACCAGGAAGCTGCAAGGTGAAAAGAAAAAATCGCTCGGGTTTGGACTTGGCCTCAGCGTAAGTGCATTCTTTCCGACGAGTAGCAAGATCAAGAGCGCCTTTCAGAGCAGCACGATCAGCTTCGGTTTGTCACCCACGAACATCTATTTCAAGGACGGAATGCATACGGACTTCGACCTAACGGTGCTCACCGACTCGCGAAGTGGCAGTCGATACACGGTTGTCCTGCCTAGTTTTGGCCTGCTGAAGTCATTTGGAGGCTCACAGCAACGCTCAGGGGTGAAACCATTTGTCGCCGCCAGGCTTGGACCGGCATACTACGATTACAGCATCCTGCAAGGGGTCAACCGCACTTCAGAACGGGGTTGGGGCCTCAACGCAAACACCGAATTCGGCTTCTTCATGAATGAGAAACTGCGCTTGAGCGCCAGATACGACTGGATTTCGGCAAGTAAGGGCTTTAGATTCGACGGTTTGAGCCTCGGTGCCACATGGCAGTTCGTAAAGTTCTGATCGCCAATTCGCCTCACGACGACTTGAGAAGCTGAACGACCAAATAAACGTTCAGACCTGCGATCACGGTGCCGCACAAATAGCCAAGATATTTCACCCAAGGCTTGTTCACAAACTCACCCATCCTCTTCTTGTCACTCGTGACCTGAAGCAAGGGAAAGATAGCAAACGGCAACTGAACAGAAAGCACGAGTTGGGAAATGATCAGAAGCTCAACCGTCTTCTTGCCGCCCGTCGCGACTACGATCACCAGTGCCGGAACCATTGCTAACAAACGAGTGATCAGGCGTCGCTTCCACGGAGCAATCTTGAGCTTCAGGAATCCTTCCATCACGACTTGCCCAGCGAGCGTCCCCGTAATCGTCGAGCTCTGTCCGGAACAAAGCAGGGCAACGGCAAAGGCCGTCGCGGCCGTTCCACCAAGCGCACCCGCCAACAATTTGTGACCCTGACTAAGTTCTTCAACCACGACCCCCTGGGTATGAAACACGCTTGCGGCAAGAACCAGAATCGCGGCATTGACGAAAAACGCGATGCTCAAGGCGATCACCGTATCCCAAGTGTTGAACATAATAGCCTCCTTGACCGAAGCGTGATCGTGACCCGTACGGCGACTTTGCACCGTGGATGAGTGCAGGTACAAGTTGTGCGGCATTACCGTCGCTCCAAGGATTCCCAGGCTGATGGCGAGAGCCTCCATATTCGGCATCGTCGGCTTTAGCCCCCCTGCCACATCACCCCAGACCGGGTTTGCCTTGAATATCTGATATGCAAAACAGACGAAAATCGACAGAACCAAAGTCCCGACCAATGCTTCCAGTTTGCGAAAACCAAACTTCATAAAGCCAAGAAGCAACAAAACATCGAGCCCAGTTATCACGACCCCTAGCCACAGAGGAAGGCCAAAAAGCAGATTCAACGCAACCGCCGACCCGATCACCTCCGCCAGATCACACGCGATGATTGCGAGCTCGGCTAACACCCATAAAATCATTGAAACTGGCTTAGAATAGACCTCCCGGCAAGCCTCCGCCAAGTCCATTCCCGTCACCAGACCTAGCTTTACGCAGAGCACCTGCAGAAATTGCGCAATCAGGTTCGAAAGTAATATCACCCAAAGAAGCGCATAGCCATATTTCGACCCGCCTGCAAGGTCTGTCCCCCAATTTCCAGGGTCCATGTAACCCACGCTAACCATGACCGCCGGGCCACTAAACGCCAAAAATCGACGAAAAGCTGAACCTCCCTTAGGAAGGGAAACGCTACCTTTGATGTCGCTTTCACCGCTCGAAGCGGCAAGAGGAGACAAAATAGGTTCAGAGTTAGCCATGGCTAATAATTATAGCCCTAATATCATAACTTCTGTAGGTCCACGGCTTCAGATTCGCGGACTTGAATTTTTAGGTAAAACTACGGCATGGCAATGATTGATCAGATCGTGCAACAACTCGGAGACAAAGCCGACTACTACCTCAAGCATCAGGCAAAGGTGAGCAAAGACCTCCTCCACCACCCCGGCCCCGATTTTGTCGACCGAATGGTCGCCCCGAGCGACAGGAATTGCCGCGTTCTGGAATCCCTCCAGAGAATGTACAACGCCGGGCGCCTCGGAGGAACTGGATACCTCAGCATCTTTCCCGTCGACCAAGGTATCGAGCACTCTGCAGGTGCCAGCTTTGCAAAAAATCCCATTTACTTTGATTCTGAGAATATCGTCAGACTCGCGATCGAGGCCGGTTGCAATGCCGTAGCCTCCACCCTCGGCGTCCTCGGCTCCGTGAGCCGAAAGTACGCGCACAAGATTCCGTTCGTGGTGAAGATCAACCACAACGAACTCCTGACTTACCCCAACAAAGCCGATCAGGTCATGTTTGCCGATGTCCAGCAAGCCTGGAACATGGGCGCAGCCGCGATTGGCGCGACCATCTACTTCGGTAGCGAAGAATCCACCCGACAGATCGTCGAAGTCAGCCAAGCCTTTAATCATGCCCATGAACTTGGTATGAGTACGATTCTGTGGTGCTACATGCGCAACGATGCGTTCAAGCAGGACAAGGACTACCACCTCGCCGCCGACCTTACAGGCCAAGCCAACCACCTTGGTGTTACGATTCAAGCCGACATCATCAAGCAAAAGCTTCCTGAGAACAATATGGGCTACAAGGCCCTGAACACCGGTGGCTCCAGCTACGGCAAACTCGACGAGAGAATCTACACCGACCTCTGCTCCGACCACCCGATTGACCTCACGCGATACCAAGTTTTGAACTGCTACATGGGACGAGTAGGACTGATCAACTCGGGCGGGGCGAGCGGGGCAAACGACTTTGCTGACGCCACCATGACGGCTGTGGTCAACAAGCGTGCGGGAGGAATGGGCCTCATCTCAGGTCGAAAGGCATTCCAAAGACCGTTCGAAGAGGGTGTCAAAATCCTGAACTCGATTCAAGATGTGTACCTCTGCGACGATGTGACGATTGCCTAACTCCATGCGGTTAGCGCGATACATCGAGGGCGGACAAGTCGCCATAGAGGAAGCTCCCATGCCGGTTTGTCCGTCCGGGGGCTTGCTCATTAAGACCGAGGCCTCCGGCCTCTGTTCCGGCGAGTTGATGGCCTGGTACATGGATCAGAAGGCGCCTCACGTCCTCGGACACGAGGTTTGCGGAAGGGTCGTGGAGTCGCAGGATGACAGATTTTCGGTTGGGGCAAGGGTCGCGCCCCATCACCATGCCCCTTGCCTTCGGTGTAATTTCTGTTTGGCGAAGCAGTTTGTTCATTGCGCTTTATGGAAAAGCACTCGGCTTGAGCCCGGTGGTATGGCGGAGTACTTTGCCATCGGGCCCGATCTGCTCCTCGATTGCCATCTCGCTAACGACCTCGAAGCGTGTGATGCCGCTCTCGTCGAACCGGTTGCCTGTGTCATGAAGTCCCGCCGACGCGCCCGCTGGCGGCCGAACGACCGCACGGCGGTGATAGGTCTGGGTGTGATGGGGCTCATCCATCTTCTTTCGTGCCCTGGCGCGATTGGGTTCGAAAAGAACTCCGAGCGCATCGCGCGAGGCATTGCCCTCGGCTTTGAAGTTCGCTCCGACGAAAGCGGTTCTGGCGAATTCGACCTCATTTTCATGTGTCCGGGCAGCCAAGATGTCTTGGACTTAGCCCTCAGCCTCGCCGCCCCCGGAGCAAGAATCCTGCAGTTCGCCCCGATGCCCGGTGCCCATCTCGACCTCAACGCGATTTACTTCCGTGACTTGGAACTCATCCAAAGTTACTCCTGCGGCCCCGATGACACGACCCAGGCGATTCGCGAAATCCGCCTCGCTCAGGTGATCGCCAAGGACGTCGTCAGCGATTTCATCAAACTTTCTGACCTCCCGCAAGCGTATCAAGATATGAAGGCAGGAAAAATCCTGAAACCTATGGTGATATTCGATTGATTACGAAATGGAGCGGCGAGAGTTGGGAACTGGTCGAGGCGACTCGGTACAAGAACGAGCCTGGCACCTGGATGGATGTCACCCGTACCGTCTTGTTCGACTCCGAGAACAGTAAGTTTCAGACTCGGTACTTTGAACTTGCCCCCGGCGGATACTCCAGCCATGAGCAGCATCAGCACGAGCACTGCGTCGTGGTTCTGCGCGGATCGGGACGGGTTCGGTTGGGTGAAACCTGGTCCGAAATCGGCCCGAACGACGTGATTCACGTTGGCCCTGGCGTTCCCCACCAATTTGAGGCTCCCCTCGAAACCATGGGAATCCTTTGCATCGTCGATCGGGTTCGCGATCCCGCCGTGCCGATTCAGAACCATCCCACCACTGAGACGTCTAAAGTATGTTGAAGCGTTTCTCCCGTGTTCTTTTCCTTTTTGGCCTGTTTTCGCTGGCTTTGCCCACTTTTGCCCAAGATGCCCTCCCAAAGACTGAGCCACCGTCCCAAGAAAAAGTAAAGCTCACCAAGGAACAAAAGGCTGAAATAGACCACGAAGCCGCCCTGGAAAAGGATCGCGAAATGGGCAAGAAGTATGCCGCCGAAGCCCTCAAAGAATACAAACCCACCAAAGATAAGGCCCTTCAGGATCGGGTGGACCGCATCGGCCAGGAACTCGCTCAGATAGCCAACGCAAATCCGGTTGACGTCATTTGGGGCGACAAACGGATGAATACGTTTGATTACAAATTTTATGTCGTCGAAGGCAAAGAAGTCAACGCCTTCTCCCTACCTGGCGGCACTATTTTCGTTTTTGAAGGACTCTTGAAATTCACCGAAAGTGACGATGAGCTCGCCGGCGTCCTTGCCCACGAAATTTCCCATGCCTCTTTCCGGCATATTGCCACCCTTGAACGAGAGAGTAGCAAACTGTCTGCGATTACGCTCCCGCTCATTCTCATCGCCATTCTTGCGGGCGGGGAGTCAGGAATGAACGCCGCTCAGGGTGGTCAACTCGCCAACCAAGCAATGGCTTCGGCGTGGAGCGTCAAGGCCGAGAAAGCAGCGGATTTCGGAGGAGTCCAGTACATGATCAAGAGCAAGTACAATCCCTCCGGCATTCTGACGTTCATGGAGCGACTTGCCTATGTGGATCGTAATAAGGCGCAGTACAACTGGGGAATCTACCAAACTCACCCGCCTTCACGAGAACGAGCCAATTCTTTGATTGAGGAACTCGGAAGTTTCGGTGTGGTCGTGCATCGAAGCAAAGTCACCCAGACTCTCAGCGTCCAAATCAAACCTTTGCCGGACCAGAGTTTAGAGCTCACCTTTGCCGGGTTCACGATTGCAAAAATCGCGGGACCGGATTCGGAGAAACGGGCCGCAGAAATCTCCGCTCGGGTGAATCGATTCATGGATACTGTTCCCGGATTGAACGACCTTGCCTTAGTCCGGGACCAACTGCAGGGTCGTGGCCAACGCCTCTTCACCCTTACCGCAGCGGATGCCGCGGCTATGGGAATGCCGCTGGAGAAAGCCACTGCTGAGTCTTTGGCAGGCATTAAGAAGGCAATTTACGACCTCAATTATCGGGTCTGGTCGGCTTATTAGTCGGTCAGCGAAGTTCCCAACTTCCTCATTCCTAAGTCTCTTTCCCCCTGGGGACAGGTTTTGGGAACGTCTTTAGGTTCAATTTTTTATGTGACGCTTTGTTTTTTACAAGGATTTGGTTGCTAGGTAGGAAGTTGGGACTGCAATTTTGGCCAAGCATCTGTCCATAAGGACAAAGGGGGTACAGATGTCAACTGCGAACGGTAAACAGGGCGCCCATTTGCGGCAGCAGGTTGCCCGAGTTAAGGACGTGCAAATTCACCGGCGAGCGACTCCAGCGCAAACCGCACTTTTGCCCAAGGGTGGTCGTCGGGCCAGGCCTCATCTCGGGCTGAGACTAGACTCCAACCCCAGACTCTCTCCTTGGGCCAGTTTGTGGCTTCCCCGATGACGTGGATTCGGTTGCGCAGAATTTGGTCCAGGTTTGGCCAGTCTCCGACTTGGTTCAGCGGGTTTCGGATGAAGGCCGCCGCCTCATAGGCAGGATCGCCGAGCAGGCCTTTGGCGTCGATGGTCAGCCAGCCCGTTGGGGCGAGGAGAATATTGTCGTGATGGAGGTCGCCGTGGAGCAGGCAGGTTTCCTTGGTCGTCGAAAGCAAATGCTGGACGAGGGGGTCGGTCTTGGAGACGTAATCTTGCAAGGGAGTGAGTCCCGCGACAACCGTCTTTGGAAACCGTCTGATGAAGTCCACCCAGACGGCTAGAGATTCCGGCTCACTGATGGTTACGTCGCTCATTTTGGTTCCCGGCAAGACTCGCTCCATCAGCAAGGCACCGGTCTTGGGGTCGTCGCGGAATACTCGCGGACTGACGCCCGCTTCTGCGAAAAGTAGGCTTGCGACTCGGCCTGAAGTCATTTCCTCGCCTTGGAACGGGATTTTTAGGATTCGGGTGGCGTCGGCGTATACGCGTGAGCAGTAGCCGCCGAGCATCTCTTCCTCGGGCGTGAAATCCCAGGCTGCGGCGAGTTGGGCGTCGGGAGCTTCCATTTTTTGGGGAGTTTACTATCGTGGGGACGGTTTATGAGTTGACCGAAAAAATATTTCACGCAGGATTCGCTGGGTACGCAGGGGGTGCAATCCATAGGGCAAACTTGCCAAACTTGATGAATGTCAGAAATACCTCCACAAATGCCCCCGCAGATGCCTCCTCAGAACTTTGGATTCGCGCCCGAGGAGCCGGTTAAGAAGTCGGGAATGCCAGTCTGGGGATGGATTCTGCTCGGCGTCGGTGGCCTATCCTGCGTTTGCGTGTCCATGATGGCAGCTGTGCTTTTTCCGGTTTTTAGTCAAGCGAAGTTGGCGGCGAAACAGACGGCTACGTTGAGCAATGTAAAGCAACTTTGTCTCGGTGCAACAATGTATAGCAACGATTTCGACGGCACGATGATGCCCGCGAAAGAATGGAACGCCAGTATCTTTCCCTACACAAAGAATAGTCTTGTTCTGGAAGATTCCACACTGCCTTCATCCAGTGATCAGCGAGGAATTGGGTTCAATTCGGCGACTGCCATCAAAGACACCGGAATGATGAAGGACCCTTCATCGGTGGTAGTTTTTGGGCAGACCTCAACGCCAGGGCAGGATGCAAAAGTGACATTAGAGACCATGCGATTCGGGATGGGGAGAGCAAGCGTTGGCTTTGCCGATGGGCATGCGACAAGAAAAGCTGCTCCAGACATCTCAAAGTTACAGTGGAACCCGGAGATGCAAAAGAAATAATCGATCAAAATTTCTCAGCCAGATCAAAGAGTAAGCGCATAACCTGGATTTTTGCAGTATGCGTAGCGGCAGGGCTCGGGATTACAATTCCCCGGATTTTTGTTTCTGGAGGCGGTCCTTATCCGCGCCGAGTTCCAATTTCGCACTTGGGGGAACTAGCATTCGCCACACTCCAGTATTGCGACGACAATCAAGGCTATTTTCCCACGAGGAACGGCTGGAATCTGCAAGTTCTGCCTTATACAAAATCAAAAGCTGTCCTTCTCGACACAATGCTGCCCAGGTCAGGGGATCAGCGGGGACTAGGACTCAATCCTGAGATATGCAACACCAGCATTAGTAACATTGAAGATTCAAAACGAGTTGTCATGTTTGGGCAAACACTGAAGCCAGGCAAAGATGCCCTCGTAACATTGGAGACGGTCCGATATGAGAAGACAATAACAATACTCGCGAGTTGCAACGGCTCCGGAGAGACCTTTTCGCCGGAAAGAGCTGCCGCCCTTCAGTGGTCGCCCACGCTTTCACGATAGTAGCAAAAAATGGATCACCAGCCCACTGAGAAAATTCAAGGACGGCCGGTCGAAGGGGCCCTGGTTCACGCCTTCTAGGATGATTGGATATTCCCTGCTTGGGTTGTGCGTTGCATTCGTAGTTGCGGTGATTTATCCAATTTTTCTAAGCGCGAAGCAAGCGTCTCTTTCTAGTCAGAATCTCTCTCACGTGAAGGAGCTTTCGGTGGCGATGTCGATGTATCAGGAGGAGTACGACCACTTATTAACCCCAACTTCAGATTGGAACGCGCGTCTCTTGCCCTACAATGGCTGGAAAAATTCCTTGAACGACGAGTTCTTGCCGAAGGATGGGGAGCGGCGCGGGATTGGGCTTAATCCTGGAGTTGCGGCTAAAGATTCCTCCAAATTTGAATCGCCGTCTGAAACTATTGTCTTTGGTGTGACCCGTTACCCAGGCGAAGATGCCCTTGTCACCGCTTCAACGACACAACTGGACTTCAGATGCATGATTGGATTCGCCGATGGATTCGCCAAACGTGTAGCACCCAATAGCTTACGCCCATCGCAATGGACGCCCGTCATTGTTAAGGATTACGAGAAAGAATAAAGCATCCTAACGATATCGTTAATTCTTGCCGACAATATCTCTTAGCAGAACATGCGACCAGATATTCAGCGCGATAATCCGGGGGGAAAATCAGTGAAGCGAAGCCAAAGAAGAGAGCTTTCGCTTGCGGCCCGTATTGCTTTGGTCCTGGTCGTGGTCACGTTCCTTTCGTCGATTGTCCTCTGGACTCGTCACGAAAATGAGTTGGCTGACTTTCAGTACATGAAAGGAGTTTCGGATCGCGAAAAGTCTTTCCACATCATGTCAACCACGGTGATGGAGAGGCGCACCACAGAGAACTTTGTGAAGGACAACGCCAACTCGAGTCTTCTCGCCGCGCGAATTCTGAAGAAGGATGTCGCCTGGTTCCACCGAAGCCTTTATCCGATGCTCAGCCCGATGGAAGTCTCCGGGGCTTGGATTCTCGGTCAGGACTTCAAGATTGAAATGGATACCGTGGAACGCCAAAACCCGGCATTAACCCGAGCGATTCAGAACTTTGATCCGAAAATTAAGGGAGATAAAGACCTTCGTCCGTTCTATGGTCGGGTTGGAACATCGATCTACGAATTTCACATTGCCCGAATCAAGCGTGCGGGAACGAAGTACTTCCTCGCCGCTCGCGAACTGGGTCAGGACTACTCCCGAAATTTAGGGCTCGCCACTGGCACCGGCGTCAAATTTATTGACGCATACACGAAGAGCAACTCAGTCCCAGACGGTTGGTTCGAACATGTCGAGCCACTTCGAGACATCAACGGCCGGACGGTTGGAGTCCGAAAATTCACCGCACGAAGTCTCGTGGCTCAGGGACTTGCCGGGGCCGCGTTTCAAAATGTTATTGCAAGTTTGGCTTTGCTCTTTGTCGGCTTGGGGGTTTCCGGGTTCTTGCTGTATACGCTAGTCCACCGCCCACTAAAAATTCTGCTCAAGGCAATCGGCAAGGATGACAAGAGCACAATCACGAAATATGAGGCGGACAGCACCGAACTCGGCCAGTTGGCAAAACTAGCGCTTACCCGTCTTGACTTCGAGGCAAACCTCAACCTCGTTAACCGCACCCTTATGGGTCTCAACACCAATCTGGAAGCCGAAGTCCAAATTCGTACGAAGCAGGTCGCGGAAAGTTATGACGCCACAATCCATGCCCTTATGAACGCGCTCGAATACCGGGACCAAGAAACGAAGGGACACTGCGAACGAGTAACCGTCATGACCGAGAAGATCGCCGTCGCCATGGGAATTTGTGAGCCAGAGCTCACGCATATCCGGCGGGGTGCCTTGCTTCATGATATCGGGAAAATTGCGATCCCCGATGCTATTCTTCTAAAGCCGGGGGCGCTTTCGCCCGAAGAGCGTGCGGTGATGCAGACTCACGCGGAAATCGGTTACGAGATGCTCAAGGACATACAGACCTTGAGACCTTCGTTGGACCTTCCGCGATGCCATCATGAGAAGTGGGACGGCACTGGCTATCCGCGTCAACTCAAAGGTGAGGAAATTCCCCTTGCCGCACGAATTTTTGCCATCTCCGATGTTTGGGACGCGCTTAGCAGTGATCGCCCGTACCGACGCGCGTGGGATCCTGACCGGGTTCGAGACCACATCGCATCTTTGTCGGGATCACATTTCGACCCTTCAGTGGTTCAAGCGTTTCTGCGATTGCAGGAGTTCGAAGTGTATCGAAACTTGGCGGCCTAGGCTGCATTCTTAACTCCAGGGGAATCAGTCTGGTGCTTTGTGCGTTAACTCTTTAGATGCTCAGTTCCCCACCTCAGAAACATTTTGCCGTTGCGCTTGGTTTACTTGCCGCTGCATTCTCGCATGGCGCGGGGCTACTCTTATCGCCCGGGCTCAGCATGACTGACCACCTCCAGCAGCAGTTCACTGAGCCGATCAAGCGGGAGAAGGCGGATGCACTTTACCGCCTCGGGTTCCGGCTCATTCGGTTGCCGGTCCCGAATCTTGAGAACGACTTTGTAATTGTCGGTTCGGTGAATAACTTGCTGGCGGCTGGGTTCAATGTAGTTCTGGATTTGCATCCGCAAGTGACCCGTGACCTTCAGAAATCGGACGACTTTTGGATTCAGCCCGCTTTGTGGCGAAATATTGCGAAGCAATTTAAGGGGCAAGCCCTCGATAGACTCGCTTTTGAGATTCTCAATGAGCCTGACTATCGTCGCAAGAATCCGCGAGCCTATGAGTCGTGGATGAACCTCTGCATTGATGCGATTCGAGATGTTGATGCGCGTCGTTGGATTGTCGCTTCGACGCCCTATATGGGCGATGTCGACCATTTTGACGGGCCGGAGGCGAGTTGGACAGCACCCCGAGTTGACAGACTGATTGTGCCGATGCACTACTATCGGCCGATTGCGATAACGCATCCCCAGAGTTACTCTTCGAGGGGAGCGAAATCCCAGAACCTTAGCTACCCGCCGGACCCATATGACGACGACTTTAACGCCAAGGACGCCAAGAATATGTCGCTGCACTTTCAGAAATACGGCGAATGGTGCCGCAAGAACGGGGTTACGCCTTGGATCGGGGAGGCGGGTTGCCATGAGGACACGCCGGGGCGGCAGCGTTGGTTCCAGGATGTAAAAGCCGTTGCGGATCGAGCCGCCATTCCGGTGTGCTGGTGGAGCACGGATGGGTTTGGGATTAAGGCGAAGTGGTCGGGCAGTCGCTACGAGATCGGATATCCCGATATTCTCGGCATCATCACCAGCCGCCGTCGCTGACATAATCAATGCGTGCAAAAGATCCGCATCGAAGTCCTTGAGTTGCCCGGCTTGACCCTGCCCGAATACGCCACTCCGAACTCGGCGGGAGTCGATTTGCGCGCTGCGGAAAGCTACACTTTGGCCCCGATGGAACGAAAACTCGTTTCCACCGGTCTAAAAATTGCGATTCCTGAGGGATTTGAGGGACAGGTACGACCGCGGTCGGGGCTAGCGCTCAAACATGGAATAGGCATGGTAAACACACCGGGGACGATTGATAGCGACTACCGGGGCGAGATAGGCGTCCTTCTCATTAATCTGGGATCGGAGCCGTTTGAAATTTTGACGGGCGAGCGGATTGGGCAATTGGTTTTTTCGCCGGTCGTTCAGGCAGAGTTTGTGGTGGTAGAGGCTTTGGAGTCTACGGATCGGGGTGAGGGCGGATTCGGGAGCACGGGTAAAACATAATTGGGGGACTGAAA
>JAIOPU010000079.1 GCA_021413725.1 Armatimonadota bacterium | reverse complement strand
CCGTCCATCATCACGTGCACGAAATCCGGCACGATATAATCGAGCAGACGCTGGTAGTGCGTGACGAGCAAAATCGCGCGATCGGGTCCGCGCAGTGCGTTGGCGCCGCTGGCGACCGTCTTAAGCGCGTCAATATCCAGGCCGCTGTCGGTCTCGTCCATCAGGCAGAGCGTCGGATCGCAGACGGCCATCTGGAAAATCTCGTTCCGCTTTTTCTCGCCGCCGGAAAAACCTTCATTGATGGCGCGGCGCATGAAACTCGGGTCCATCTTCAGCAGCGCCATCTTGTCTTTGATCAGCTTAATAAATTGCGCCGAATCCAGATCAGGCAACCCCTTGTGCTTCCGCGTCGCGTTGACCGCAGCCTTGAGGAAGTAATCCGTGCTCACGCCGGGGATTTCGACGGGATATTGGAACGCCAGAAATACGCCTTCGCGGGCGCGCTCTTCCGGGTCCATATCGAGTACGTCCATCCCTTTGAACGTGATCGAGCCAGCCGTCACGGTGTACGTCTCGCGCCCCATGATGACGTTCGCCAGCGTGCTCTTGCCGCTGCCGTTCTTGCCCATGATGGCGTGCACTTCGCCGGCGTTGATCGTGAGATTTACGCCCTTGAGGATTTCCCGGTCTTTAATGCCGGCGTGGAGATTTTTAACTTCGAGTAATGCCATTGTTTATCCGACCGATCCTTCCAGACTCACGCCGAGCAGCTTCTTCGCCTCGACGGCGAACTCCATCGGCAGTTCCTTGAATACTTCCTTGCAGAAGCCGTTCACAATGATGCTCACGGCGTCTTCCAGGCTCAGGCCGCGCGATCGACAGTAGAACAATTGATCTTCGCCGATCTTGCTGGTGCTGGCTTCGTGTTCCACTCGGCTGGTGGTGTTTTTTACTTCGATGTACGGGCTGGTGTGCGCGCCGCACTTGTCGCCGAGCAGCAGGCTGTCGCACTGCGTGTAGGTGCGGGCGTTTTCCGCGCCTTTGAGAATCTTGACCAGCCCACGGTACGTGTTCTGACCTTGGCCGGCGCTGATACCTTTGCTCACGATCGTACTGCGGGTGTTCTTGCCGATGTGGATCATCTTCGTGCCGGTGTCGGCCTGCTGAAAATTGTTCGTCAGCGCGACCGAGTAAAACTCGCCGACGCTGTTATCGCCTTGCAGGATGCAGCTCGGGTATTTCCACGTGATCGCGCTGCCGGTCTCCACCTGCGTCCAGCTGATCTTGCTGCTTACTCCGCGGCAGGCGCCGCGCTTGGTGACGAAGTTATAGATGCCGCCCTTGCCCGTCTTCGGATCGCCGGGGAACCAGTTCTGAACCGTGCTGTATTTAATCGTCGCATTATCAAGCGCGATCAGTTCCACCACGGCTGCGTGAAGCTGGTTTTCATCGCGCTGCGGAGCCGTGCACCCTTCAAGGTAGCTCACGCTCGCGCCTTCATCCGCGATGATGAGCGTCCGCTCGAATTGGCCGGTGTTCTTCGCGTTGATGCGGAAGTAGGTGCTCAAT
>JAIOPU010000084.1 GCA_021413725.1 Armatimonadota bacterium | reverse complement strand
AAGGACGGTTACGACACCGTTCAATGGATTGCCGCGCAGCCTTGGTGTGATGGCAATGTCGGAATGATCGGGGGAAGCTACGGCGGGTACGTTCAGTGGGCGGCTGCAGTCGAAAGACCGTCCGCGCTGAAATGCATCGTCCCGCAGGTGTCGCCTCCGGACCCGATGTACAACATTCCGTACTCTTACGGGGCCTTCTTCCTGTCCCCATGCCTTTGGTGGTCCTACATCGTGCGCGGGAAGACCGCAGACTTTAGCAAAATCCAAGGCGGAGTCGGAGATGTTTCGAAGCTAACCGTACTTCCGCTCACGAAAGCAGCCAAAGCATATCTGGGTGTGGACATTCCGTTTTGGGAAAAATGGCTTGGACGCGATCGTCCTTCCAAGTGGGATGGTGCAAATTATCAAGCGGATATGGCTAAGGTCACAATCCCAGCGCTCCACATCAGCGGGTGGTGGGATGGAGATGGGATTGGAACTCGGACAAATTGGGCGATTATGCAAAAGGCAGGAAAAACAAACCAATGGCTGATCAATGGCCCTTGGGAGCATGGCTTCAACGCCAAAACGAAGTTCGGAGACCAAGAGTACGGCCCTCAATCCCTTTTGGAACTCGATAGCCTTTATCTTCGCTGGTTCGACACCTGGCTGAAAGGTCGTGAAATTGGCCTCAATTCCATCCCCCGGGTCAAGACCTTTGCCACCGGAGCAAACGAGTGGAGAACCAGTTCGCAGTGGCCGGCAAATGGTTTGGCCGAGCAGGCTCTCTACTTAAATTCATCTAAGTCTGATCGTCATTTCTTATCTACTTCAAACAGTCAGAGTCAGTCAAAAACATCCTACAAGTATGATCCCGCCCAACTGGGAGACCTCAAAAAAATGAACGAGGCGGCCGATCCGAGCAAAGCAACAACCATCGTCACAACGGAGGGCATGACGGGCGAGGAACTTGTGTTCAAGACCGAGGTTCTCAAGAAACCCCTGGAGGTGGGCGGTCCCATTCGACTTGATCTTTACTTCAAAACCACGGCCAAGGACGCGGACTTTTTTGCCGAGCTCGTTGATATTGACGAAAAAGGTACGATGCGTTTGGTCGCCATGCCCGGAGCACTTCGTGCATCGTATTTCGGGAGAATGAACAATCCGACGCCGTTAACACCCGGAAAGGTCTATCCGATTACGATCGAAATCTGGGACACCGCTCATCAGTTTAAGGCAGGTCACCGGCTAGGTGTGATCCTCAACAGCAACATGTTCCCGATGTACAATCGAAACCTCGGTCTGGGCGAGCCCATCGCTAGCGCGACCAAGATGATCAAAGCCAAACACACCATCCTCATGGGCGGCAATACTCCAAGTCGTCTGCGCTTCTATCCACTGGTCGCGAAATCGGGAGCTAAGTAATCATGGATCGAATTTGGGCACCTTGGCGGTTCAAGTACTTGACGGCAGGCGACCCGCCTGCATCGTCGAGTGGGAGTATCTTCGCGGGATTTGCCGAGAGCCAGGATGATCGCACGAACGGCATTATCTATCGCGGCAAGCACTCCTTTGCGCTCCTTAACGCCTTTCCCTATGCTGGAGGACACCTCATGGTAGTTCCCTATCGGTTGACAGGAGATATTGCCGAACTCAATGACGAGGAGCTTTTGGAAATCAACCAATTGGTTAAAAGGTGCACAATTTGGCTTCGGAACGCATACAGTCCACAGGGCTTCAACATTGGAGTCAACATGGGGATGGCGGCGGGAGCAGGGATTCCCAACCATATCCATTGGCAGATTGTTCCGCGTTGGGGAGGAGACACCAACTTTATGACTGTCGTCGGGGAAACGCGCGTGCTTCCTCAAAGTCTGGGCGAGACCTACGATCTCTTACGGTCAATCATTGACAGTGAGGTAGTCGAGACTTAAGAACCCCAGAGCATCCGCGGCATCATCAAAAACTCTGACGCCATCGGGAAGGTTCAGCAAGAATGATTCTCCATAAGGCTTCGAGCGAAGTCGTGGGTCAAGCAGGACAACGAGGCCACGATCAACGTCATTCCTGACAAGTCGCCCGACTCCCTGACGAACGAGCATCTTGGCACTGGGGATTGTCCATTCGGCGAAGCCATCTCGGCCTTGCATCGACATGAACGCTTGTCTTGCAACTTGAAGTGGTTCGATGGGGACTTCAAACGGGACGCGCACCACCACCACGCATGATAATGTATTACCCGGTGCGTCAAATCCTGTCCAAAACGAGCGCAATCCGAACATCGACGCTTCGGGATTTTTCTTAAATTTTACACCGAGCGAACTGACGCTACCGATGGCCTGGGTGTGAATGGGAAGATGACTGGGGAGGTTGATCCGCATGTTCACAGCCTCCATTTCTCGGCGAGAATGAAACAGTGCGAGAGTGCGCCCTTGAAGGATTAGGATGATCTGCTCAAGTTCCCTTGCGATACAATCGAAGTACTCGTCTTCTGCCTCGTTCTGACGAGCAATCGTCGGGTCCGGAACTCGTCCAGCCTTCGGAACATAAGCCGCCATATTCGATGGAAAGTCAAACGGCGAGGGCAAAATATCTTTAAATTCGGGCTGAAAGCCGATGGTCTGCTTGAGGAAATCAAACTCATTGTCCACGGCGAGAGTCGCCGACATGCACACGGTGGGAGTCTTGCTCCACAGCAAGTCAACCAAGGGTTCGGCTAAATCCACGATGTCAGTCCGCAATATCGGCGACGCCGCATAACCTCCTAAGTACGAAATCGAGGTCCCGATAGGAAAGGAAAAGAGTTTTGCCCCCGCCTGAAAGTCTTCCAAATAGCGTAGGTAATTCTGCACTTGCTCCTGTGCAGACTCCCGGACCGGGATGGAAACCGCATCATTCGCGGGGCCAAGAATCTTCTTAGCCGCGTTGGTAAATCTCTCAAGGTGCTCTGCCAGGGTGTCGGCAATGAACTGCGCGCGCTTGTCTTCCTCAGGCATTGTGATCCGGGTGAGAAGTTCTTTGAGTTCTGGTGGAGAAACGGCAACGACCGCAGAACGCCCCATCGAGGTGTACAGGACCGACAACTCGTTCACCGCCCAGTCAAACACCTCGTGTAACTTTTGCAACGCACGGGTCCAGTGGGTACCCCAGCCTGCCTTGGTAGCGATATTCAGAAGTTCATCGTGGATTCGCTGGGTCAACCCAACGTACTGGCGAAGCTTGTTCTCAGTGATTTCGAACTCCATCCCATTCTGGGCCGCAGAGTGGAAGTCGTGCGCTTCATCCAGAACCAGAAAATCATAGTTCCCAAGCATCGTGATGTCGCCTTCCGTGACTTGCCGCAAGAGAGCATCCTGAATCACAACAGAGTGGTTGGTGATAACCAGATTTGAACTTAAAGATCCCTTTCTGGCTCGGTAGTAAAAGCAATCATTATAATGGTGGCAATGCCGCCCGGGGCACGCCGCCGGGGTTGCGATTTGCTTCCATTTCTGCCCGAATTCTTTCTGCTTCAGGTGAAGGCGCTGTCTAAGTTGGGACTCAATCCCGAGAGGCTCGTCCTCAATCAGAGTGGACATTAAGTTGCGGTCCATCTGCTCCACCGCAGCAAGGCACGCGTACCTTTGACGACCAATGAGGAGTTGAGTGGACGGGGTTTCGTCAAAGAGCGACAACGCAAACGGCAAATCTTTATGCCAATATTGCTCGGTCAGGACGTTGGTATAAGTCGCAATGACGACCCTTTTGTTCTCTGCTAGAGCATAGGCAATCGCGGGAATCAAAGCCGCAAAGGACTTTCCGAGTCCTGTCGGAGCTTCAAATGCCCCATGGACCTTTGCGTCAATACAATCTCCGATGAGTTGCGAGAGCTGTTGCTGCCCTTCGCGGACTTGCATTCCTGGCTTTTCGGTCAATCGCCGAAAAGCTTCCGCGATCAGTTGGTGGGCAGTGGGCACGGCCTACTTGGACTTTAGGGGGCCAGTCTGGACCTTGACAATATCGTTTGCCATCTGGATCACGGTGGACTCTTCTTGAGCGCGCAGATTTTCCAGCAAGGCGTCAATGCTCTTTTCGTCAACAGGTCCGTGATAACTGGAGCCGACTTGAAGCACCGGCGCACGGTCACAAGCGTTAAGGCACTCGACTTCGTGAAGAGTAAAGACACCGTCTTCCGTCGTTTCGCCAAATCCTACGCCGAGTTTCTTCTTCAAATATTCAGCAACGGGATAGGCTCCGCAGACTTGGCAACTCAAGCAGGTGCAAACCTCGATCATGTGCTTGCCGACCGCATGGACGGTGTTGTACATCGAGTAAAAAGTGGCGACACCTTCGACTTCGGCGTAACTTCGTTTCAAATGATAAGCCACTTCGGCAATGGCTTCGCCGTTAAGATAGCCGCCGTATTCCCGTTGCGCGATCCAGAGGCCGGGCAGAATGCAGGATTTTTTATCCGGGTAGTGACTATAGAGTTCGTCCAACTCAGCAAGAGCTTGGTCCGAAAACTTCAAGTCTAATTCGTCCAACCTTGGGGCTCGGGGCCTCTCGTTGGGACTACCTAATTGGAGAAAATCACTCATTGCGCCTCACCTATTCTACCTTCCTAGCCTGGTACCCTTCGTTAGGGTCAACTGACTTGAATTCTGCCGATGTCGTCCAAGCTCTCGTACGCGAGGAAGCCAGCTCTGAACAAATCGCTCAAAATAGCCCTTTGAGCGAGAGTTTTGTCGCGCTTGTCGCCCGGGGCCTGCACGATCCGAATCTGGTTCGGTCCAGAGAGCTTCGGGAAGGGGGACCGGCGATCTTTCCGTTTTGGCAGAAGTGGACCAATCGCCCGTGGCTGTTTGTTTTCCTGTCAACCTTGATCGTCCTCGCCCTTTTTGTCCTGGTAACCCTATTAGTCAACCGAACGATCCCCAGTGGATCACGCAGTCTTTGGAAAGGACTGATCGGGGCAGTTCTTTTTGGTGTTCTCGTCTTAAGCCATACGGTTTGCTACCTGCGGCATTGCATGGTGCGTCACGTCCTTTTCGGTGCAGTCGGCCTTTTTGGAGCTACCCTAAGTCTCGTTGTCATCCTTCGCATTACTAATCAAATTGACTGGGCTTCCACGTTCGGATTTGCACTCGCCTCTATTTTTGTGTGTGTATTTTATTGCCTGATCCAAGTTCCAGTTGCCGTCCTAGGCGGGTACCTGAGAGTGCGCAAACAAGGTCAAGTCCGCACAAATCTCACTCGACAGCAGCTCATCGAAAACCTTTTCAACGTACGAGAGCGACTCGCTAAGGTAAGTATTGGAGAACCGCCCGAAACCGGCTGGACGGAAAGACCCAATGCTATCTGGCTCCGAGATCATATTTATGCCTTCGCGGCAATTTCCGGATTTTGCTATGCATTTCTGTACGCAATTATGGTCCTTGTCCTTGACCCTCAGGGGAAAATGTTCTCAGGCGGAAGTTTGTCTGCATCCGTCGTAATTGGGCAACTTATCTTCGCCGTAGGCTCGTTGGCTTTGACCATCGCCATCGGCCTCGGTGCCCAGAGGGCGGGGCGGGCCATTTCCGCCTACGTTGTCCATGTCTTCGCAAGCATGCCCATTTACCTCATCCCACTCGGACCATTTGGACCTAAATTTTTCAATCGCGAATTCATGTTTTCGACCATCGGCACCTTGATCATTTTTGGCACGGTTGTTCTCGCATGCTCTGTCGGCGTCACGATTGAGCAGTCTGCTCGTCGTGATCGCATGCTTGCCGCTAATAATAAAGAAGTCCTAGAAAGCGAAATCGCAGATCTGGAACGACGCTTACGGCCTGAATCTCGACGCATTTGCGTTATGGATGTCGACGCTTATCGCAGTGCCCGGATGAAAGCGGATGCCGATGCGTTTGAAGCCGAGTGGAGCTTTCGCGAGTACCAGATTTGGATCGCACGGGTTTGCAACCGCTACCTCGGCGTGGTTCACGCCACGGCGGGGGATGGGGCTGTCGTTGGTTTTCCTTCCAGTGCCCAGGCACTTGAGGCCGCGATTGCCCTCCAAGCGGAGATGGCGGTTTTCAACCTCCGGGTGAACCGGTTGCCGACCCCGTTCATGATTCGCATTGGCCTGCACACCGGGGAAGTCCAGGGCGCGCTTGACCAGGTTCAATTCACCGAAGTCATCGACGTAGCGGCACATGTCCAGAAAGCCGTTCCGGTCGGAACAATTGGTCTGACCGAAAGAACGGTTGAGAACCTTGACCGCTCCCAGTTCCAGAACCTTGAGCAAAAAGTGGATGGCTATTCGGTTTTTGTCTTGAACGGAGTTTGTGGCCCGGCGGAGACCTTGTGAGTTTCTCCGTGAGAGACCTTGAGACCCTCGGGTACTTGGAAGCCTGGGATATTCAGAAGCAAGTCGCAGAGGATGTACTCCGCGGAGGAGAGGATCAACTTCTCTTTGTCGAGCATCCCCCCGTTTTGACTTTGGGTGCGAGTTTCCATGAGTCCAATTTGCTGAGACCGATTCCCGAGTATGAATCTCAGGGCATTGAGGTCATCCGAACTGATCGAGGCGGCGATGTGACCTATCACGGCCCCGGGCAGCTCGTGATCTATCCCATATTTAACTTAGAGCGACACGGCAAGGATGTCCACAGGTGGATGAGAGACCTCGAAGAGACCATGCTCCTCACCCTTGCGGAATTCGGCATCGAAGGCCGCCGTTTCCCTCCTAATTCGGGGGCCTGGGTCGGCGACCTGAAGGTCGCTGCGATCGGCGTCAAGATTCGCAAGTGGGTCAGCCTCCACGGCCTCGCACTCAACTGCAACTGCGACCTTGAACCCTTTTCGCAGATTATCCCGTGCGGAATTCAGGGCTACGGGGTCTGCTCTCTCACTTCCCTTTCAGGGGCTGAAATTTCGACCGCAGACGCAAAGCCGGTCGTCGTCAGTGCATTTCGGCAAGTTTTTGACGTCTGATAATTAATAATAATACTACAGCTCCGTGGAAAGGTAAAGGAAATTCATGATCTTCGATTTTGAACCTAATTACTCATTCGGCACGACCACCGCATTTTGTCAACTGATCGCCGAATTCAGCTTGGTTACAATACTCGCAGAGTCTTCTTTCCGAAGCGACCTTCGTGCTGGCCCGCAAGTTGCCCACACGCGGCGGCAATATCATGGCCCCTCTCCGTGCGTTCCGTTACATTGACCCTTGCACCTTCGAGGGCATTCCTGAACGCCTGCACTCGCTCTTTGGTAGGACGCGCAAAACCATAGCCAGTATCCACCCAATTGAACGGGATCAGATTCACCACGCAAGGAACGCCTTTCACTAGGTTTGCGAGTTCTCTGGCTTGGTCGGCAGTGTCGTTGACATCTTTGATCAGCAGATACTCGAACGTGATCTTGCGGCCGGTGGCGCGCTGATAGGACTTCATCGCCCCCACAACCTCGCGCACGGGCCATTTGTGGTTGACAGGCATCAGTTTGTCCCGGACTTCGTCGAAAGGCGAGTGCAATGACAACGCCAGGTGGATCGGCAAGTCTTCTTTGGCGAGCAATTTGATTTGGGGCACCAGTCCAACGGTAGAAACCGTCAAGTGCCTGTAGCTCAGCCCAATCTCATCGTGAAGGATTTTCATCGCTTTCACAAGGTTGTCGTAGTTGAGCAGAGGCTCACCCATCCCCATGAAGACCAAATGGCTCACCCGACGCGGGCTGATGAATTGGAGGAGCAAATACTGTCCCACGATTTCGGCTACGGTCAGATTTCGGTCAAAGCCACCCATCCCCGTCGCGCAGAACGTGCAACCCATCGGGCAACCGATCTGAGTGCTGACGCAACAACTCACGCGGTCCTTATAGGGGAGCAAAACGCACTCAAAGACTTGGTCGTCGCCTCGATGGACAAGGAGTTTGTCGACGTCGTCGGTCGAATGGCGGTGATCGGCGATCCGCAGGGGGGAGATTTGGTACTTTTCGGCGAGCGTTTTGCGGAATGCGGCGGGGAGATCGCGCATTTCCTCAAACGATTGAGCGTTCTTTTGGTAAAGCCAAGACGCAAGTTGACGCCCGCGAAATTTGGATTCGCCGAGTTCAACCGCAATGGCTTCGAGTTCGGCCGAAGTGTTACCGATGAGGGAAGGAAGGTAGTCAGACAATATCCCTCTATTGTAGACCTTCGGGGCCAATCCATGAAAAAAGCACCTGAGTCAGACTCAGGTGCTTTGTTTCAAAGGAAAGGACTGAAGAAATCAGCTCTTGCGTCGTCGCATCATAGCAACTGCGCCGAGTCCGAGAGCAAGGAGTGAACCTGGCTCAGGAACTGTGCTGAGTTCAAATCGGTGGCTGTGTGAAGTCGCCGATCCAAATCCCGTTCGACTCTCCGAACCGAGGGTCGGAGCGGAAGTGCTCAAGAACCACTGCCCAGTAGCATTGCCAAGTGCTGTGAGCCGAACTCGACCGCTACCAGGAAGGGTAATTCCAAGTCCACCGAGTCCACTGATAGTCCAGATAAAGTTGCCAGCCGCTGGCAAGGTACTTATAAACGCGCCGACCGGGGCACCCACCGAGTCTGAGAAGTCAACTCTGACTTGTCCTCCGGCTGCAGTTACACCTCCGACAAAGCGCATTTCTGTGAGAGCGAACGATGCATTCGGGCTTGCAGTGTAGTCATCGTTCCCGAGAACTCCTCCTGCTGCCGGGAATGCGGCATAAGGTCCATTAATTGCGGAGAAAACTGGCGTTGCTGTGAGTAGCGTGCTACCACCAGACATGTCTATAGTCTTAGCCTTGAGAACTCCGGTTTGAGGCACAAGTTGTGCGAACGATGCGGATGAAAGCGCAACTGCGCCTGCGAGTAAAATAATTTTATTCATTTGTAGCTCCTTTAATCTGCGATGGCAAAGCCACCGCGAACTCAACTACTTTATCCCAATTCCTCCCCAAAAACAAGAGCGGAAGTAAAAAAAGTCTCAATTGGAGCAATAAACAAGTAATTTTACCGAGCGATCTGGCACGATTAAGCAGCTTCCGAGTTCTTCAACTCACCTTCAAACTGGACGCAGCGGTTCCGCCCTGCATTCTTTGCTTGATACAGAGCAATATCCGCAGCCTTGAGAATTCCCTGCGGCTCCTTGCTTGCCGACGGGAACATGGCGCAACCGAGGGATGCCGTGACCGTTCTCTTGCTGCCACTCGAGGAAACAAACTCGACTTGCTCGATCTTCGTCCGAATACGCTCGGCAATCCTCATCATTTCCTGCGGCCCTGCGGTGGGGAGGATTACTGTGAATTCTTCCCCGCCATAGCGCGCGGCAAGGTCGTACTGCCGAATCGCCGACTTAATGGCTTCAACGACCTTCTTCAAAACAAGGTCGCCCGCGTCATGCCCCTCCTCCTCATTGAAGAGCCGGAAGTGGTCCACGTCGAGCATGATGACCCCCATTTCCTGGTTGTTGCGGTCATATTCAGAGATTCTACGCTGCAAGAAGTCCTGCATCGCCCGGTGATTGGCGACCCCGGTGAGTGGGTCAATCGTCGCAAGACGCTCAAACGACTCAAACAAGAGTGCCGAGTTCAGCGCGAGCGACAAGTGCTCCGCAATCGTTTCAAAAAGCTCTTTTCGCTCCAAAAACTCTTGGTCGCCATCCCTTGCGATCAGTTCCAGAACGCCAATGAGTTGGTCGCCAATCGTCAGCGGAACGCACATCATCCCGCCAGGCTTGAGATAGCAAATTTTTGCCTCAAGCTCCGCCGTCATGGCGTGGGCGTTGACTTGGCGAACGAGGAAGGTCTCGCGCTTCGCCATCACGAGTTCGGCGATGCAGCTTTGATTGCCGGTTTCGTGAAGTTTGCTGAGGAGCGTGGTGCCATCGCGGTTAGCACCGATGCTCGCCTTCAACTCGTACCCTTCCTCCGCGCTTGTTTTCACCCAGAGAAGGGCCGACGCAAGTTCCGCAACGGACGCGATCTCATGGACCGCCGCGTAGCAAATCGGTTCCAAGGTCTGATTCATCGTCAAGGCTTTGCCAATCTTGCGCAGAGCAATTGCTTCGAATTCGTGGCGACCCGCTTTTCGAGTCAGAACCTTCTCATCGCTCGCGTCGGTCACCAGTAAGACAACCCCCGGATTGGTTTTCAGGTTAATCCCGCCGACATGATATCGGAAGCCGTCCAAGAACTGGGAGTTTTGAACACCGCGATATGCCCCCAGAACGATGCTGGCAAGCTCCGATTCGAGAACGGTCTTGGGCGGAGTGAAGAGTGGAATGTGGTTGGCAATCCCCCATAGATGCTGGGCGACCCCGAACTGATCGAGAATCGCGATTCCGAGCGACTCAGGATCCAGGTAGTTGAGGACCCCGGGCTTATCCAGCCCCAGAGTCAAATTTGTCCCGTCTGGCAACGAAAGTTGGCAGGGAAATCCAAGGAGTCCCGGTTCGTTTTCCGAATTGCCGGCCTGGATATCTAGGGTCTCCAGCGCTTCGATGAGTCGTTGCAAGTTTTGGTTTGAAGTCACGCTATACTGATATTGAGTGGACACGCATCTCTTCAGAGTTGCAAACGACAAGAACGCTTTGCTGTTTCGTGCGTCCAAAAACTACGGTGATCAAGAAATTACTTTCCATTTTTGCGTCAGGGCTCCTAATTGTATTAATGACAGGATGTGGGGGTGGGGGCGGGAGTGCCACTTCCGGAGAACTCGTTTACCGCACTTTCTGGACAAGTCGGTCCGATCCAGGTTCGGGCACTGGACAGTCTGAAATCATCAATATCAAAAATATTGCGGGGCAAATTGTCGCGACCCAAGTGCTCAACCGGAGCGCTGGCAACCAAGCTATTTTCACGGGCCTTCCCAGCGGAGTTCTGACCGTGGAGTGCTTCCTCTATTCGCAACCTAGCGGCAATGGCAACTACCTCGGCAAAGTGTCACCCCAAATCACGCTAGCATCCAACGTCCCCGCATCAGTTGACACCGAGGTC
>JAIOPU010000078.1 GCA_021413725.1 Armatimonadota bacterium | reverse complement strand
GGCGAAGCTACTATGGCTACAATGCCGATAATAAAGTCGAGAGAATCCATCTCGGATTCACCGCGCTCGGTTTCCACTCGACAGTTTATTCACCTGCGGGCGACGAATTCATTGATCCCGTAGTTTATGGAAATCAAGCTGAATACTTCGTCTACAATCGCAAAAACCTGCGCCAGGACCCGAACAATAAGCCGATTTGCTCAACTGTCGGAGACGCACAGATCAGTCCGTTCGACGATGAAGGTAGCGGAGGTATCGGCACAGAGGCGGTGGGAGGGACTCTCAAGACTTACCGGCTCGCCCTAAATTCCAGTAAAGAATACACAGCAGTGTTCGGTACGATTGCCCTCGCTGAATCCGCGATGGTTGTAGCGGTCAACCGGGTTACGGGCGTTTACGAAATTGACTTCGGAATTCGTCTCAATCTCACATACAAAAAGGCTTACACGGCGGCTGATGCTTTTTCCTTCAGCAACAGCAGCGGCGGCACCATGCTGGGTCAAAATCAGAGTCAATGCGACACCCTGGTCGGGAATGCAAATTATGATGTCGGTCACGTATTCTCAACGGGCGGCGGCGGTGTTGCCGGGCTTGGAGTTACCGGAACTATGGGCCAAAAGGCGCGGGGTGTAACTGGGCTCCCATCCCCAACTGGAGATGCATTCTACATTGACTACGTTGCCCACGAGATGGGACACCAATTTGGCGGGAATCACACATTTAACGGAATCGTTGGAAATTGTGGTGGCGGAAACCGCTCGGGAGGAGCAGCATACGAACCCGGCAGTGGCTCCACAATCATGCCTTATGCCGGAATCTGTGGCTCGGACGATCTCCAGGCGCACTCTGACGCGTACTTCCATGCGAAGAGTATCGAGGAAATTGTGACGCGACGGCAACTCGGAACCTCTGGCGGAACTGCTGTGGCCAACGGGAACATTGCTCCGGTGGTCAATGCGGGAGCTGCTTTCACCATCCCGCTCAGTACCCCGTTCAAGTTGACCGGCAGTGCTACGGATGCAAACGGCGATGCGATGACTTACTGCTGGGAGCAATACAATCTAGGTTCAACAGTCGCCGCAACGAACACCGCGAGCGGAGTCTTATTCCGGAGTTACAATCCAACAACGGTTCCTTATCGGACGTTTCCTAAGTTGACAACGGTATTAGCTAACTCAAGCGATATATGGGAAGTCCTTCCCACGGTTGCGCGAACGATGAACTTTCGCATGACGGTTCGAGACAATCGCGCGGGTGGCGGAGAGAATAATTTCGGAGCGAAAACCATTACAGTTTCCGGCGCCGCCTTCTCGGTGACTTCACCGAACACCGCCGTTTCTTGGCCCGCAGGCAGCACCCAAACGGTCACCTGGAACAAGGGCGGAACCACCTCTGCAAACGTCAATATCTTGCTCTCCACTGCTTCCGGAACAAATTTCGACACCGGTGCAGGCGTGATTACAGTTCTCGCCAATACGCCCAACGACGGAAGCGAAACGATCACGGTTCCGGCAGTTGCTGCCACGACTTGCCGAATCAAGATTGAGCCGACGGACAACATCTACTTCGACGTGAGTAATGTGAACTTCACGATCACGGCGAGTCAAACTGTCACTGGCAACGTGACTTTGCAAAATATTGTCCCAAGCCCCAACGGGCAGGTGGTTGCTTTGCAGATATTCGCGGTGGGCGGCTCTTCCGCCCTGAGAACTGCAAATGTCACCCTCGATGCAAGCGGTAACTATTCGTACACGGTCAGTCCGGCTCTTGCCAACGGAAACTACGATGTGCGCCTCAAAGGCTCGCACTGGCTAGCGAAGAGAGTGGCAAATCGGGCGTTCGGTGCGACCGGAGCTTCAGCGGTAAGTGCCTCTCTGATCAACGGCGATAGTCAGCCCGACAATGTGATTGACTTGTCTGACTACACTATTGTCGTATCGGCGTTCAACGGATCGTTAGCGACAGCCGATCTTAACTTGGACGGCATTGTAGATCTCACCGACTACACCGTGTTGGTGACGAACTTCAACGCAATAGGGGACAATTAAGGGACGGAAGTCCCTTTGATGCAAACGACAAGCGCCATCGTACTCGGATCCGGCACCTCAACTGGGGTGCCGGTTCTGGGTATTGAGTACCCTGCGGAGTTCCTTGCGAACCGCAAGAATCACCGTACCCGCCCTTCGCTGCTCCTTCAAGGGCCGACTGGAAACCTGCTGATTGATTGCGGTCCAGACCTTCGAGACCAACTCCTTCGAGAGAATGTGCTCGACATTGAGCAGGTTCTCATCACGCACACTCATGCGGACCACATAATGGGGATGGATGACCTGCGATCCTTCTGCCTCAAGTATCACCAGCCCCTCCGAATTTACGCCTACGAACAGTATCAGCTCGACATCAAGCGAGTCTTCGCTTATGCATTTGCCGACTTTCCACCGGGGGTGGAAGTTCCCCGCTTTGATCTTCAGGAAGTTCCTCCGATCATCAAGGTTGGCGGCTTAAACGTGGAAACGCTGAGAGTAATGCACGGGCCATTGCCTTGCGTCGCTGTCCGTGTCGGCGATTTTGCCTACGTGACCGATGTGAGCGAGATTCCCGCTGAAGCAATGTCCAGACTTCAAGGACTAAAAACACTGGTTCTCGATGCCGTCCGCTACAAGCCGCATCCCAATCACTTCCATTTCGACCGGGCCATTGAGGTTGCTCTCCAACTGGGAGCGAAACAGACCTACTTCACGCATTTGAGCCATGATTACGATCACGACAAGGTCAACTCCGAGCTACCGGCTGGAATCGAACTGGCGTTTGATGGCTTGCGTATTCCGATCGGAACTTAACCGAGGACCAGCGGCTGCGGAGTGACCTTATTGGGTGAGACTTCAATGCCCGCGTCAATAACTGCACGAACCGCCATCGCGTCATCATCAGACTTGGCGAAGATCGTAAAAAGCGGTTGCTGCGCCTGAACAAGGTCGCCAACTCGAACATGAACCTCGATCCCCACGGCTGGATCAACCACGTCATCTTTTGCAAGTCTTCCTCCGCCAAGCCGGAGCACCGCGCGACCCACCGCCTCTGCATCAAATTTTGCGATATAGGCAGGTTGCCCCACGTGTTTGACGACCCCGCGTACTGGTGCCTTGGGTGCCCAAGATGAATCGACAAGGCACTGGGGATTGGCTCCCTGAGCCTCGAACCACTCCTCGGCCTTCAGCAAAGCCTTTCCACTGGCGAGACACTCCGTGGCTTTCTTGCGCCCCTCATCCAGAGAATTCGCCTTACCCGCAGCATGGAGAGTCACCCCGGTTAGATGCACACAAAGTTCCTCAAACCTCGCCGGTCCCTTTCGACAGAGGACTCGCCCGGCCTCTACGACTTCCATCGCGTTTCCGCACGCATCCCCAAGGACTTGGTCCATATCCGTTATCACGGCTTCCACTCGGAGACCACATCGTCTCCCAATGTCCACCAGCGCCGTCGCGAGTTCGCGCGCGCGCGTCAAATTCTTCATGAAGGCACCAGACCCGCACTTCACGTCGAGCACAATAGTCTGGGCTCCGCCCGCAATCTTCTTGCTTAGGATACTGCTTGCAATCAGCGGGATGGATTCGATCGTGCTCGTCGCATCACGCAGAGCGTATAAAATTTTGTCTGCCGGCGCGAGCCTGGGAGTTTGTCCCGTAATCGCTATGCCAATTCGGGCTGCCTGGCGAATCATCTCCTCCGGAGTCAAGTTCAAATTGAAACCCGGAACTGAGCTGAGTTTGTCAATGGTGCCCCCCGTGATCCCGAGTCCGCGCCCGCTCATTTTGACTACGGTCAGCCCGCAAGCGGCGAGCATCGGGAGCACGACGAGCGTCGTCTTATCTCCTACGCCCCCCGTAGAGTGTTTGTCCACCCAAGGCTTCGGCAGGCTAGAAAGGTCAAGTCGTTCGCCTGATTCTGCCATCGCCATCGTCAACCAAGCGGTTTCATCGACAGTCAGCGGCTTAAGAACCGCCGCCATGAGCCACGCTGAGATTTGGTAGTCAGGAATCTCACCCGCCGTGAGCCGGGTAACGAAAGACCTGATGTCCGCCTCCAAATGAACATTTCCGTCCCGACGGGCAGCGATGAATTCGAGAATTTGCATTGCTATTTCGGGGCAACTACCTGCGGCGAGTAAGAAATGGAGCCGAAAGACTTCCCGTTCGTAAGTTGCTTGATATTTTGCCCGTCCGCATCCATTGTATAAATATTCGAAGTCCGCCCATCCCGCTGAACGATAGCGACTTTGCGACCGCCGGGGTGCCACACGGCCTCCACGACATTGCCTTTGTAAATTGGGGCCGCTTGAGAACCGCCGCCCGCGGCAAATGGCATGCCGATAAGAGCCTCGGTAGCAAATTGCGAGTCGTTGGACCATTTGCCCACGAGTGCGATCACAGAACTTCCGTCCGGAGAAATTTTGGGACGGTCGAAACCCAGCTCGGCAACATTACTCAGTACGATCGGTTGCAATGTCGCAGGGTCTTGAGAAGGGTCGAACATGACAATCCCGTTTTCGTAGGGCTTCACAAATTTTCCGTTTTTCACAAGTTCCGGAGGCGGATTTTCTTTATCCACCACATCAAACCCGAGAATTGCAACCGCGACTCTGCCCTTGATGTCAATGTCAAAGTCAATGCGCTTGGCGGCGGTGATGACCTGCGGAGGGGTCAAGCTCATGTTTCCCAAGGAGTCCTTTTTGGGAGAGAGGCTCTGAATGATCATCACTTCTCGCCCGTCTTCAGTGTTCATCACCGCCGCGATCTCATCGTGATTGCCCGCCCACTTCGCTTCCTTGAAAGAGCTTCCCAGCCTCTGATACAAGACCTGGAACTGGTCGGTGTTGCCACCTTCGTCGTTCGTGCCGCGAACCTTAGCCACCGGCGGCAAAATTTGGGTCGTGGTGCCCAACCGAGGGTTATAGCTTAAGACAAAGCCACCGACCGTAACGAGGGCCTCCTCGTTCTTAGTTTCGCCAAATGGCCCCCAATAAATATTCGTAACGCTGCGGGTGCCTGCGCTTCGAGCTTCGCTTGAGTCTTTCGCGACATTCCAGCGATGAATGAGAAACGCACCCTCCTGGCGGTCGCTCAAGAAGAACGCCCGCTGGCCATCGGGTCGCCATACCGGCACCTTATCGGTTGACGGAGCCTTGTAATTTGGACAGGGCTCGGTCGTCCCGTCCTCCTTGATCAGCATCGCATGGGCACCCTCGTCCAAAATCTCAGTTGCGAGCAAGAGTCCGCGAGTATCACGAGATCCGGTGTCGGGGTCTTGGATGAATTCCTGGAACTTCTGGAACGCGAAGTACATGATCGCAATTGAAAAAAGCAAAATCACCGCGTTGATTTGCCGTAGCTTCATGCCCTTGGTTTGTGCTTGCATTGTGAAAGATTATGAACGAGAAAGCCCCGCGAACGATGCTCGCAGGGCTTTCCCTTCTTTGAAGACGCTTACTTCTTGAGCAAGTCGCGGATTTCGCCCAGGAGAACGATATCGGCAGGCGTCTCGGCAACGGCAACCGGGGCAGGCTTCTTGGCCTTGTTTGCGGCTTTGACGATCAGGAATATGATGAACGCGGTGATGACGAAGCTGACGACATTATTGATGAACGTCCCGTAACCAAAGACTGCTCCTCCGCCCTTCTTAGCCTCTTCATATGTGGCATAGATCTTTCCGTCAAGGGCAGTGAATTTGTCCACGAGTCCCTTGCCCATGAAGATCCCAACGAGCGGATTGACAAGGTCGTCGACGACTGAACTAACTACTTTTCCGAAAGCAGCGCCAATCATCACACCGACGGCGAGATCAAGGACGTTGCCTTGATTGAGAAATGTTTTGAATTCTTTAAGCATTTTTTCTCCCACCGAACCAAGTAACACCCCACCCGTTCGCTTCCGTAAAGACGTTGCCCCCGTTTCAAAAGATGCGGCAGGGGTAATCTGCATCTCGTTATGCCGCAACGTCCAATCCGTCCCGACGATCTCCTGAAGATTGTTTTTGTCAGTGATCCACAATTCCATCCCGACGGTCACGAAATCCTCTTCTCGCGAAAGCACATCAACGAAAAAAACAAGTACATCACAAACTTGTGGTCCGCCAGTGACACCGGCGAGCTGAAACAGTGGACCCAAGGTGACGCGGGAAGTTCCTCCGGGCGATGGTCTCCCGATGGCCACTCCATTGCTTTTGTTTCGGGGCGCAACGAAACAATTCCTCAAGTTTTCGTAATGTCTGCCAATGGGGGCGAGGCTCAGGCTCTCACCAAACTCGAAGAAGGCACCATCTCAAACATGAAATGGTCGCCGGACGGAAAGTACATTGCCTTTGCCTACCGTGAAACGCACCCCGAGAGAACCAAAAAAGCCGCGAAAGCGCGTGAAGAAAACGGCGGTAGCACTCCGGCATGGGTCATCGATGTTCCCTGGTACAAACTCGATGGCGACGGCTATTTCGGCGAGCAACGGTTTGCGATCTGGACTGTAGAGGTTGCGACGGGAGCAATGAAAAAACTGTACGGTTCCGGACCCTACGGCACGTCAGACTTCTCTTGGTCACCCAAGTCGGATGAAATCGTGGTTTCCCACGAAATGGGCGAGAATCCATGGCACAAGAAAGAATTGCCCCTGATCTTCCGAGTGAAACTGGACGGCTCCGCAACTCAGGTCACTGGTCAAAAAGGAGGCAACAAAGGAAACGTCTCTTGGTCGCCCGACGGCAACTGGATCGCCTACACCGCTCATCCGTACGAACAGGAAACATGGGGAGTCCGCAACATGCGGATCTGGGTCGTGCCCGCCGCCGGGGGCGATGCCAAATGCCTGACCCTTGAGGACGATTATTGCTTCGAGACCGCGACGCTTTCCGACACGAAAGATGCAGGCGGTTCAGGCTCGCTCATCTGGTCACCAGACTCCCAAGCGATTTACGCGAACGCTGCATGGCATGGCGAGTCACAAATTTGTTATGTTCCGATTTCCGAAGGCGGAGTTCGGCTACTCACCGAAGGCAAGCACGGAATCACCATTGGCAACCTAAGCAAAGATGGTGGTCATATCGCCTGCACCTACGGTAACGCGACCACCCTCAACGAGGTCGCTGGCTATGACCTTGGAGAACATGGACCACTGCCAAAAACTTGGACTTCAGTCAACAAGGATTTCCATGAAGAAGTAATCTCGGTTGCTCCCACGGAGACCTGGGTCGAAGCCGCCGACGGTCACAAAGTGCACGTTTGGGCGCTCGCGCCCATCGGAATCGATAACCACCAGCGTGGACCCGCGGTTCTAGAAGTTCACGGGGGACCTCACTGCCAGTACGGGTGCACTTACTACAATGAGTTCCAAGTGCTTGCCGCATCCGGGCTCGAGGTGGTTTACAGCAACCCCCGTGGCTCGAAAGGATATGGCGAAGACCACTGCATGGCGATCCGCGCCGATTGGGGTAATAAAGACTGGGTTGACATCGAAGCCGTGACCCACTGGATGCAAAACCAGCCAAATATCCACCCCGGCCAACTCGGCATCATGGGGGGTTCCTACGGTGGCTACATGACGAACTGGGCGGTTTCCCACTCGGACGCTTACAAAGCTGCGATTACGGACCGATGCGTTTCTAATTTCACTTCCATGGGCGGAAACTCGGACTTCGTCGACGAGAAAGACGGCTACCACGGAAAGGGCAACTGGTTCGGCTCGCTGGAATCCATTTCCAACGTTTGGCG
>JAIOPU010000080.1 GCA_021413725.1 Armatimonadota bacterium | reverse complement strand
CCCGGCCCACCGCCAAAAGTTCTCGCGTCGACCGTATTGTGAGAATCTGTCGTGAAGTCTCTGGGGTTGGTCGCGCAAAGTTCTACCGAACCCGAGGCTTCGGCCCGAGAAATCATGCTGTGCCTCAACCCCCCGAGCACTTGCTCGGGAAACAAAGTGACAAAGTCAATTTTCACGAATCAAGCTCCGTAGGGAACCCAGACGTTTTTGACTTGCGTCGCTCGGCGAAGCCATTCTTGGTCGGGGGTTGTCGTCCAGTCGATTGTTTTGCCGAGTTGGCACCAGGTTTGTTTCAGGTTTCCAATTGAAGCCGCTTGAGTGAGACTTCCACCCTCGGCGGTTCCGAAGTGCCAGACCCCTTGAAGTCCGTCGTGTTCTGCTATGGTCTTTTCGAGTTCTGCTTGGAATCCGGTGACAATATTCCAGACGCCAGTCGGGAAGTCGGATGCCTCGATAACTCGGTAAAGCTCAACCGCTGGAAGCGGATTATGCTCGGAGGGAACGACTACCACCGTATTTCCCATCGCAATCAGCGGCAAGGTTGACGAGAGGAATCCGAGAAGCGGAGAATCTGACGGCGCAATCACACCCACCGGACCTAATGGCTCATTTCGAGTGTAGACGAGCCCGCGCATGGGGACTTGGTGAACCGTGCCTTCGTATTTGTCCGCCCAAGCGGCGTAATGAAGCACCCGCTCGACGGCTTGTTCCAGTTCTTCTTGAGCTTGCTTTTCTGAGTGACCTCGTTGGGTCAGAGCATTTTTGAGTTGGGTTGAAGCTGCTTCCAGGTTTTCTGCAAAGTAATAGAGAATTTGCGCACGGGTGAATGAAGCGGTGTTCGCCCAACCGAGGGCGGCATTATCCGCAGCTTCTACCGCGTTGCGAATGTCTTTTCGATTGCCCTGGCTGACTTCCGCAACTCCGCCAGGTGTTAGATTGAGTGAGATGGAGTAAGCACCATCCGGGCGAGCCTGTTTGCCACCGATGAACATCTTATGAGTTCGATCGAGGTCATTGCTTTCGCTCTTCGTGGGTTTGATTTCTGGAGGTTTCTTTGCGGAGGTTGTCGGTGTTTTCCATTGCAAATATTCAAAAAGCCCCTCACGGCCGCCTTCTCGGCCATAGCCGCTTTCGCGATAGCCGCCAAAACCGACGCTCGCGTCGAATTGGTTCGAACAATTAACCCAAACTGTTCCCGCCTTAATCTGAGCGGCGATGTCATGGGCGATGTCCAGATTCTGAGTCCAGACGCTGGATGCGAGGCCATAAACCGTGTTGTTGGCCAGCGCCACCGCTTCTGCCGGAGTTCGGAACGTCATCGCGACAAGGACTGGACCGAAAATTTCGATTTGAGCCACAGTCGAAGCAGGCTCGACTCCAGTCAAAAGCGTTGGCGGATAGTACCAACCGCCGGCAGGGAAGTTACAGGTCGGTTGATCAATTTCGGCACCTTCGGCGACGCCCTGTTTGACAAGTTCGTCGATCCGGTCAAGTTGGACTTTATCGACAATCGCTCCAATATCCACAGCTTTGTCTAGTGGGTCGCCGACTCGGAGTTTGTCCATGCGCTGGCGAATCTTTTTGTAAACTTGCTCCGCGACCCCTTCTTGAACCAAAAGGCGCGATCCTGCGCAGCAAACTTGTCCCTGATTGAACCAGATAGCGTCCACCAATCCCTCGACTGCAGAGTCGAGATCCGCGTCCTCGAAGATAACGAACGGCGACTTTCCACCGAGTTCGAGTGAAAGTTTTTTAGGTGTTCCCGCAGTTGCCTTACGAAGGATTCTTCCAACATCGGTTGAGCCCGTGAAGGCGATCTTATCGATCCCAGGGTTATTGACGATCAGTTTTCCGGTTTCGCCATCGCCGGTGACTATGTTCACAACCCCTTTTGGCAATCCGATTTGCTCGCAGATTTCGGCGAACAACAAGGCGGTCAAGGACGTGAACTCGGCGGGCTTCAGGATGACTGTGTTGCCCATCGCTAGGGCGGGGGCGATTTTCCAGCAGAGCATCAAGAGGGGGAAGTTCCACGGGATGATCTGTCCGCAAACTCCGACTGACTCGTAGTTAGGGAACTCAGAATCCATGAGTCGAGCCCAACCGGCGTGGTAGTAAAAGTGCCGCGCAACAAGAGGGATGTCGATATCTCGTGTTTCACGGATCGGTTTTCCATTGTCAAGGGTTTCGAGAACTGCAAAGAGGCGTGAGTGCTTCTGGATCTGCCGGGCAATGGCGTAGAGGAAACGGGAGCGACCTTCTCCGCCGAGTGCAAGCCAGTCCTTTTGAGCGGATCGTGCAGAGGATACAGCGGCGTCGACTTCTTTCGACCCGCACTGTGCGATTTGCGCGAGTGCATTGCCGTTGGCGGGGCAATAGCTTGTGTAAAAGGTTTCCGTGGAGTGCCACGAACCGCCGAGAAAGACACCGAACTTGCCGTGATGCTCGTTGATCCAGTCGATTGCGGGCTGGGAAGTCTCGGGCGCGGGCCCATACTCCATTGAATTTAAAATTTCGCTGACTTTACTCATTTCTTAGCCCATCGCGTGTCGGTTGTAGGCTGAATAGCGCCCGGTGATGAAGTGTTCGAGCTGCCTTTCGATATCCGAAAGCAGAGTGCTTGCTCCCAGACGGAACAAAGACGGGGAGAGCCAGGCATCGCCCAATTCTTCTTTCATCATGATGAGGAAGTCAAGGGACTGCTTAGCGGTTCGGATACCACCAGCCGGTTTGAAGCCTACTTTCCAGCCGGTTTGCTGCTGGTAATTTCGGATCATTCGCGTCATCACGAGCCCAACGGGGATGGTCGCATTGACAGGTTCTTTGCCAGTCGAAGTCTTGATGAAATCTGCTCCCGCTTGCATGCAAACCACGCTCGCGCGGGCTACATTGGTGAGAGTACCAAGCTCTCCAGTGGCGAGAATTGCCTTAACATGCGCCTCGCCACAGGCTTCGCGGAACTGCTGCATCTCCCCGTAAAGCGCTTGCCAGTCGCCCTTGAGAACGTGAGCACGGGTGATAACGATGTCAATTTCTGAGGCTCCGGCAGCAACACTTGCTTTGATTTCGTGGATTCTCTCTCTGAACGGGGAGAGACCGGCAGGGAACCCGGTCGAGACTGCGGCGACCGGAATTCCTGAGCCTTCCAGATTCCGCACACAATCCTCAACATATTGGTGGTAGACGCAAACCGCGCCAACCGTGATCGGGTCCACGCCGAGTTTGGCCAATATCTCCGTGTTGACCGGGTTACGGGCTTTTGCGCAGAGTCGATGCACGTTTCCCGGAGTGTCATCGCCACTCAACGTTGTGAGGTCAATGCACTGAATAGCGCGAAGAAGCCATGCTGCTTGCCAGTCCTTCTTGACCGTCCGGCGACCTGGAAGAGTTGCTGCGCGCCGCTCTGTCGCGCTACGATTGACCGTGATTGACTCGACGGCATCTAAATCGAGGGGGATTCCGGGGTTTCGGGTGTGGGGATGAGCCCGGGTTTCCGTGCTTGCCATAGGAGTATTGTATTCGATTCTTGGGCGAATCCGTAGAGTATCTTATAGGGCATGCTGATTCACCACTTTGGACTCACCGTTCCGGACCTTGAAATTGCTGCTGACTGGTACGGCCGCGCGGTGGGCTATCTGCCTTTTGCGAAGACGAAAAATGAAGACCTGAACCTAGATATGGTCCTTCTAAAATCAGAATCTTCAGACTGCTATCTGGAACTTTTCTTCTCACCTGGCCAGACTCGTCCGGAGCCCGAATTCAGCGACATTCCCGCGCACCTTCCGTTCGAAGGTTGGCGGCATCCAGCATTCATCGTGTCAAATATTGCCGCTGAGCTAGAGCGAGTTGCGAATGACGGAATCGAAGTAATCTCGCAGCCCGTGAGCGTTGAGGAATTTGGATACAGATACGCATTCCTCCGAGATCCGTTCGGGAACTTGGTCGAGCTGGTTGAGAAGATGTAAGAGGAGAGCAGGTCTCTAACCTGCAATTCTTAACATCTTCTCCAAGCAAGTTTACGAAATGCGACCGAATGTACATTTTCACGAGGGTCTCCCGGAAACGACAAGCAAGAAGTTAAGGGCTCCGCAGGGAAGTTCCATTGAAAATAGCGCAGTATTATTTTTAAATTCGATTCACTTATTTAGGAACGTCCCTACGATTGCGGAGCCAGACTCGATTCTTCCGTGAAAACGTAGTGACCGTCTCGATAGTTGACCAGAACGGAAGTTCCGTCGCGAACGTCGCCGGCTAGGATTCGTTTTGCGAGCTCGTTCATGAGATCGCGCTGGATCGCACGCTTGAGCGGTCTTGCTCCGTACATAGGATCGAATCCGGTGGTTGCGAGATGCAGCTCGGCTTCGTCGGACAGGCGCACGGTGATTTTCTTTTCAGCGAGACGGGCGATCAATGTCTTGAGCATGATGCGCACGATTTCGCGGATATTATTCATTCCGAGCATCCTGAAGACTACGATGTCGTCGAGGCGATTGATGAACTCCGGACGGAAGTGACTGCGCACATCGTCCATGATCTTGTCCTTGGTGGACTCGAACGTCGCATCGCTACTGAATGGGTCGGCGTAGTGATGACTTCCGATGTTGCTCGTGAGAATCAAGATCGTGTTCTTGAAATCGACCGTTCGGCCCTGCCCATCGGTCAGGCGACCGTCGTCAAGCACCTGCAGGAGGGTGTTAAAGACCTCCGGATGGGCCTTTTCAACTTCATCTCCGACATGTCCATGCGGACCATGGCGGTCTCGTCGTCGAACAGGAACGACGCGAGCGCCTTGGTCAGCTCCGTCTTGCCGACGCCGGTGGGCCCTAAGAACAAGAAAGAACCGATCGGGCGATTTGGGTCGCCGATTCCGGAGCGGGATCGGCGGATGGCGTCGCTGACGGCTTCCAAGGCTTCCTGTTGACCGACAACGCGTTCGCTAAGGAACTCCTCAAGTTTGAGGAGCTTGGCCATCTCGCCTTGCATGAGTCGGCTGACGGGGATATGCGTCCACTTGCTCACGACCTCGGCGATGTCTTCGGCATCCACTTCTTCGCGAAGCATTTTGCCGTTGAGTTGAAGTCTTTCGAGTTCACTGTGGTGGCTTTCCATTTCTGCCGTGAGGCGCGGGATATTGCCGTGCTGAATTTCAGCTGCCTTAGCCCAATCGGCTTCCCTTTCGGCAGCTTCGAGCTGAGTTCGCTGATCTTCAAGATCGGATTTTAGTGCGCGAATTCTTTCAATTTTCTCTTTTTCCAGTTGCCAGACTCCGCGTAAGGAACCGGCTTGGTCGTTGAGTTCGGAGAGTTTGCGGTTGATAGCCTCGAGTCGCTCTTTGCTCGCGGCATCTTCTTCTTTGCGGAGGGCTTCGCGGTCAATTTCAAGTTGACGAATCTGCCTTTCGACATCGTCGATCTCAGTGGGGACAGAGTCGATTTCGATTTTGAGTTTGCTAGCAGCCTCATCCATCAGGTCGATCGCTTTGTCGGGCAAGAATCGGTCGCTGATGTAGCGGCTGGAAAGGGTTGCGGCGGCAATGAGCGCGGAGTCCATGATGCGGACACCGTGGTGAATTTCGTAGCGCTCCTTGAGGCCACGTAGAATTGAGATGGTTTCTTCAACGGTGGGTTCATCAACGAGGACAGTCTGGAAGCGGCGCTCTAGGGCGGCATCTTTTTCGATATGTAAGCGGTACTCGTTCAAGGTGGTAGCGCCGACGCATCGGAGTTCGCCACGGGCGAGCATCGGTTTGAGCATGTTGGCGGCATCCATCGAGCCTTCGGCTTTGCCCGCACCAACAAGAGTGTGCAATTCGTCGATAAAGAGAATGATCTGCCCGTCGGATTTTTTGATTTCCTCTAGGACGGCCTTGAGGCGATCTTCAAATTCGCCCCGGTATTTGGCACCAGCGATCAGTGCGCCCATGTCCAGAGTTATCACACTCTTTCCACGAAGCCCCTCAGGCACGTCTCCCTTGATGATTCGTTGAGCAAGGCCTTCGACGACAGCGGTCTTGCCGACCCCGGGCTCGCCGATGAGAACCGGGTTGTTCTTAGTCCGGCGACTCAGAACC
>JAIOPU010000083.1 GCA_021413725.1 Armatimonadota bacterium | reverse complement strand
CTAAAATACCTTGATGCGACCGGGAAAAAGGATACTACTCTTATCATATTCACCAGCGACAATGGAGCCACAAACGTTGGGGGGGCTGATCGGGACTTTTTTGAGTCTAACGGCGGGTTGCGGGCCGGGAAAATGAGCCTGTATGAGGGCGGAATTCGCGTCCCGATGATCGCCCGCTGGCCGGGCAAAATCCCGGCAAATTCCACTCGGTCGGATGTGGTGACGTGTTTCGATGCGATGGCAACACTGTGCGAAGCTGCGGGAGTTACTGCCCCCAAACGCGACAGTTTGTCGTATCTTCCTGCGCTCACCGGTAACAAGCAACCGGGAAGACCATTTGTGTATTTTGAATATCCCGAAGCCTCAGCCATGCAAGCTGTGATTTTTGGTCGCTATAAGGCGATTCGACCAAACCTAAAAGAGGATGTCGGCCTGATAGAGCTTTATGACCTTGACGCAGACCCGGGTGAATCAACGGATTTGTCTAAGATTCGTCCAGAATTAGTTCGCGAAGCTCTAAGGATTATGGGCCGGGAACATGTGCCCAATCCAGATTTTCCACTCGGTAAGTTGGACAAGAGCTAGAGACAACCAGAGCCCCGGCGCAATGTGCCGGGGCTCTAGTTGATTTAGTTATCGCCGAGTGCGTTGAACGCAGAAACGATGAACGTGTAGTCCGAAAGGTCCACAACGCCATCATTGTTGAGATCAGCATTTGAAGGGCTGATTCCGTCTGCGTCTGGAATTGTCCAGTCGCCATCGGTTGAGAGCTTGTTAAAGTTAATCACAAGCTTGGTGTAGTCGCTGAGGTCGATCACATTGTCGTTGACAATGTCTCCAACCACGACGTTGAGGTTCGCAGTGACATCACCTGAGGTCACGTTCGTGTTGACCGTCTTTCGCAGATATCCAGCCGGCTTCACCGTCATGTCGTAATTGCCGTATCCGGGTGCGCTGACGACATAGTTGCCAGATGCATCCACTGCGACGGTCTTCGGAGTTCCGACGTCGGTCGTGGTTCCTGCATCACGGAATTGAACTTCCATTCGGTTGAAGAATCCACCGTTCACTTTTCCAGAAACCGTTCTGGTCAATGATCCGAGTGCAGCAACTTCGACCGGAGTCAGCGCGGTGTCGTACATCTTGACGTTGGCAACGCGAACCTTCTGAACCTCGTGGTCCTCGTCGGCGAAAAGCCAGAATTGAGTTGTGTTCAGAGTGTGGCGTCCGTCAAAACCAATTCGGCTCGGATCCTGAACCTGATTTTGAAGTCGGCCATCAACGTAGGTGCGATACTCGGCGTTCGGAGCCGCAAAATTGCAGTCGATGGTGCGTACGACTCGGTGCCATTGGGTGTAGTCGAATCGGAATGGGTTGTTGGTGTCCTCATCTTCGTAGTCGCCACTGATGCCAAATCCACCATCGCCTCGAATGAACAGGTCGCCGTCATTTTGGTTGGCTGTCGTGTCGAGCGCACCAGGAAAAGCATGGCTGGATCCGGTTTGGAGGAGTGAGCAGAAGGATGGATCGCCGAATGTTGGGTCGACTTTGATGTCCATCACGATGGTGAAAATGTTGGTTCGGACGCCGCCGCCATTTCCGCCGATTGGATTGATAACGGTGAGGTAAGGATCGTCAGCCGGGCCGGAACCAGGCGTGAGTTCGAGCACTTGTCGTGACGTTGTTCCGACCGTGTCGGTGAGCCAGGCTTGGGTTCCGAACGGAGTCAGAGCCGACCCATTGCTAACAGAGTTAGCGTAGCCGCCGGCGAGATCCCATTGGGCGACGAGTCCTGCGTTTGATGTAGCTGAGACTGTGGCAATCCCAATCAACAATGATAATCGTGAAATTCTTGAAGTGTTCATAATCCTCTCTGCCAAGCCATGTATTTCGGCCTGCAGAATAAAGATATCCGCAGAGGATTATGAATCCGTTAAATTTTGGGGCGTTTTGACTAAGATTTCATTAAGATTATTTAACGAAACGTTAATGATGTTTAGACAAGAATTTCTTCGCGCGCACTGGCCATTTCGAGAACTCGCACAACTTGCACTGCACTCCAGCCATCGCTTCGAGGGACGCTACCCGTTTCGCAACACTCGATGAAGTGCTTCATTTCCAGCTTTAGCGGCTCTGCGCTTCCTTCAAAAATTACTTCCTCGCCGGCATTCACGTTTTGGAGTTGAGCGTCGATGCTCTTCTTTTCGTGGTAGACCTTCTGCTCGTTCTCCACATAGACCAGCATCCCTTCGGTTCCGATGACGACGGTGCGGCGGCGGAGCTTTGGCCAAAGCCATGAGCAGTGGAGGTGGGTTTTAACGCCACTGGGGAAGGTGACGTGGAGGTAGATATCATCGTCAATACTCTCGGTCAGGGTTGAGACACCTGATGCAACAGCGGAAACCGGATTCTCGCCGACAAGATATAACGCAACGGCTACATCGTGGACACCCAGGCTCCAAAGGACATTCTCAACCGCGCGAGCGCGGCCAAGGTTCAAACGCTCTTGGTGAATGCTGACCAGGTCACCAATGAGTCCTTCGCGGATTTGGTCGCGGAGAAACTGGACGGCCGGTTGGAAGAGCAGTAGATGCCCGACCATGAGGATTTTGTTACCTCGCTCGGCGAGATCGCAGAGTGCTTCGGCTTCGCGGCTATCAAGCGTGATGGGTTTTTCGACGAAGCAGTGCTTTCCTCTTTCCAGAGCCTCAGCGGCGATTTCAAAGTGGAGTGGCGCGGGCGTGGCGACGGTCACAGCATCAAACTCGCTTCCCGCGTATGCATCATCGGGGGAATCAAAAACCGGAATCGTCGGATAGGCCTCTTTCAGTGCGGCAATCGCGGTTGGATTTGCCTCGACGATACAGGCGAGTGCACCCAGCTCGAATAAATTCTTGACAATATTGCGCCCCCAGGCTCCGGCTCCAATCGCTGCGACTTTCATACATGAAAGGTACCCTAGAACGTATGATCCTCAGTCCCGTGACCAAAACCTCATTCGGAAAAACCTATCAAGGTGAGGATGTTGATCTGTTCACCTTGCGAAATGGCGGAGTTGAGGCGGTAGTTTCATCGCTCGGTGCGACTCTGGTTTCGCTCAAAGTGCCAGATCGGGATGGGAAGGTTGATGACATTGTGCTTGGCTACGACGATCTAGCATCCTATGAGGAGGATCGATCGACCTACTTTGGTGCGACGATTGGTCGCTTTGCGAACCGAATTTCGGGCGGAACCTTTGTTTTGGATGGCGAAAAGCACTGCGTGACTCAGAATGTCGGCGAAACCAGCCTGCATGGGGGTCGGGACGGGTTTGACAAAAAGGTTTGGTCCGGAATTGAAGACTCGACAAAGCATCCGTTGGTCATGTTTGCCTTGATCAGCCCAGACGGGGACGAGGGCTATCCTGGCGAGCTGACCGTAGTGGTGAAGATGCAGTTGACCGAGGAAGGCGCGCTTCACATTGGGTACGGTGCATCTACTACCAGGACCACGGTGCTGAATCTGACGAACCATTCCTATTTCAATTTGGCGGGCGCTGGGAATGGGAACATTCTGAGCCACGAACTGATGATTTTAGGCTCGAAATACACGCCGACGAACTCCGATCTGATTCCGACGGGTGAAGTCTTGCCGGTGTCGGACACACGCTTTGATTTTCGCGAGCGTCGCCCGATTGGAGAAAGTTACGACGACAATTTTTGCCTCGATTCAAAGGGTGGAAGAGTGCCGCAGGCGGCGGCTGAGGTCCTTTGTCCCAGCTCAGGGAGGGTGATGAGGGTTTACACGACGGAGCCAGGGGTTCAGCTTTACACCGGGAACTTCTTGACCGGGATGCCGCCGGGAAAAGGTGGCGCAAGGTACGAAAAACACGCCGGCTTTTGCCTGGAAACTCAACATTACCCCGACTCTCCAAACCACCCTGAGTGGCCGAGCGTGGTTCTTCGTCCGGGCGAAAAGTTCATCTCTGAGACCGTCTACGCCTTCTCGACCGAGTGACAACGATGTTCTGGCAAGCCCTTCTGTACTCGACTCCGGTTTCCCTCGCCGCCCTCGGTGAGGTTGTTGGGCAGCGTGCTGGGCAGTTGAACATTGGCTTGGAGGGAGTCATGCTCAGTGCCGCTTATGCCGGAATGGCAGCAACCTATAGGACCCATAACCCTTGGATCGGCGTGCTGGCGGCAGTGCTGGCGGCTTTGTTGATTTCTGCATTCCAGGCGTTCTTCACGATCAAAATGGCTCTGGATCAGGTCGTAGTGGGCACCGCCATCAACCTATTTGCGATGGGCTTAACGAATTCCCTATTCCGAGCTCAATTCGGGACCAGCGGTAAGCTGATTTCGATTCCTGGCCTTCCCAAGATTGGCGAACTTGACCCCTTAGTCTTTGTGCTTTTGTTAGCGGTTCCGCTGGTGATTTGGACGATGCGAAAAACACGGTGGGGACTCGCGGTTCGGGCAAGTGGAGAATATCCCGATGCGGCAGAGTCAGCCGGCTTTTCCGTTGTTCGGCTCCGGTTTCAATCAGCTCTTATCGCAGGATTCTTTGCCGGTCTGGCCGGGGCGCATTTGAGTATTTGCCTTGCCGGGAGTTTTGCTGAAAACATGACGGCGGGGCGAGGGTTTTTGGCGATTGCGATGGTAACTTTTGGTCGATGGAAGCCAGGTTGGGTCGTCGCCGCGAGTTTGCTCGTTGGAGGTGCTGAGGCACTCCAGTACCGCGCACAAGCGATGGGAATTCACCTTCCATTTCAGCTTTTAGTCGCACTACCCTACATCTTGTCGTTGGTCGTTCTCATCGTCCTCGGAAAAGGCGTCGGTGGCCCGGCATCTTTGGGCGTTCCCTATCGTAGAAACCTCTGATGAGCCGCGAAGTTACTCTAACACGACGGGTTTCCTTTTCCAGTGGTCACCGCTACTGGAGAGGGGACTTGTCGGCGGTGGAGAACAAAAACCTCTTTGGCGACTGGGCTTCGCCCTATAACCACGGACACAATTACATCCTTGATGTTTCGACGACGGGTATCGTAGATGTTGAAAGCGCAATGGTTATCAATATCAAGACGATTGATGATATTCTGCAGGAACGCATCGTGTCACGGTTCGATCAGAAGAGTATTAATGACGAAATTGAGGCATTTGCCAATGTTGCTCCAAGTCTTGAGAATTTGTTGCAGTATTTTGCTTACAACTTATCTGATTTACCCAAAGAAGTCCAATTGACTGGTCTTCGCTTGGAAGAGATGCCACGACTTTGGGGCGAATGGCACGCCCGAGACCCACAAATGATTCAACTCACCCGAACTTACGAATTTGCGGCCAGCCACCGACTGGACGCTCCCGGCCTATCCCACGAAAAGAATATAGAATTGTTCGGCAAGTGCAACAATGCAAACGGGCACGGGCATAACTATGTTTTGGAAGTGACGGTCGCAGGGGTGCCGGATACGAATTCGGGAATGGTCGTCGATTTGGGGCAATTGGATCAAGTCGTACATGCCGAAATTGTGGACCGCTACGATCACAAAAATCTGAATCTGGACCTTCCCGAGTTTGAAGGCAAAAATACAACTAGCGAATTGGTTGCCCTAGCCATTTTTGATCGTCTAGCACCCAAAACTCCGGCACGTCTCGCCCGCGTCAGGCTGTGGGAAACGGCGAGAAACATGTTCGAAGTGGTTGCTTCTTCATAATAGAGGCATGGATCGAGTTGATTTGACGATTATCGGCGGGGGGCCAGTAGGGCTCTTCGCAAGCTTTTACGCGGGACTTCGCGGAATGAGCGTTAGAATTATCGATTCTTTGCCTGATCTCGGCGGACAGCTTACGGCCCTCTATCCTGAGAAATATGTTTTTGATATGCCCGGGTTTCCAAAGGTGCTGGCAAAGGATCTTGCTCGCGAATTGATTGTCCAAGGCACGCAATTTAATCCTGAGCTCTGCCTTAACGAAACCGCGACCACGCTGGCGCAGGATACGGACGGATGGACGATAACCACCGTAAAGGGATTGGTGCTCCCAACCAGAACCGTGATCATTGCTGCAGGAGCCGGTGCCTTCCAAGCCACAAGAATGGGTGTGGAGCGCGAGGATCTGTTTGAAGGAACCGGTGTTCATTACGGAGTTCGGGACAAGTCGCAGTTTAAAGGCCAACGCCTCGCGATCGTCGGGGGTGGCGACAGCGCTTTTGACTGGGCTTGGGAACTCAAAGATATCGCGAAGGAAATCACCATGATTCATCGCCGGGACCAATTCCGGGCTCACGAAGAAACGGTCAAAAAAGTACAAGATACAAACACTAAATTCAAGCTTTTTTGCGTGACGAAGGAACTCCACGGCCTTGAAACGCTAGCGGGTATCACGATTGAGAACACAGTTGACAAGACCACGGAACGCCTGGACGTTGACGCGATTATCGTCAACATCGGCTTCAAGTCAAGCCTCGGCCCCATCAAAGACTGGGGCTTACAAATTGAAAAGAACCAGATTGTCGTCAATCACCTCTTTGAAACGAATCTCCCTGGGATTTACTCCGTGGGCGACGTTTGCACTTTTGAAGGCAAATTAAAGTTGATCGCGACGGGTGTCGGCGAAGCGGCCACGGCGGTTTGCATCGCCAAGACCCGGATCGACCCCGAAGCTAAGCTCTTTCCAGGTCACAGTTCCGATCGCGAGCTTTGAGGCTGGGGAACGTCCGAGGTCGCGGGCAAGCTCAAAATTCCGGCTGCAGAAAGCGAACTGCGAATCGCTTTTGTCACGCGACTCTTGCTTGCAAAAACTCCCTCCTGCTCGGTGTCGAGGAAGTAATAAAGCCGCATGACGATGCCAAGATCGCTGAATGACTCCGCAACAGCGAAGGGCGGCGGATCTGAAACGATGCCTGGCAGGGGGGCTACGGCCTCAAGAACGATTTCGATCGTCTTTTCAATGTCGGAGCTTACCGGGATCGTAAACGTGGCGTCGAACCGACGGGTCTGCTCATTGTCGACGACCGTAAATCTATTCTTGAAGAGAGTCGAACAGGGCAGAACTTCAAGTTCGCGGTCGAATGTGCGGATATTCACCGACCGTGTCGAAATCGTCTCGACAATTCCCGAAACCGTATCAACCCTGATCCAGTTTCCAATCGTGAAGGGGCGCGCGATAAGGAAGTACAGTCCCGCAAGATAATTCTCAAAAAGGTCCTTAAAGGCAAATCCGATCGCTACTCCGCCAAACCCCAGTCCGGTGACAACGCTACCAAGCGTAAACCCAGGCACCGCGATGGTGAGGGAAAGGGCTGCTCCAATTAGGATGACTGACCACCGGGCCGTACGGTGAAAAAGGATTTCCAGGCTTGGGTCGGCGCGAAGACGTCGGCACCATGCGGCTGCCACGCGGCCAAGCAGGTTCGCAATCACGAGGAAACAAAAGAAGACCAAGAGGGCTAGGCCAACAACCGGCAAACGGGCCA
>JAIOPU010000082.1 GCA_021413725.1 Armatimonadota bacterium | reverse complement strand
CGTGGCAGCCACAATTTGCGCGGCGATGGTCACCCTCAGCTATGTCCTCGGCCCCAAAAAGGTCACGGCGTATAAGCAAGCCGCATACGAGTGCGGTGTGGAGCCAGTGGGAGACGCTCAAGAGCGATTCCCGATCAAATTCTATTTGGTCGCAATGCTCTTTATCCTCTTTGATATTGAAGTCGTCTTCATTTGGAGTTGGCTTACGGTCTTCAAGACCGCTCCCCTCCAATTCCAAATTTTCAGTTTTTGCGAGATGATGGTCTACATGGCCCTTTGGCTCATTGGCTATCTCTATGCAATCCGCGTGGGAGCCATCGACTGGGACGATTCTTACGCCAAACGAGAAGAGCTTCAGATGCTCGCCGACGCTGATCCGGTGGATAGGGATGGAACGGCTCCAATCAAGATTTCAAAACCTGTTAAAGTCAGAGGCACGGTCTGATGGCAAACCCCATGACGGGCACGGAAAGGTCAGAACTCAGCCTTCTCCGCGATCACCATCCCAAGGCGCTAATAGGGAGTAAAGAATATCGCGGCGACCTTTTTCTCTTTGTCGACCGCAACGCCATCGTCGAAGTGCTTACGTTCCTGAAGGACCATCCCGCCTTGGACTACTCCTACTTCAGCGAATGCGTGGGTGCCGACTACTCCACTTGGAAGCACGAACGGGACCTTCCTGAGCGGTTTGAAGTGGTCTATAACCTGATGTCTCTCAAGCATATGTCTCGTGTCTTTGTCAAAGTCGGGGCCAATGATGGCGACAAAATCCCCACCTCCAAGCACGTCTTTTTGGGGGCTGAATACCCCGAGCGAGAAATCAATGACCTCTTTGGTGTGGTGTTCGAGGGCAATGAGCAACAAGATAGATTCCTGCTCCCCGACGACTGGGTAGGTTTTCCTCTGCGCAAAGAATATCCGCTAGGGGGCGAAGACGTTGAGTTCGCTCAAGACACTCGGGGTCCGGCCGTCGAAGACATTTCCATGCCGCATGCCGGTGAGAGCTTTGACGGAAAAACCGGCTCCGAAGAAGTCAGCGGCCGATAATAACGCAAAAACACCGGCGCCCTTCTGGGCGCCGGTGTTTTTTGAGATCTAGAGACCCGAGGTCAAACTCGGAACCGATGTCCGATATTGGTTTACCTGCAATCCAATTTGACTCACGTCAATCGGCTGAAATCCGATCAGTTCTGCGTTTCCACCGGATATAAGCCCCAGGTTGTTTGCTCCCAGATTCGTAAAGCCCGGATCGGTCCCGAAGTAGTTGTTCTGATCCGTCAACCAGGTTTGATCATCATCGACATTGCTGACGGTCAACCCATCATAGAGAGCGTACATCGTGCCCCCGACAACCACATTGCGCTTGATCTTGTTGCGCTTCGGCTGTTGCGGATTATCATTGAAGTAGTTTTCGATTCCTGGGTATGCGGAAAGGTATGGCTCGTTCTGGAAGTCAACTTCGTCGAAGAAGCCCCGAATCGTTCCGTTTGTAAAGTGAACTGAGTTCCACGTCATCATTCGAGCGTCCACTTGAATTCCAAGACGACAGTCCTGGAACACGTTGTTGAAGATATTATTGTCGCGGCCACCTCCGACCTGAATTCCCTGATCAACTCTTCTAAAGATGTTCCCGTAAACACTCCAACCACTCGAGAAGTCATCCAGGTAGACACCGTTGACTTTGTCGTCGCGAGGTGTGGCGTGGGCTCGAGGGAGGTCCTCGATGATGTTGTATCGAATCTCATTTCCGAGCTGGGTCGGATTTCTGACCGTGTAAATCGCACCTGCATCATCGGAGTCCGCACAAACATTTTTGATGTAATTTCTCTCGACGATCTGGTTGTTTCCGACTATCCAGATTCCCATATGCGGGCCATCCACGATTCGGTTGTTAGCAACCACATTTCCACAGCCTTCGATTCGAACCGCAGGTCGGAAGGTTTTGCAAAGCTGAGCGTAATCATGAATATCGCAGTTCCGCACAAAGTTATTGCCGGATGTCAATGTAAATCGATTTCCAGCCCGAATCAATACTCCCTGTTCTCCGATATTGTAGATGTCGCAGGAGTCTAGGCCACTGCTGGCCGAATCGTAGAACTGAATACCGTCGGTCCCAATGTTTCGGACGGTACATCCCTTAAAGTTCACGTTTGAGCCGCGATAAACCTGAACGCCATTGCCTCGGCCACCTTGAATGGTCAATCCCTCGAAGGTGATATAGTTCTGATCCATTGTTCGAATGAGGGCAGAATCGCCCAGGGTCATCGAGATCTTCCGCCCAATTTCGCGAGACGGTGGATAGAAATACACCTTCTGTGCAGCACGATCAATAAAGTACTCCCCGGGTTGGTCGAGTTCCTCAAGAACGTTAATGAACCGGAATCTTTGTTTTGCTTTAATCCCGTAATACATGGGAGCGTTGAGTTCAACAACGCCAGTTGATGGCGTGTAGGTCTTAACTTTGTCAAAACTGTCGGCCCAATTCCAGGCTAAGAAGCCATAAGTCCACAAATCGGATTGAGCTCCCCATCCTCGGTCTGCCGGGACTGTACTGACGAATCTATCATTGGCTCCATTATGGTTGTCAGGAATGGTAAGCCAAGAACCTGCATTTGGGTAACCGGCAATTTGCATTCGCTGACCGTTATACATAAGTTCTGGATAGGTTTGATCGGTCCAATTTGGAAAGCCTCTCCGAACGTACGCATTTACGGTTGGAACCCGCATCTGCCGAAGATCACAAACGATTAGATTTTTGCGAACAGATTCGCTGACCCTCGAGGTGCGCCCGGTCAATTTTCGCCAAACCGTTAGGATTCGACTCGAATCCAAAATAGTCCGATTGCCTCCCGCACCTTTCCAGACGATGGGACCTGTTGGGGTTCCGGAGTCAAAGACGCTGTCAAAAAAAAGCTGGCTTGTCATAGGGTATTCGCCAGGCAACACATTGACCACCGCTCCCTCAACGGGTAACTGACTAAATCGATTTTTCTGACGAATGACGAGTTGGGCACCCTGAAGCGTCCTCTTCGGACCATTGGTTTTGTTTGTCGAAGGGGTACTCAAAGTCCCCGCCCACCGATCGTTCCCATTCGGCGAAACGTACAGTTGCAAGGGTCCCGACTGAGCATGTGCTAACGCATGGATCGCTTGCAATGCAAGCATGGTCACACTTCGAAAAATCAGTTTCGTTTTCATTTAGATCAACACCAACGTGGATCTGATACCGTAATTTTGTTGATCAGCCCACGGAGATATTGCTAGGTTCGGGCTCCTCGTTGCTGAGAATCTCCAGAAGTCGTTCTCCCTCAGCTTTGAGGCTAAAGTGTGATTTTACGCGCTCATAACCTGCGAGTCCAAGGCGGTTCCGCAACCCCGCATCTTTTGCAAGTCGGAGCAAAGAGGCTGCCTGTTCTTCAACGCTCGCTGGAGTCCCTAAGAATCCCGTCTCACCATCAACAACAATTTCCGGGACACCCCCGCTTCGAGTGCAGACTGTGGGCAATCCAATTGCCATCGCTTCCAAAATAGAAACTCCAAACGCTTCAATCTGATGCGTCACCGGTCCCGTGATATTATGCTGTGAAAAAATATCCGCGCTTTCAAGATGCTTTGAAACTTCCGCGCCCGGAAGGCTACCTAAAATGTGAATGTGGGCAGCATAGTCAGACGTTTTCTTTTGTTGGAGACAAGCGTCAATCTCTGGCCCATTGCCAATGATGATCAATTCGCCCACCATGCCCTGCTGACAAGCCAGATCAAAGGCCCTTATCGTTAGAGTTGGCCCTTTACAGTCTATAAGTCGACCCACTGCGACGATCTTTATCGCAGGTTTTTCTATGTGGATCTTTGGCTCATTGGCTGGAACAACGCCTAGATACTTCTTTTGCACCGCATGAGGGGATATTCCGTGCCGGATTAGCTCCGAGGCTAAGAAGTCTGAATTCGCAATGAATGTCGACTTGCTGGAAAGCCTTTTGAGGCGTGCCGGATAGTCCTCGGAGTGAATCCGTTTGTGAGGCGGTTCCGCGCTTCGCAAATCGAACATCGCGTCATAGCCGTGAAAATGCACAAAACCTTTGACAGCGCTGGTCTGGAAGATGCTTTCAAAGTCGAGTGCGAAGACTCCGTAGTGGCACAAAATATGGGTGATTCCTCGCTGTTTAATTTCACCACGGAGTTCGGAAATGCGGTACGCAAAATTTGGCAGGCCGAGCTTTCGGAAAACATTTCTTCCTCGCCTTACTCGGTTAACCTCGAAAACGTCGGTTCCGGTATCGGTTGCGGAAGCCCCGCCTGTGTCCCCCGCTGCCACCAGAACAACCCTATCTCCCAGCGTTTCCAACATCCGATGCATCCATGGCTCAGAGTAAGCCCTGTAGTTCGGCATGAGAAAAAGGACTCGCATTTATGAACCGATGGTGTGATATTCGAATCCGGCTCGTTCCACAAACTCGCGCTTGTATGCGCGCCGTCCGTCGAACAGAATTTTAGAATTCATCGTCTCGCCCAAGCGGCCCAAATCAATCTGCTTAAACTCGTTCCACTCCGTCACCAGGATCACTGCATCCGCGGCCTCCGAAACCTGGTACACATTTGAAGCGTATTCAATTTGCGGCCACAGCTTTTCCACGTGCTCCTGTGCAACGGGATCGTAGGCACGGATCGTCCCACCTCGTCGAAGCACCTCTTCAATAATAACCAGAGATTTCGCATCGCGAATGTCATCGGTGTTAGGCTTAAAGGCCAAGCCAAGCAATCCAATATGCTTTCCTGCAAAACCACCCAATCTCTTCTCAATT
>JAIOPU010000081.1 GCA_021413725.1 Armatimonadota bacterium | reverse complement strand
AAGTCATGGCAAGGTCGTAGCGGGCGTCAAGGTGGTTGGGGTTTGCGGCGACGACTTTCTTGAGAGTCTCTGCCGAGCCGTCGAAATCGCCATCGGAGAACTGCTGAATTAGCCCCATCTGCCACTGCGAATCGGCGTGGTTAGGGTCGACCTGGAGTGCCTGCTCCAAGAACTGCCGAGCCGTCCCGTAGTCGCCATTACAACGAGCATCAAAACCCTTCTGGTAGAGATCGTCCACACTCATGCTAAATTAGAACCTCTTGTGAGGTAGCAAAGTATAGCATACACCCTTTCTCGCACGAGGAATATCGTTAAGACTAGGCCGGTCCCGGCTCCAGACGAGGGGGAGTGATCCTTGTTGAGTTATCGCTCTCCGTGGAAATCACCGGCGGTTCTGCAATCGCTTCAGGCTCGACGGGCAGAGCGGGCATCTCTTCCCCGTTCATAATCGCCATGAATTCTTCACGATCTAGCGTTTCTCGCTCCATCAAACCGTCGACGAGCTTATCGAGAAGCAGACGATTGTCCGAAAGTATTTGGGTTGCGTGCGCGTGGCAGGCATCCACAATTCGCTTTACTTCTTCATCAATCTGTCGAGCAACATCTTCCGAATAATTTCGATCTTCTTGGTAATCGCGACCTAAGAATGGGTTGCCCGACCTTCGACCGATCGCTAACGTGCCAAGCTTCTCGCTCATACCGAACTGGGTGACCATCGCTCTTGCAATTCTCGTGACTCGCTGAAGATCGCTCGTCGCGCCCGTCCATCGCTCACCAAATACGACTTCCTCGGCAACCAATCCGCCGAGACTCATCTTGATGTCGTCCAGTAATTCGCTCTTGCTTTCGCTCATCTTGTCTGTATCGGGCAAGGACCAAGTGATTCCCAGAGCATGACCTCTCGGGAGAATGGTGACCTTGTGAATCGGGTCGCAGTGGGCGAGGAGTTCGCCGACAATGGCGTGACCGGCCTCGTGGTAAGCCGTAAGTTTGCGCTCCTTGTCAATCATTACGCGACTCTTGCGCGCCGGACCAACCATGACGCGGTCGAGGGCTTCCTCAACTTCAAGAACACCGATCTTGGTGCCGTTGCGTCGGGCAGTTAGGAGAGCTGCCTCGTTGAGGGCATTCGCCAAGTCAGCACCGGTGAAGCCGGGCGTTCGCTTTGCGATCGTGGCGTAATTGACGGCAGTATCAAAAGGCTTGCCTTTGCCGTGAATCTTGAGAATCGCCTCGCGTCCCTTCGCATCGGGGGCATCGACAACAACCTGTCGGTCAAATCTGCCGGGTCTCAACAGGGCAGGATCAAGGACGTCAGGGCGGTTTGTTGCCGCGACCATGATGACACCTGAATTCGTCTCGAAGCCGTCCATTTCAACCAAAAGCTGGTTCAAGGTCTGCTCGCGCTCATCGTGTCCACCACCCATTCCGGCACCTCTTTGGCGTCCTACGGCATCGATTTCATCGATAAAGATCAAGCAAGGGCGGTGAGCCTTGGCGGTTTCGAACAAATCCCGGACTCGGGCAGCACCGACACCGACGAACATTTCGACGAAGTCAGAACCTGAAATATGGAAGAAAGGAACTCCAGCTTCGCCAGCGATGGCTCGGGCGAGGTGAGTTTTACCCACGCCTGGAGGGCCGGTCAGAAGGACTCCCTTCGGAATCTTCGCTCCGAGAGCGACGTACTTCTTGGTGTTTTTGAGAAAGTCAACGACCTCGAAAAGCTCTTGCTTGGCTTCGTCAATTCCAGCGACGTCGTCGAAGGAAACCTTCGGGGTGTTCTCCCCGGCTCGTTTCGCCTTAGACCGACCAAAATTCATCGCTTGGTTCCCACCCGACTGCGCGGGCTTGATGAAGAAGAAGTAGAGGAGGGCGAGGAAAAGGAGAGGACCGCCGATGCTCGAAAGCAACAGGATGAGACCAGACTGCGCGAACGAAGGCTGACTAATCGTGTACTTGACCTTGTTGTCGTCGAATAATTCCTGGAGCTTCTGACCAGAAGATGAGTCCGCCGCAAACGCGTTGACGGTGTACTCCTTCTTGTTGGCAAGTTTGCCAGAGATTTGTGCCCCTGACCAATCGGCGTCAAGAACTTCTTTGTTTTGAACGGCGATCTTAAACTCGCCCATCTTGTAATCTTGTCGGACCGTCTGTTTTCCGCCAAGTCCATTTTGACCCAGCATGTTCATCACAACGACGAATGTCAGGACGATCAAAATGGTAACGACAAGGGTTCTGGGTGCTTTGCTCAATTATTCTCCGATGGGTCAATGTTGACCCCACCTATGTTTACGCTTGCGAATGCGCAGTTGTTTTCTTAATTATGACTCGCCCGCAATAACACGGGTTCAATACCTTTTGAATTCGGCTATTTTTGGACAAAAAAATAGGTCCAATAGGTCAAGAAGACCTATTGGACCTATTTTGCTTACTTGTCGAGGGTGACCTTGACTCGATCCATGATCGCGGCTTGGGCGGCAGCGAGACGCGCAATCGGCACTCGGAACGGTGAGCAACTCACGTAGTTCAGTCCGAGCTTGTGGCAGAAGTAGATTGACTCTGGGTCGCCGCCATGCTCGCCGCAGATTCCGCACTTGAGGTCGGAACGGTTGGCCCGGCCTTCCTTCACTGCGAGCTCCATCAAGCGACCAACGCCGGTGACGTCGATGGTCTCGAATGGATTTCTCGGCAGAATCTTCTGCTCGACGTATCGTTGAAGGAACTTGCCCTCCGCGTCGTCTCGCGAGTAGCCAAAGGTCGTTTGGGTCAGGTCGTTCGTTCCGAAGGAGAAGAACTGGGCGTACTCCGCGATTTCTCCGGCGGTCAGAGCCGCGCGTGGAATTTCAATCATGGTTCCGAACGTGTACGGAATGTCGATTCCTTGCTCGGCGACGATCTTCTTGGCTTCAGATTCGAGCTGGCCCTGGACCACCTTGAGTTCGTTCACGGTGGAAACGAGCGGAATCATGATCTCAGGAAGAACGGTCTTTCCGGCCTTGATCAGCTTTGCCGCGGCTTGCAGGATCGCTCGCGTCTGCATAACCACCAGTCCGGGAAGGACGATGGATAGGCGGACGCCTCGCATTCCGAGCATCGGGTTTGCTTCGCGCATTCCTTCAACTTCGGCGAGGAGTTTCATCTTCTCATCGAGTTCGGCTTGATCCGCTGCAGAACCCTTTCCAAGTTGGATCGTAGTCTGGAGTCGTGTAGTCTCACGGACCAAGTCCTCGAACGAAGGGAGGAACTCGTGTAGTGGCGGGTCGATCAGGCGAACCGTGACCGGCTTACCGTCCATCGCCTCGAAGATGCCTTCGAAGTCGCCCTGCTGGATTTTCTCCAATCGGTCAAGACAGGCCTGACGGACAGATTCGTCCTTGGTGAGGATCAATTCCTGCACGATCGGAAGTCTTTCGGCTTCAAAGAACATGTGCTCTGTTCGGCAGAGGCCAATCCCTTCGGCACCAAACTCAAGCGCTTGTCGCGCATCATTCGGGTTGTCGGCGTTGGCGCGAATCCCGAGAACTCGGGCCTCATCGGCCATGGTCATGAGCGTTCCAAAGGAACCGCTGACTTCCGGGTCGATGAGCGTCATCGCGCCGAGGAAAACATCTCCGGTCGAGCCGTCGAGGGTGATAATGTCGCCCTCGTTAACCACGTGATTGCCAACCTTAAAGGTCTTCGCGTGGGTGTTTACGTCGAGGCTTTCCGCACCAGCTACGCAAGGAATTCCAAATCCGCGAGCGACGACTGCGGCGTGCGAGGTCTTTCCACCGCGAGCGGTGAGGACGCCTTGGGCGGCCATCATGCCGTGGACATCGTCGGGGTTGGTTTCGTCGCGAACCAAGATGACCTTCTCGCCAAGTCCACCGTGCTTTCCAAGCTCAGCGGCGGTGTTAGCGTCAAAGACAACCTTACCGACAGCAGCTCCGGGTGACGCGGCAAGTCCAGTCGCGAGCTTGATCGCGGATCCGGTCGAATGCGGGTCGATTCGTGGGTGAAGAAGCTGATCGAGGTGGGAATCGGTGACTCGCAGAAGAGCCTCGTCCTTGCTGATGAGGCCCTCGGCGACCATTTCCACCGCAATTCGTACGGCGGCAGGTCCGGTTCGCTTACCGGATCGGCATTGGAGCATAAACAGCTTTCCGTGCTCAATCGTGAACTCGATGTCCTGCATGTCCTTGTAGTGGCTTTCGAGTTTGTCCATCGTCTCGATGAACTCCTTATAAATCGCTGGGTTCTGCTTTTCGAGCTCAGAGATCAAAACCGGAGTGCGTACGCCCGCAACCACGTCTTCGCCCTGCGCGTTCATCAAGAACTCGCCGTAGACGACGTTTTCGCCCGTCGAAGGATCACGGCTGAAGGCCACGCCAGTTCCGCAGTCGTCACCCGCGTTTCCGTAGACCATCGACTGAATCGTGACGCCAGTTCCGATTTCGTCAGGAATCTTCTCCGTGCGTCGGTAGTAGATCGCGCGGTCGTTGTTCCAGCTCTTGAAGACAGCCTCAATCGAGAGCGAAAGCTGTTCCCAAACGTCGGTTGGGAATTCGCGGCCCGCGTTATCGCTGACGTGCTTGAGGAACAGGTCGCAGATTTCTTTCAGGTGCTCGGCGGTGAGATCAAGGTCGGTCTTTGCGCCAACCTTTGCCTTGTACTCCGCAAAAATCTTCTCGTCAAAGCTGTGCTTGCTGAGGCCGAAAGCAACGTCCGAGAACATCATGATGAACCGGCGGAAACTGTCGTAAACAAAGCGGGCATCGCCCGTCTCGGCGATGAATGCGGCAACCGTCGTGGGGTTGAGGCCGAGATTGAGGACGGTGTCCATCATGCCTGGCATCGAAAACTTGGATCCCGATCGAACCGAGACCAAGAGTGGCTTGGGTCCGGCACCGAAGGTGCGGCCCATGTTCTTTTCGACATCGGCCATGGCGGCGCGGACTTCGGCGTCGAGTTGCGCCGGGAGCTTCTTGCCCGTAGCGTAGTATTCGTTGCAGACTTCGGTCGTGACCGTGAATCCGGGAGGGACGGGGAGACCGATATTGGTCATTTCAGCAAGGTTTGCACCCTTGCCGCCGAGGAGGTCTCGCATCGATTTGTCGCCGTCTTGAAAAAGGTAAACGCGTTTGTTGCTCATAGTTTCAAATGTCCTCTTCAACTCCCTCCCGCAAGCGCAGGAGGGCGAGTGATCATCTCGGCGACATTGGCGAGATGGTTATTCCACTTGATTATTGTACCAGCCGGTGAATTTGCCACTTTTTTGGATGGGCTTTGAGATAAACTTGGAGACGCTATGAGCAATATTCCCGCAGATCTGAAGTACACCAAGAGCCACGAGTGGGTCCGAGTCGAGGGCGACATCGCAACCATCGGCATCACCGACCACGCGCAATCAGAACTCGGTGACATTGTCTTCATCGACATGCCGAACGTCGGCAGGGCTCTGGGAACCGGCGACTCCTTCGGCACGGTCGAAAGCGTCAAGACGGTCTCGGATGTCTACGCGCCTTTGGCGGGCGTGATTACCGAAATCAACGAAACCCTCGGCGCGCAGTCGGAGCTGGTGAACACTGATCCCTACGGTGCGGGCTGGCTCATCAAGATTAAGATGTCGGGGACGACGGATGAGATGCTCGATGCAGCGGCGTATGCCGCGATTGCTGGATAGATTAGCTCCTGGGCAGAATAATTCTGGCCCAACAATGGGCTCCCTGCCTTGACGGCAGGAGCTGGTCCTGCCAGTACTCCCAGATTCATTAACTTCTGACCAAGTTCTCTGACGCTAGCTAACCGAGTTTGCCCTGTGCCTTGAAATCCCAATATCGCTTGGCTTCCGTCTTGGCGACTGAAGATTGTAGCATTATGAAGTCACTGTCCTTCAAAAGTTCATTCGCCAAACTGTCTAAATCGTGAATGCTTCCAAAAACCTTCATTTCAGTTCGAAAGAGTATGTCTTCAACTTCTGCGGCTACACGTTCAACGTTGAGTTTTTCTGTTATCTTGACCAGAAATGCGACCGACAAGCTTCTGCCGTTCTCGGCCTCATAAGCTGTCGTTCCGATGACTCTGCGAAAAAAGTCTTCGTGTCCTGGATACCGGAACCCGTGAATTCTATCCCAAAGAAAGCTACCCAGCTCAAAATCGATATTAAACGCAACCCCTTCATCGGAACCATAGAACACAAGGCGTGCTTCCTTAATGATTTCTCCATCCAATTTCGTGAACATACTTGGCCGCACCTTTGTATAATTCAGCCTAGAATAGACTGAACGAAACCTGTCACCGATAATCCTTTTTACTTGTCCTACCGAAGTGCTCATGGCATTCTTTCGACTATAGTGGAAATCCACCTGCTTCTTCTATAAGTCTATCCTTTCTCCTTTGCGCTCCACCATATCGAGCGTGCGGCCCCCGTCTTAACTTCTATGTACCTGGGCGACCCCTATTGTGCCTCTCGGCGATTACTTGTTTCGCGCAGGGTTCGCTGGGTTTCGCGGAGAGCGAGTGCGGACGGCAGGAGGTTGTTCCCGAGAGCCGAATTTCCCTCCCGGTTCGTACCTCACCGAAATACCCCAAGGGGCGAGGTGAATTATCTTCCCGCCCCTTGGGGGAATTGGAAGTTTTGGGGGCAGGAACCCGGCGAGACGCCGGAGCCACTTTCGTTGCTCGAAAATCTCGCCAACGGGCAAGGTGGGTTTTAAAACGGGCGGAGGGGGTCGCCGGATTGGAAGTGGGAGTTGTCGTAGAACTTGATCCCTAGCCACTGCGAGACCATGGTTCCGCGTTGGTGGAGGCGTCCGGCGGCGAAGTTCCAGGGCTGGCCGGGGGCCATGGGGTGGGCTTCTTGTTCGATGATGAGGAGTGGTTCGCGGCCCTGTTTCCAGTGCATCACGAGGCGATACTGCACGCCCATCCCCCCGGCGGTGAGGACGGTTCCGCAGGTGAGAACGACCGCATCGATGTCGTCAAATCGCCCGTGGGTCACGCGCTTGAAGAGCCCCTGCCCTTCCCTTCTGCCGTAAGTTCGCGCCTTCAGATCACAGACCAGCCGCTCGCTGGAAAGCTGCCCCCAGAGTCCCGCGACCAAGACCAGCGGCCCGGTGATGAACGCGAAGACTTCCCCGAGCGGGAACAGGAAGTCGAGGGGGAAGACGAAGTTGATGAGGCCGCCGAGGCATTCGATGACGCCGTAGATGATGCACGCCCAGGTGAGTTGGTCGTACCAGAGGGGCGGCGCGACGATGAGCTTTTTCTCCCGCCAAATGCGAACGGAGAGGGGAGTTTCCAGCCCGAGTTTGGTTCGCGAACTGTAAGGCTGGTGTTCTGGTCCGCGAATCATCGGTGGCTTTATTATGTCCTGCGGGAGGGGAGGGTTTTCACGCAGTGTTCGCAGGGTTCGCAGGGCGAAAAGGTAATCCAGTCGCTCATTAGTGAGCAAGTGAAATTATCCCTGCGTACCCTGCGAACCCTGCGTGAAACAATCGTCAGTTTAAATGCACGTCACCGCTGACCGCGCTAATGTCAAGCGTCCCGGCGCCGGCGCCGATGGTGCCGGTGATGCGCTTGTCTTGATTGTGCTTTTCTGCCAGATCTAGATCGCAGCTCACGTCGCCATTGAGCGTCGCGAGCGTCACCCTTGCGCTGGACTCGGAACCAACTTTTACGCGGGTATCGCCCTGCACCGTTCGGATGCTCAAAGTGCCGTCGAAAGCCCCCGGAACTTCGACATTGACATCCCCGCTCACGGCTTCAATCGCCAGAGTTCGGGCGACGATGTGGAGTGCGGAAACGTCTCCGCTCGCGGTTCTCACGTTGAGATTTCCTTCTACGATGTCAAGTTCGATGTCGCCGGATTTGTTCTCAACTACGAGGCTTGGAGACTTCACGCTCAGGATTTCGATGTCGCCGCTGCTGGTGGAAATTTCTACCACGCCTTCGATTCGTTCCAGCTTCACATTTCCGCTCGCGCCATAGACGCGGACACCATGCTCGAGATCAATCACGGCGATATCGCCGGAAGCCGTGCGAATCTCGACCGGGCAAGACTCGGAGAGGCTGACGGTCAGATTTACGCTGAGGCCGCTCATGTTGGGCTGCTTGATTTCGACGAACATTTCGGATTCTTCGATGACCAAGTTGTACTGCTCCGCGCGCTCTTTGGCGTCAGTCTGACTCGCACCCTGGATTGTCGCGACGGCGACGACTTTGCCGAGAGGAGCCTTGCCGGAGACTGTGACGGTGCCGGATGGGTTGTCGATTCTCAGAGTCTTTCGAGGCTCAAACGCAAGCGGTAACTCCACGGTCTTGGACTCGGAGTTGAAAAAGAATCCCAGCGTAACTTTGCCTTCAGAGATGTCCTTAGCGGCATCGCGAATCGCCTCAAAGCCCTTCTTCGCGCCAGTCCTGACCTGCTCCGTGACCTCTTTCCAATCCACGTGGGCGGCGATGTCTTTAGTGAGTTTTTCGATGGAATCCATCGCAGCCCGCAGAGGATCTTGGTGCTTCGCACCGGCTTCGTCGGCCTTCGGCGGAGGCGTCACGCCCTCGCTTGCGACTCCAGCGGCGACCCCAACCGGTTCGGCTTCTGAGCCGGATTCAATCGCTTCGATCAAGTCCATCGCATCGTTCGCGGAAATCTTGCCTTCCTCAACGAGCTTCATAATTCTTCGCATTTCGTCTTTCATCTAATTTGTCTCCTCGTGACCCGCATGGACACCATTCATTCGTGCTTTTGCCTCTTCGGCGGTAATTTCTCCTCGTTCGAGGAGGTCAAGAATCTGCGTTTTCTCGGGGGCGCTGATCCTGCGTTGCTCCCGGACGGGAGTCAGATTCAGTGCAGAGAGCAACGAATCGAGCCGCGCTCTCGCCGTGGGGTAGCTAATGCCCAACTCCTTCTCCACGCCCGCGATCATTCCGCGACATTTCAGGAAGGTTTCCAGAAAGTGCGTCTGTTCCTGATCAAGCGCCGAAAATCGGGGTACGGCAAAGATTCCGCGGATGGTAATTTCGCCATCGGTGGTGGATAGCTCCGTGATTTGGAGCGGTTTCCCTGTCAGGGGATCGGTCCCAGGAATAGGTCTCATCAACATTCTCCTTTAGATTTCTTAGTCATCAAGTAGATATTACTCAGAAAACTTAAGTTTTGTTTGACTTTCTCTTATTCCTGGGCTTTTCGGCCTAGAGAGTTCCGCGCAGCTCCTGCTCTCGCTCAATCGACTCGAACAACGCCTTGAAGTTGCCCTTGCCGAAGCTCTTGGCTCCCTTGCGATGGATGATTTCGTAGAACAACGTCGGACGATCGGTGATTGGCTTGGTGAAGATTTGGAGCAGATAACCTTCGTCATCACGGTCCACGAGAATTCCGAGTTCGGCCAGAACGTTGATGTCCTCGTCAATCTCACCAACCCGGTCGGTGAGAATGTCGTAGTAGGATCGCGGCACACTCAGGAACTTAATTCCTCTCGCTTGCAAACGCGAAACCGTGTGGATAATATCGTCCGTTCGCATGGCGACGTGCTGAACTCCCGCCCCGCCAAAGAACTCCAAATACTCGTCGATCTGGCTCTTTTTCTTGCCCGGTGCCGGCTCGTTGATCGGGAACTTCACGCGCCCGTTTCCGCTCGCCATCACCTTCGACATTAGCGATGTGAACTCCGTGGAGATGTCGTTGTCATCGAATGAGATCAGGTTCTTGAAGCCAAGAACGTCCTCGTACCACTTGACCCAGACGTTCATCTGACCCAGCTCAACGTTGCCGACGCAGTGATCGATTTCAATGAGGCCAATCGGATCGCCCGGCTCATTCATCTCTCGGAAGCCGGGAAGGAAGTGGCCCTTAAAGTTGTCTCGATTCATCAACGTGTGGACAACATCGCCATAAATCTTGATACTCGCCATGCGAACGGTGCCATTCTCGTCAGACAGGTCGAAAGGAGCACGCGAGCCCTGAGCCCCACGCTCAAGCGCAGCTTTGTAAGCCCAATCCACGTCATCGACTTCAAAGCAGATGTCCTGGACAAAGTCGCCGTGCTGCGCGATCAAGCCTGCCATCGGGTGGCCGGGGCGGAGAGGCGCGCTGAAGACGAGTTTCAGATCGTTCTGCTCAAGGACATATCCGCACTCATCTTTGCTGCCGGTTTCGAGCCCATAGTAGCCCGTGATGTGGAAGCCGAAGGTGTGTTGATAGAAAAAAGCTGCTTGGCGCGCGTTATTGACATAGTGTCGAACGTGGTCGACTTTGCGGATGGGAAAAGTATCTTCGTGGGTCATGGCAATCTCTCTCTACTTATTATACTGGACGCCAATCCGGTTTTCGTCCTTTGAATTCGAGAATGTCAACGCACTCCAGTCGGAATCGCGGTGAGACTCCTTTGACCGTTTGCACCAAGTGCGCGGAGGCCGAAGAGATAGTCGTCCTTGCTAAGCTTCAAAACGATCTGTCGGGCTTTCGAGTCCAACACCTTTCTTCCCTTCCAATCCGCGTCGGTGGTCTTTCGCCAAACGACTTCGTAGCCTGCCGCTTCTACGACCTCTGCCCACTTCAAGGTGGTCTTCGAACTCAGATCCCCGACCAACCCAACCACGGGGGACACCGGTGCTGACGCCAACTCGCTCACCCATGCAACCGTCGCTTGAGTCACTTTCGCGAGGTAAGCATAGTCCACAAACTCGGGCAAATCGCCGTACTGCTTGCCATTCTCCACACGGACATCCTGATGCTGATGCACCCAATCCTCGTTGGGTTCCGTAAAACGAACCGCCGCCGGGTAGCCCGCTGCCAGGAATGATGTATGGTCGCCGCCGCGACCGTAACGGTCGTTGCGCATTGTTAAAACAGGAATAATTGAAGGGACGAACCGACGGATTGCGGCAGCTTGGGTTCTTGCGAGGCTTCGAGCGGGAGTCTCCGCGTTGGTTCCCCATGATCGTCGACGATCCACAGTTGCGGGAAGGGCCGCAGGGTCCCAGCCCGCGCTGAAGATTCGGATATGTTTGTCATCACGCTTGCCATCCTCGCCGCGAGAGTTGCCAACGATATCATAAGTCGCCATCGCAATCACGTCTGCGCCTTTGGCTTTCATTTGTTGCGCGAGGTGCGCGCTACCGTAAAGCCCCTGTTCCTCCCCCGTCACCGCGGCGAAAACGATAGTGCAGGGGAATTTTTGCGAGGCGAGTATGCGGTGGGTTTCCATCACTACGGCGACGCCAGACGCGTCATCGTTCGCACCGGGTGCGGGTTTGAGGGCGTCCATCACGTCGGTAACCCTCGAGTCGTAGTGACCCGAGATCACGATCACCTTCTCAGGATTGCGGGTGCCTTTGAGCACAGCGACCACGTTCGCGATTTCGGCTGGCTCAGTCATTCGATTTCCTTTGGGTTGAATCCACCGGTCTTGGGTCACCGTTGACATCCCGCCTGTTGCACGCATTTGGATTTCGATCCAGCTAGCAGCGCGATCGGCACCGTCTTTGCCAGACAGAGTGTGTCGGGTGGGAATCTTACAAAGTTCGGCGATGGTTTGGCGCAAGTTGACCTCCGAAACCTGTGCGACGCTTTTTGCGATTGGAGATTGCTCGCTGAGCAAGGTTGCGAAAACTATAGCGGTTACCATCCATTGAGCCTACCCCCTCAAGTCCAAGCCGTAAGGACACCCTTTGCGGTAGCATTCGAGACTCAGGGCAAAGAAGCCATGCAAGACACCAACAATATCTCTCGCCGCAAGTTCATTCAATGCAGTTCCACTGCCGTCGTCGGTCTCGGCCTCGCCTCGTCTGGAATCGCACAAACCGATAACCTTTTGGGCAAAAAGCGTAGTGCCAATGACAAAGTCGTCTTCGGACTGATCGGATGCGGAGGCATGGGCATGGCCAACGCGAACAACTTTATGGGACATGCAGACGCCGAAATCGCAGCGGTTTGCGATGTGGATTCCTCACGAATGCCGGGTGACATCAAGAGAATCACGGACAAATACGGACGCGCGCCACACGTGTTTCATGACTATCGCAAAATGCTGGAACGCAAGGACATTGACGCGATCATCGTCGGCTCGCCCGATCACTGGCATGCTTTGAACTTGATCCATGCTTGCGAAGCGGGTAAAGATGTGTACTGCGAAAAGCCGATTGCCTACAGCATTCAAGAGTGCAAAGCGATGACGGCCGCCCAAGATCACTTTAGTCGCGTAGTTCAAGTTGGAACCTGGCAACGAAGCGACCGTGAGTTCACGGATGCGATCGCCTATGTGCGTTCTGGCAAGCTGGGAAAGATCGTCCACTGCCGCGCCTGGATTGCAGACGGAACTCGCATTGGCAAGAAAGCTCCCTCGACTCCGCCGACGAGCCTGGACTACGATATGTGGATTGGCCCAGCGAAAATGGTTCCCTATCAGTCAAACCGGGTGCACTGGAATTGGCGCTGGGTGCTAAACACCGGCGGTGGCCTCACCACCGACTGGGGCGTTCACATGATGGACATTGCCCTGCTTGGCATGAGCAAGGACCAGGACCTCGTGATGCCGACCAAAGTTTCCGCGACCGGGGGAAACTGGGCTCTCACCGATGACGACCGCGATGCCCCTGATACCATTGAGGCTCTGCTGACCTTCGGCAATCCTGACTTTGCCATGACTTGGTCCGTTCTCCGCGATCATCCGGGCAAGCCGGGCCACGGGACCGAGTTCATTTCCGCTGATGGGCGCACCGTTCGCGTGTGGCGCGGAGGGTGGATGATCATCGACGCCGATGGCAAAGAAATCCCCAAGGTGCAGGCCGATCCTGTTCCGACTTCGCACTGGCGCAACTTCCTCGACTGCGTCAAAACTCGGGAAAAACCTCGCGCCGACCTCCACTCCGTCTCTCAGACCACGATTTGTTGCCACCTTGTCAACGCTTCGCTGTTCTCCGGCGAAACGGTCAAATGGGACAAGTCCAAGATGGATATTGTTGGCTCGGCGGGCAAGAATACGAGTGCGTACAAGCGGGCTTATCGGAAGCCTTATGTCTTGAAGATGTACTGATCCTACTGAGATTTCTTCTGGAATTTACGCCGGCGCAATACGGGCACGGCGTAAATCCAGATGCCGGTGGCGGCCATTCCCGCGAGCGCAACCGCGATCACGGGCAGAGCGTACTTGCTAATCCCTTCTCCGAAAAACTGCAGGTCGTGGATGTCTTCAATCAACTGGTCGTTTCGAGTCTCAACTCCAAGCACCTCTCCGGTACTTCCATGGACTTGGACTTCGTGGTAGCCACGCTTGCTGAGAACCTTGAAAAGGTTTTTGTTCGGGCGATAGTCAATCCGATCAATGTCGCGATGCGATGCAATTTCGGGGATTTTTTGGGCGAGCACGGCCTCAAGGACCCTCTCAATTGAAACGATGGCACCCGCGCTGACAAAATCAGGGACTTTCGCTTCTGGAGGGCGGACAAATCCAAGACTATCTTTCAGGGCTAGGAGTAACCCAGTTGACGCGAGAACTAGGAAAAACAGGCTGAATATGACCCCACCTATTTTGTGCGACGAACGAATCTTGTGATACATACTTTTGACAACCGATCAAAATAAAATGCCTCCCACATTTCGCGAGAGGCACGCTGGGTTTTCTGCGAAGCTTTACTTGCTGTAAAGCTCTAGACGCGACTTCAGGTCTTTCTTCATGTCGCCATCTGCCTTTGGATCCTTTTCGCAAAGGTCCACGGCTTTCTGTTGCATGGCGAGAGCCTTAGCCTTGTCGCCGGTCCGGTAGTAGCCATAGGCACAGGTGTCTAGGATCGCGTAGTCCGTCTCCTTCGTCATCGCCACGGCTTTCTCCGCGATTCCGAGAGCCCACTTGTAGTCGTCCATGCTCATGCCTTCCTTCTCAATGACTGGCCAGGCGATCATATTGCAGGTCATAGCGTCCATGTCTTTCGTGGAAGCGACAAAGTCCTTGCCAAATTGCACTGCAGCCTTTGAATCCATTTCCAACAATGCCGTGAAGATCGCGGGAGCGACTTGAGGCTTAGCTTGAGGGTACTTCGCAATGATCTCTTCGTAAGCAGATATCACAGCCTTGGGGTCTTTGGACTCCATCGCGGCTTGTAGTTTTTGGGCGGCCTCTTGCATACCGCCTTGAGCGTCCTGCTCGGCCTTTCGCTTTGCTGCCGCAGCCTTGGAGTCATACTTCTTGGCAATGACTTCGCCGACTACTTCATCCAAACCTGACATCGGGTGACCGATCCAGGCGATCTTGCCCTCTTGGTTGATGACGAAAGCGGTGGGAATGCCATCTTGTCCGGCAGCCTTCATCCAAGTGTCCGCCATCGTTCCGGCGGGGCCGTCAATTGCGACGTTATAGTCCATCTTTCCGCCCATTTCTTTGACGAATTTGTCTACGGCTGCATAGTACGAGGTATCGGAGTTATCCTTCTTATTCTCCCAGACGCTCACGCCGGTAAAAGTGGCCTTGCCCGCGTACTTCTTAGCCATGTCGGTGAGATGGGGGATGCTGGTTTTGCACGGTCCGCACCAAGTTGCCCAGAATTCGACAACATAAACTTTGCCCTTCTCAAATGACTTGACCGCCTTACCCTTGCTCCATTTCGCAACGGCGAGGGCAGGGGCTTTGTCGCCTTCTTTGAGTGTTGTGCCGTTTTGGGCGAACGCAAGGCTGGTTGCCGTACACGCCAGAGTGAGCATCATCAATTTGTTAGTTTTCATTGTAGTTTTCTCCAAGAGCGAAAATGTCTTCATTACTTTACCAAGTATTACTCAAACTTGCAATCGAAAATTCCCTATTGCGGTTCAGAGCCAACTCCACCTTTCTGTACCTGCCCAGACCTAAGGCTAACTCGAATCTCTCCTATTCCATCGGTGCTTCTCAAAAGCCAAACCCACTGATCATCTTCAAGTTCATGGTTTAGCTTGCGTCCAAGAGCAGCTTTGTTTAAGGTGTATTCTGGGTGTTGCCAGTCCTCGCCGGTTGCAAAACGAGTGAATTCTGGGATGTACAAACTCACTGGAGATCTACTAGGTGAAACCTCTGTTGCGAGACTTTTCAGCGTATCTCCTTTTGGCAAATGGTCTTCCCTCAATACATATTGAGAGAGATCGCGCATGAAAGTGCGATGTCTGGCACTTTGACTAAATCGCTCAAGTCCCAGGTAAGGCCTTGGTGGAATCAACAGAATCGCCATGCCTACGGGGACCATGAGTAAATGGACAGCGACCACTCGCCAGAATTTGCCTGACCGAGGCGCATCCCTTCTCTCCCAGAACCAGGTCTCAATCGCGGCTGACGGAATGGAAAAGTACAGCAGAACTTTAAACGAGTCAAGGAGGGGGTTTGGGTCTTGGGGTGTTCCTGCAAAAGTGTAATGGAGGAACGGTGCGATCATACCCACACCACAAGTTCCACCAGTAAGCAAATTCGCAAGAACAGAGCGGAGCAAGCTCTGCTCCCATGAGAATCCAACCCACCGGCCGATCAGCCAGGCTTCTGCCGCAACCATTAATACCACATAGGCCCACCAGAACCTCAGATCCCAGCGCTCAAGTCCCAGCCCCATTGCCCCATTTGCAAGTGAAACTGTGGGCAACAACATAGTGACCGCCACCAGATATTGTCGGCGCATACAGCATTATGGACACCCTTTAGGTGTTTCAGTTTCTCATTTCCTTTGACCGGATAAACTAGTGGCTAGCATGAAAGTTTTTATCTCCGCCGATATTGAAGGTTGCACAGGACTGGTTTCTTGGAGCCAGTGCGGTCGTCCCAACAGCGATCACTACGACTTCCAGTGGGCGCGAGCGCGGATGACGGAGGACGTCAACGCAGCGATTCGCGGTGCTCGCGAGGCGGGGGCGACCGAGGTTGTCGTCAAGGATTCGCACGGAAATAGCAAAAACCTTCTCGTTGACCAGCTAGAGCCGGGCACCAAACTTATATCCGGTCACGGCGCGGGATTTGGCGGAATGATGAACGGCATCAACCGCGAATGCACGGCGGGACTTTTGGTCGGCTACCACGCGATGGCGGGGACCAAGGGCGCGATCATGGAGCACACTCTCACTGGCTATGTTCACCGCATGACGATCAACGATATGCCCGCCGGGGAGATTGCCCTCGCCGCCGGGCTCGCCGGTTGCTTTGATGTCCCCATCGTAATGATCAGCTCCGACCGTGCCGGTTGCGCCGAGGCGAAGCAGCTTATCCCCAAAATTGCCACCGCCGAGGTGAAAGATGGGTTGGGAAGGTTCGTGGGCGAGTGCCTGCACCCATGTGAGACCAAAGAACTTATATTCGAGGCAGCACGTCGAGGAGTCGAGCACGCCAGCGAAATGGACCCCTGGACGCCAGTTTTGCCCTGCACAATCCAGATCGAATTCAATCGGACCGAGGAGGCCGACATGGCCCAGCGCCTATTGGGCGTGCGACGAGTTGACGGTTACACTGTCGAGTTCGAAGGCGAGTCCTATTCCGAAGTTCACCAAGCGGCGTGGCAAATGATCCTTTTCGCAGACCTCGGGCATGGAGCCGATAAGTAGATGTTCTTAGCTTTAAAAATATTCCTTCCCCAAACTTCTGATCCACTGGCTTTACCAGAGAGCAGAGGAAACTGACCGTCCAACCCTGCTAGAGGTTGTGGATTTGGTGAAGAAAGAAACTCAAGTCCCTATCTCTTTGTCTCCATCGGTGCCCGAGCGCACGATCGACGTTATGGCTCCCATGAACCAGAAAATTGCGGATGCTGATGTTTCGATCCGCAAAGAAATTACTACTAGGTCGTTTCAATAAAATACCAACTCGTTTCAACCTTTTCAGCGGCAATAATGTCTGCGGCTCGGCCGTTTTGCAATTCTGATTCTAACTTGTCTTCGGGATCGTATGCAACACCTGTCTCATTATCTATTCCAACGCTATTCCAGGCCCAGAACCAAATTTGTCGCCCGTTTACCTGCTTCTTTCGGACCGGTCCATATGGCTGTCCGCCGCCAACAGACTTTTTCATCAGCGGCAACTCTGCGGCGATCCGTCCTTTTTTCGACGGGCCAGGGAATGCGAGAACAAGAAACAAAATGAGCACCGTGATTCCGCAGCTATTCCACCGCTTCATCTGTAGCAAACTTTGAAAAGTTCCTAGTGCACCGACTAGGAAAAACCCATATGGAAGGATGGGACCAAAAAAATCTCTTACCCACTGCCCCGGAATAAACGGTTGAATGTAAACCCATTTTGACCACACAGTGCCAATCACGAGCACGACCACCCAACTTCGGAAGTCCCGAATCTGAGATTTGCTCGGTGCATCAAGGGCGGCTGCCATGCGCTACTTCTTCTTGCTCGCCATCAGCTTCTCCACATCCTTTGAAGTCCGAGGCGCGGCCACGCTCATATTCACCGGTCCTTTCTCCGTGACCAGAATATCGTCTTCAATGCGGACTCCGATGTTCCACCACTTCTTATCGCAAGGGCTTCCCTCTTTGATATAGATCCCTGGCTCAACCGTTAACATAACGCCCGGGCGAAGAGTTGAATCGGAGGTCATCAGATCGTGCACATCTAAGCCGATCGAATGACTCGTGCCGTGCATAAAGTACCGCCCAAGTTCCCCCGCAGTCTTGATGATGCCCAGCTTAATCAGCCCGTCACCGAGAATTTTGGCCGCGACCTGATGGGGTGTATTGAAAGAACTTCCAGATTTGCAAGCTTGAATTCCCGCTTCCTGAGCTTCGTAAACCAAATCATAAATCGCACGCTGCTCAGTCGTGTACTTTCCATTCACGGGGAATGTTCGGGTGACATCTGAGCTGTAACCATGATATTCGCCGGCGCAGTCCATGAGGACTAGGTCGCCGTTTTTCGCCGTGCGCTCGTTCTTTTCATAGTGCAGAACGCAAGAGTTTCCGCCACTGCCGACGATGTTTGGATAACCAATATACTCGCAACCGTGCTTCTTGAATCCATACTCCATAAGAGCGGAAAGCTCAAACTCTGTGCTTGTCGGCTTGCACGATTTCATGACTTCAACGTGGGAAAGTGCCGAGATTTCGCATGCTTTCTTCATAAGCCGGATTTCTTCAGAATCCTTCACAAATCGCATTGCTCCCAAAGTTTTCCCGGTCCGAGATGTAAGTTCAAGTTTATCCTTATTAGTTGCCGCCCACGCTTGGAAAGCGGTAATCATGTTTGACAGAGCATAGCGATTTCGTCCCGGCAACGTATCCGGCGACAGAACTTGCAATCTCGGAGAGAATGGCGTGATGCCATCGAGAACCGCTTTGAATCGGTCGTTCGCGACCGCCAGCTCATAGCCCATCGCCGACTGCGCTCGATCCGGACCAAAGCGATATCCCGTCCAAGTCTCGGCTCCAGCATCGCGATTGTTGCAGAAAAGCACCTCGTGAACCAGCTTTCCGTCAACGGTGATACCGTCTTTCGCGACGATTACAGCTGAATCCGGCTCTTCAAAACCGGTCAGGTACAGAAAATTAGAATCGGGGCGAAAGGCAAAATCAACGTCGTTGTTACGAGCCTGCTCAGGATTTGTGAAAAACACTCCAATCCCACCCGCAGGCATCAGAGAACGAAGCCGCTCACGGCGAGCCTGAAAAACGGGTGGAGCCGACTTATCGGGAACCCAAGTCCAGAACGGCTCTTGTGAGAGCTGAGCCTGACAGAATGATCCGAAGCCAAGAATGAATAGTCCGAGCGAGAAGCGCATTCCCAATTATGACCACAATCGGAACGAAACCTGCAGAAAAGGGGTTTAATAATGTAGCGATGTCACCACGGCAGGTGGTAACGGAGGACGGAGCATGGACGCTCCACATCGCTGCTCTTACTCTGCGACCTTCAGCACGCTCAAGAACGCCTCTTGTGGCAATTCCAGATTTCCCATCTGCTTCATCCGCTTCTTACCGGCCTTCTGTTTCTCAAGCAACTTACGCTTTCGCGTAAAGTCGCCGCCGTAGCATTTCGCAGTGACGTCCTTTCGGAAGGGTTTCACAGATTCGGCGGCAATGACTTTCGCCCCAATTGCAGCCTGGATTCTGACTTCAAATTGCTGTCTCGGAATGACTTTGCGCAGTTGCTCTGCCATCGCTCGCCCCCGGTTGTAAGAGAACGACTTGTGGACGATGAACGACAGGGCATCCACCATCGAGCCGTTGAGCAGGATGTCGAGCTTCACGAGGTCGCTCTGTTGGTATCCGCTTAAGTCGTAGTCGAACGAAGCGTAGCCCTTGGTATTGGACTTAAGCTTGTCGAAAAAGTCCAGAAGAATTTCACCGAGTGGCAAGGAATAGTAAAGGATCGCCCGCTGTGGAGTCGGGTATTCGGTCCGGTTATATGTTCCCCGTCGCTCCTGGCAAAGCGTCATCACCGCCCCTACCCACTCGTTCGGAACCATGATCGTAGCCGCAACGGTCGGCTCTTCAATTATCTGAATCTCGTTCGGGTCTGGGAACTCACACGGGTTTGAAATGTGCAAGACTTCACCATTACGCTTGGTCACTTTATAGTCAACGCTCGGAGCAGTGAGAATGAGATCGAGGTTGAACTCCCGCTCTAGTCGCTCCCGCGCAATGTCCATGTGCAACAGCCCTAGGAAGCCACAACGGAAGCCAAACCCCAACGCCTCCGAACTTTCTGGTTCGAAATTGAGACTTGCGTCGTTGAGTTGGAGC
>JAIOPU010000101.1 GCA_021413725.1 Armatimonadota bacterium | reverse complement strand
ATGAGAATTGGGGCTCCTCAATCCTACCCGGTAGAACCTGATTTGAACCTAGGGCGTATAATAGTACAATGACCCAACGCCTTCCAGAGTGGCTTACGATTCGGTTGCCACGGCCCGAATCCATCAAGGAAGTTGAATTGATGATGCGGAGTAAGAACCTGCACACGGTTTGCGAGAGCGCACGCTGCCCAAACCTCCCCGAATGCTGGAGCAAGAAGACCGCAACGTTTATGATTCTTGGAGACACTTGCACACGAAGTTGCGGGTTCTGCGCGATTAAGGTTGGTCGCGGCGAAGAGGTCGATGCTTTTGAGCCAGTCAATGTTGCGATGACCGCAAAGAAAATGGGCATGAAGCACGTGGTCGTGACTAGCGTTGCCCGCGATGATATTGCGGACGAAGGCGCCGGCCAATTCGCGAAGACGATCGAGATGTTGCACAAGCACACCCCGCACACCATTGTTGAAGTCTTGACCCCAGACTTTAAGGGAAAGCCCGAACTTATTAAGACCGTTTGTGACGCACATCCGGAGATCTATAATCACAATATCGAGACGATCGAACGCCTACACACCGTGGTGAGGCCGCAGGCCAAGTACAGTCGCACCATGCGCGTGTTGGAAATGGTTAAGGAACTTGATCCCACAATTTATACAAAATCCGGCATTATGCTTGGACTTGGGGAGACGCGTGAGGAGGTCTTACGGACGCTTAAGGATCTTCGCAAGATCGGAGTTGACGCGGTAACCATCGGACAGTATCTCCGGCCGACTATGAAGCACCTGCCGGTCGTGAGTTACATTCATCCCGATGAATTCAAGGAATATGAAGTTATCGGAGAAGAACTTGGCTTCGCTTTCGTTGCAAGCGGACCGTTTATCCGCAGTTCATACAACGCGATTGCCTTCAGTGAGAAGGTTATGAGCGAAAGACTCAAGCTTGCCGACCAAGCCTTCGCAACAACTTCTCATTAGGGGGATGACGTCGGGGCAATCTCACCCGTCATAACTTCGTGGTCGTAATTCGACGAATCGCTGATGGGGTGGTGGCTGGGCTTCGTGCGCTAGCCGGCATCGGCGTTCTCGTCGCTCCCTCGCTCTTGGTTGGCATTTGGAGTATTCACTACCTGAAGGATTGCGTTGATGTCCTTCTTTCTCCGGGTGTTCCCATCAAGTACGAATACGATGGGCTCGATGGTAAATATAAATTTACTGCTTTATCCTATAATATAAACCTTGAAAACTTCCAGGCGCTTTTAACCGGCGCGCAACTCATTGATCCACGAGGAAAACAGATTGCTGAAGTTAAGCGAGTTGAGGTTACTTATGATGGAACGGTTCGTGTCCTCGCACGAAACATTGACCTCCGCTTAGTACGAAACTCTAAAGGGAATTTTGAGATACTTCAGGCAATTAAAAAAACTCCCGGGCCGGAGGGCAAGACCCCATTCGCGGTAGTTGCCGAGCATGTAAGCGTTCACTACGAAGACCAAATGCTATCGCCGGTTGGGACTCTGGAAGTCGAGTTGCCGAGAATTGACCTTGAGGGGGTAGGCGACAAATTTATCGCCCACGGAGAGCCAGAGGTAGTTTCTGCCGGGAAACTGAAAGCGAGTTTGCAATCTACCCCTGGCGGTCAATTCTTAAGCTTGGCGAGCGACCGACTTGTCGCAACCACTTTACTTCGGCACCTTCAAAGTTGGATACCAGAGCTACCAAAATTATCTGCCCAATCATTGGATGGAAAAACGCAAGCGGTCATTGCTATTCCGAGCAAAGGCCCCGTTACATGGCAAGGAACTTTTGATGGGGCGTTTGCAGGTCTGTTTGTTGATAAATGGACAAGGTTTGCGAACGGTAAGCTAACTTTTTCTGGCAATCAAAGTGGAAGCAACTTCACGGCCACGGCTGAGGATGGGGGAACTCGGGCGAATGTTCGGGGTGAAATTCTGTGGACTGGCCCCCTTGAGTTTCGGGGGGTCGTGAAGGCCAGTGCTCCCTCCAGCCAATCCTTGATGAGCACAATGCGCGAATCGATCCCCGCTGGAATGAATTTTAACAACGGGGCGTTCGACGGCTTGATACTTTATCGCGGCGGAAAGCTTCAGGTCCTGGGGAATTCAGTCGCGGACTCATTCGTCGTTTCCGGCGAACAGATTGACCGGGTGAGCGCAAAGCTTGCTTTTATGAACGACCAACTCTACCTCCGCTCAGCGGTGGGAACCTATAAGCGAACTCCGGTGGCAGGCGCGTTGTCCCTAAACTTCAAAACCAGGGACCTAGGAGGCTTTTTCGATGCACGCGCAATTTCAGTTGCTGCAGTTGCTCCCGATTCTGGCTTTAGCGGAGTTATCTCGGTTCGGGCGATTATCTCAGGTAAGTCAGACCGGCCCCAGGCAGCAATTGGATTGACGGGGCCAATCACCTACCGCGCTCCAGGAGAAAAGAGGTCAGTGTTACTCGGCCAGGCAAACGCTCGGGCTCGACTCAATGGCGACCAGATCACCATTGATAAGGCGACGATTGTCGGGCGGAACGGTTCAATGGTTGCGACGGGAAGTGTGAATTGGAAGACAAAGCAACTCTCCGTTAAGGTTCAGGCAGGAGGTATCGACATTGCGGCCATCAACCCGGAGGTTGCCGGGTCAGCTTTTTTCACTGGCACGGTGTCGGGATCATATACAGATCCCCAATTGAAGGGCCGTGCGGAGTTGTACGGGGTGGAGGTGGGCGGCAAGCAAATTCCAGTCGTCCGGGGGACATTGCTCGCGAACCAACGTGAGATCAAATTTGACTCAATTTCGGTGCTGATCGGCGCGACAACCGCGAAGGGGCAAATCGCCTTGAATTTAAGGACCCGCCAAATTAAAGGCAGCGCAACCGGATCATTCGTCCAACTGTCAGATTGGCTCGGTCCCGAAATAGAAGGAATTGCGACCCTCGAAAGTGTATTGATTTCGGGGACTGTGGACAAGCCTGATCTGAAGGGTCTGTTTCAGAGTTCTGATGTTTTCACAAGAAGTGTGAACGGTCAAGACATCAACGCTCAATTCAGGTTCTTTGATAACCGGATCGAATGGGCAGGCCTTACCGCGTCTATCGGAGGAGGCAGTGTCACCAGCAAAGGTGCCTACAACATTAAGCAGAATTTCCTGCGCTTGGAGGAATTGAACCTCAGCAAGGTTGGGGTCAAGGACTTAGTGGGGGCATCGTTCAACGTACCCGTGGCAGGAACTCTCTCTGGAAAACTAAGCCTCAAGGGTCCTACGTCAAAGCTAGCGTCAGGTAACGTAGATGCGCGAATTGATGGCTTTACCCTTGGTCAGTATCGAGTAGGTTCGGGAAGTTTGCAGGCCACCGTACGATCCGGGAAGGTACTTGGCGGATTTGAAATAGGGCAAGATGACCGCTTTGTGATCGGCGAAAACCTCGCATTCGATATGAACTCGAAAGCAATTGAGGGACGAGTGGACGTTCTCAACGTTGACCTTCATACCGTCGCGGATTCAATTCTCCGAAACGCTAAAGATCTCACACCGGAGACGGTTGATTTGCTTTCTTCGATCAAAGGATCCACCTCGTTCAGTGCTCTTCTAAGCGGGGAATCAGACGACCCGACCGTAGCCGTGAACAAATTCACAGCTACCGGCCTTGAGGAATCCGGTCTCTCGGTCGGCAGTCTCGAGGGTTCATTCAATTACAGCAAACGCTCTTGGGAGGTTCCCGAACTCACCTGGACGCGGGAAAACTCTATCGCGCGGATCAAGGCGATCGGCAATGAGACCGCCTTGCTTTCAAGTTCGATTTCGATTGAAAATTTCCGCTCCGAGTGGTTCGCGGACTTCGTGCCCGGTCTTCCGAGGGTGAATGGGCGATTTAAACTTGACTTCGACGCCTCCGGCGAATTCAAGAATTTGCGAGGATACGGTAATGCTTCTCTTACTGAAATTGGCGATACCGCAACTCCCGACAAGGCAACCTTGCCGAGCATCCAAATTTATGCGATCACTCTCGAGGACAATGTTCTCGAAACTTCTGGCCTATTTTCAGCATCCGGGTTTGGGGGAAAACTGGAGCTTAAGGCACCCTTGCAAGCTTTTGGAATTGGTCTGGAAAAGGGTGCCCCCAGGCCTGAAGTTGTGGGGTCGGTGGTCCTGAACGATCGTAACCTGAGCGAATTTACAACTCAAGTGCTCGCTCTGGACCCCAAACGCGCGGCCGGAAAGGTTGGCGGCAAACTCACCGTTGGGGGTCCAATTGATTCGCTCCAGATTGACGGAGAGCTTCATATTCGTGGGGAAAGTCTCGGATTCCAAAAGATGAACGCGACAAGTAAAGTCTATGAACCGACCATCACCGCACTCAAGGACTTTGACCTAGTCGCGAATTTGGTTAACAATCAAGTGAAAATTGTGAACGGGCGCACTGACCTAGCAGCGGGCGGTTCGGTAAGAGTGGATGCAGAACTCAACCTGGAAGAGGCGCTCAAGAGCGGTGTAGAGAACCTTGAGGAATTTCTCGACCTAGCAAAGCTGAAGGGTGCCGTCACATTTACTAACGCTACTCTCGCCGAAAAGACCCCGATCAGCAAACAACTCGGCTCCGGTGTGATCGATGGCATTGTGGCGATTGGAGGATCACTCCGCGCCCCGGAACTCTCGACTCCAGAAGAGGGTGGGCTTCGGTTGGCAAAGCTGGACGTTCCGACTCCTGATCCCTTTGAGGCCGGAAACGCGACCGAACCAATAGTTGATCCAGTTTTCAAGAACATCCAGGTTCGCCTGGTCGGGGACGCACGAATTCGAACGACGACCGGCGATCTATTCTTCAGTGGCGGCGGTGCGATCAACGGGAGTCTGAGCTATCCAGACGCGGTCGCCAAGTTCCTACTGACCAAGGGGATTTTCTCCTTGCCTAATGCGCGAATCGCGCTGGACCCAGGCAGCAAGATTGACTTGACCTACCACGCCACATCTTTCTCCGAGCCGATTGCGAGAGTTGATATTGATCTGGACGGGCACACCACGGTAGCGGCGAGACGGCTTGGAGACACGATTGAGCGGTACGACGTGGACTTGCGGATTCGCGGCAACCTGCTGGACCCCAAGGGCGTCACCCTCACGGCGCGCAGCGACCCTCCTGACCTCTCCGAACAAGAGATTCTCGCCCTTCTCGGGCAGAAGGAGCTGATTGAGCAACTTGCCAGCGTGGCTTCGAACCGAATCGGCTCAACCGGAGGGCGGGGGCAGTTCAATCAAGCGATTTACGGTCTGGCGATCCCATCGCTCACTAATGGGCTCACCCGCGGGCTGGCGACATCGTTTGGGCTGGACTATCTCTCGGTCGATTACAACGCGTTTGACCTCGCGACATTGACGGCGGCAAAGACGATTGGCAAAGGCTTGACAATCACGGCGCGACGGCAAATTTCACAGACTCCGATCGGAAAGCTTAAGTACGAGCTGAAACTCACCTACCGGTTGCCAGGCAAGGGATCGCTATTCCAGAGAACCCGGTTTGGCATCAGCACCAACCAGGATCTGCCTTGGCGGCTCACGGTTGAGTACACCTTGAGATACTAGATGGGATACACTAGAATCCAAATATGGGACCTGCTCTTACCACTGCGCTAATCAGCGTTGTTCTGATTATCGCGAACGGTGTTTTTGTTGCGGCAGAATTTAGCCTCATCGGGAGTCGCCGGAGTCGCATCGAGCAGATGGCGAAACGGGGCAACGCGTCAGCAAAACTGGTCCTTGATTCCCTTGACCACCTTGCTCGATATGTCGCGGGCATTCAAGTTGGGCTCACCCTCTGCAGTGTTGGAATTGCCTCCCTTGCCGAGCCGTTGATTTCGGATAGCTTGGCCCACCTTTTGGGGAACTCCGTGCCAAAGGCCGTCAGCTACACGAGTTCTTTGATTCTCGTGACATTCGCCCTGGTCATCGTAGGTGAGTTACTTCCAAAATACTTGATCCTGACCGATCCCGAACGGGCGATCCTGAGACTGATTCGGATACTTCGGGGCGTTGCCACGATCTTGCGCCCACTCGTTTGGGTCGCAGAAAGATCCACTGCTGGAATTCTCCGACTCCTTGGAAAATCCATGTCCGAGAACGAAGAAGAGTCCGTCACAAAAGACGAGCTATTACTGATGGTCCGGTCTGGAGTTTCCGACGGACAATGGGATGAGAATCACGCCAAACTTGTCCAAAAAGCACTCAAATTTGACGTCCTTGACGCCGGAGACATCATGATCCACCGGATGGACATCAAGTGGGTTGATGTGACCGCGACCAAGGAACGGATCATGCAGGTCTTGCAGAAGGACAAGCACAGCCGCCTCCCGGTTTGTCGCGACCACATCGATGACATTGTCGGAATTTTGTACCTCCAAGATCTCCTGCAAGCCTGGAGCGCTCCAGAGTTTGACCTCAACGCGATCCTGCGGCCAGTCGAGATTGTTCCAGAAAATCTAAACCTTAACCGTCTTGTCCAGCGAATGCGCGAAGCTAAAACGCAAATACTCATCGTAGCCGACGAGTACGGCGGAACGAGTGGATTGGTGACTTTGGAGGACGTGGTCGAGGAAGTCTTTGGCGAACTCGACGATGCACCCGAAAGTGATCGGGCGGCAATTGATCGAACCGGGCCGCATCGCCTTTCGATTCGGGCGGATGTTCGCTACGACGAACTGTTAGAGTTTTTGGAGATTGAGCCGGATGAAGTCGAAAAGACCGACACAGTGGCACAAATTCTGGTGGACAAACTGTCCAAGGTTCCCAAACTAGGCGACCGAGTCGAAGACCCGTTAGGTACATTCCGAGTGGAGAATATGGCGAGGCGGCGAATTACGCGGGTCGCGCTTCAGCTCTCGTCTTCGAGCGACAAAGAGCGGCTTTCGTAGTGAACTCTTAGCCTTTTCGCGATCGCAACCGCATGGTCGGCAACGTGCTCAAGCGCATGGAAGATACCCATCGCGATCACGCAATTCTCTGCCTCTTCCGGGCGCTGCTGCATAATCAAGATCAGACGCTTCCGCGCAACGGAGTACTGAAGGTCAATCTTCTCGTCCAGCGTGATGATTTCCTGGGCAAGGTTGCTGTCGTAGCTTGTGTAAAGCCGGATTGCACCGGCAAGGGATCGCTTGGCGTTAGTGGCGAGGTCGCCGAGAGCGGAGCGCATATCGTCAGGGAAATGTCCGTCGATCTTCTTCGCTCGGCGAGCGAGTTTTACGGCATCGTCGGCAACTTTTTCGAGTTCGCCGATCACGCCAAGAGTCGCTGTGAGGAACTTAAGGTCTCCCGCGACGGGGGCCTCCTGCATCACCAGCAGAACCGTTTCGCGAATCACGGTCTCCTCAAGGGCATCCACGAGATCGTCGCGACTGATGACCATGTTCGCAAGGTCAATATCGCCGGTAAGGACCGCCTCGATGGCCTGCTCAATCATCTCCGTTGCCATAGTGCTCATATGAACAATATGCTCGCGGATAGTCTCCAGCTTTTCATCGTACATTCGGCGTAAACCCATTTTTCAATAATCCCTAAATGCAATAACCTGCCAGACTTCTAAGTCTCGGCAGGTTAAAGACGAATTTTCTTAACAATATGTTTCGAGAACTATGCTTCCACTTGGTACGGATAGATGCTGATCCTTCGCTTTGAGGTTGGACCCTCAAATTTGATTTGACCTGCGATCAATGCAAACAGCGTGTGATCGTTCCCCATGCCGCAATTGACGCCGGGGTAAAACTTGGTGCCGCGTTGTCGCACGATGATCGCGCCTGCCTTAACAACTTCACCACCATATCGCTTCATTCCCAGTCTCTGTGACTGCGAATCGCGACCGTTTCTGGACGAACCTTGACCTTTTTTATGTGCCATGACTTAATTTCTCTCTAAACTTACTTTCCGCCCACGACTTCGACAACGCGAAGGTGAGTTTGTGGCTGGCGATGTCCCCATCGCTTTCGCTGATTCTTCTTGGCCTTGTAGTTAAAAGCGTCGATCTTGGGGCCTTTGCCCTGTCGAACGATCTCAACCGTGACCTTTGCGCCCTTTACGAAAGGGGAGCCGAGGGTGACCGCATCGCCGTTGAAAACTGCGACAACTTCGTCAAGGACGATCTTAGTACCTGCCTCGCCCTCGAGTTTTTCTACGATCAAGGTCTCATTTGCTTCGGCTTTGTACTGCTTGCCGCCCGTCTTAATAATTGCGTACATGTTAATTTTCCTGCCAATTGAATCTGGAACGGTACCCTCCGCAGAGGCGCAATGCACTTTTCCACCATGAATTCACGCGGCGAACCTCTATTATAGCCCGTCTGTAACTATTTGGTCAATGCCCCCAGTGGGGTATTACCTATCCCGGAGCTCGAAAGATGATGAAAGAACCCCCGGAGACCCTTGAAACCAACCCCGAAGTTGAGGCAAAACCGCGCGTGAGTGCGCCGAAGGTCAGCTACGGACCGTGGATTGCGGGTTTTTTGTTTGCGGTTTCAACTTATTTCTTCTGGATTCGCCCCTTTTTCGTGGGCAAGCAGCCGGTGAAAGTGGAGTTTGAGAATTCGGTTCCGATTGCGGCGCCGCAAAAACCTGAGCAATAGCCTCAGAGCTATGTTTTTAGCGAGTCGCCCGACTGAAGCCTCATCCCACGAACGAAGTCCAGCGCGGAGACGGGCTTTTTGCCCGAGAGTTGCACCGTTGTCCACTCCTGAGCACCGCTCTCGAATCCGACCACGAGCTTCTCAGAAGCCAGAATTTCTCCCACTCTCAAACCACTGTCTCCAGAAAGTCGGGCACCAAGAATCTTAAGTTCTCCGAACTTAGTCGAAATGAAAGCTCCCGGACTCGGTGTCACCGCGCGGAACCGGTTGTATTCTTCGCCCGCCGTCCGCTCAAAACTCAGCCGAGCGTCCGACCGCTCTATTTTGGCGGCGTAAGTCGCCTCGGCCTCGACTTGAGCCACGCGCGGGTAATCCCCTGAAGCCAATCGCTCAGCCCAGTCCAATAGTTGCGCAGCCGCTAAATCCGCAAGCCGCCCAGCAAGTTCCCCGTAAGTCTCATCCGGCCAGATGGGCGTGCGAACAATATTGATCATGTCCCCGGTGTCCATCCCCTTGGCCATCTGCATCAGCGTGACTCCAGTTTCGACTTCCCCATCCATCAGAGCCCTCTGAATCGGTGCCGCCCCACGGTACTTAGGCAGGATTGAACCGTGCAAATTAAATCCTCCAAACTTGGCGGATTCCAGCAATTTCACGCTCATGATCTGCCCGTAGGCGGCTACGATGAGCGCGTCCGCTTCAAAGTTCTGGATCATCTCGACGAAGCCCGCGTCTCGGCATTTCTCAGGTGTTTCCACCGGAATTCCAAGCTCTTGCGCAACCAACTTTACCGGCGAAGGGTGTAACTCCATTTTTCGGCCACTTGGGCGATCAGGCTGGCTGACGACAAGCACAACGGAGTCCGCAATCGCCCGCAAAGCGGGGACCGCAAACGGGGCGGTGCCGAAGTAGACAAATCTCATTCGACCGGAGTGTCGGCCTTGTCGGGATGAACCCAATGGAGCGAGGCAGGATCGGCTTTATCGGTGAAAAGAATCCCGTTGAGGTGGTCCACCTCGTGCTGCACAACTCGCGCCGGGAGTCCTTCCATCTCGTAGGCAACGGGCTTACCTTTGCGATCGTAGGCTTCCACCACAACTCGATCGGGGCGTTCTACGTCGCCGTAAAGGCCGGGAATGCTGAGGCATCCCTCAAGTCCCACCGCGGCCCCGTGCGACTCCATAATTTCTGGATTGATGAGCACCGTGGGCTTCATGCCAGCAGGCGCGATGACGATGATGCGCAAGGATTTTCCCATTTGGGGAGCGGCGAGGCCAACGCCGTTCGCCTTTTTCATCGCCAGAACCATTCGCTCGATGAATTCGAGCATCTTCTTGTCGATGTTCGCAATCGGCGGAGCGACTTTGCGAAGGACCGGATCGGGAATTTTCCAGATCGGACGCTCGTTGTTCCGCTCGTATAAGTACTTATATTCGTCGGGTACGAGGATTTCCATTTTCGCTCATTATGACATTCGGGACACAACAACGACCCGACGGATGCCATTGAGGTCGGTTGCAACCTCATCTACTCGCCAGCCTTGCTCCTCAAAGAGGCGCGGAACCGAGTCGCCTTGAAGGTATCCAATCTCCAATATCATCTCCCCTCCTGGCGTGAGGAAGTTGTGGGCTTCTTGTGCAAGGTAGCGGTAGCAGTCCATTCCGTCAAGCCCGGCAAAGAGTGCAAGCTCCGGCTCGTGATCTCTGACTTCCTGAGACAAACTCTCGGCCGGGTCAATGTAGGGCGGGTTTGAAACGATGAGGTCGAAACTGTTATTCACTTGCTCAAATCCCTCACTTCTTAAAACCTGAATTTTTGCGCAAAGGTTCTTCGCGTTTTTCAACGAAAACTCAACAGCTGACACAGAAATATCCACGGCCGACACTGTCCACACTGGTCTTTCCAGCTTGAGCGACACTGCGATGCACCCACTTCCCGTCCCGAAATCCAAGACACTCTTAGCTTCCTTCGTGTGACGCCGCAAAGTAACTTCGATCAGGGTCTCAGTATCTTCACGCGGAATCAAGACTCCAGGCCCCACCATAAAATCGCGCCCGAAGAACTCCTTGGACCCGATCAAATAAGCGAGGGGGGTGCCGACCCGACGCTCTTCGACCAAAGCTCGGAATGCTGCTTCGTCATGCGGCGAAAGCGTCTGCCCCGCCCAGGCAACCACCTGCGAACGCGTGACCCCAAGGCAGAAACCGCACAGCACTTGCGCCTCGATGAGCGAGCCAAGTTCATCCCCAGCCGCCTTGACCGCAGTGCGAATGGTCATTTCAATCCGTCGCTTTTGAAATCGTAGGGGGGTCGGAACAAGCCCTTTTCGGTAACAATGGCGGAGATCAGTTCGCCTGGAGTGACATCAAATCCTGGGTTCCAAACCGGGCAGTTTGCGGGTCCGACAAGTCCGCCCTCGTTTTCCAAAATCTCACTGGCATCGCGCTCTTCGATCGGAATCCCATCGCCGTCGGCGAGAGTCACGTCGAACGTTGAAGTTGGAGCCGCGATGTAGAACGGAATTCCGTGATGCTTCGCGAGCACGGCGAGGCTATACGTGCCGATCTTGTTGGCGGCATCGCCATTCGCGGCAATTCGGTCGGCGCCTGCGATTACGCAGTCCACCTCGCCGGCTCGCATCAAACTCGCGGCCGCCCCGTCCACAATGCTCTTAAACGGTATTTTCTCGACGGTCAACTCGTAGGCGGTCAGCCGTAGCCCCTGTTGGCGAGGGCGGGTTTCGCAGGAATAGACGAAGATGTTTTTCCCGTCCGCGTGGGCGGTTCGGATGATGCCGAGCGCGGTCCCGTGCCCAGCCGTCGCAAGGCTGCCTGTATTGCAAACCGTTAGGATTTTTGCGTTTTGGGGGATGAGCGGGGCACCGTGGCGAGCCATGTCGAGGTTCGCCTGAAGGTCTTCTGCTTCGATTGCCTTGGCTTCGGCGAGGAGGGTGTCGAAATCTGATGTCTGGAGTCCTGATATCCGATCCAAAGCCCAGAACAAATTGACAGCCGTGGGTCGCGAAGCCGCGAGTCCTTTGTGAACTTCTTCAAGATTCTGTCCAGCAAGCGCCGCGAGTGCCATTCCGTACCCCGCCGCCACCCCAATCGCGGGTGCACCCCGAACCGCCATGTCGCGAATCGCGTCGTGAACTTCCTGCCAAGTCGTAAGCCGAAGCCACTCCGTCCGCCCGGGCAGGACACGTTGGTCCAGCATCATCAGGGCACCACCTTCCCAGCGCATCGGTCGTAAAGTCATAGCCAAAGGGTACCTGCGAGCCGCGCTCAGTACGCCGCAGGCCGGTCGCAAGTCGTCGTCATGTCAACTCGCCGCCCCGAACTGCTTGACAGGTCGAACGCCTCCATCGCCTCCAGAACGTGTAGCCCCATCGCACCGGACGCCCTGACTGGATCGCCTGTCCGCACAGCGGCGGCGAGATCGGCAACTCCCATTCCGCGGCCGCAGAATCCCGCCGATTCGTTCGGAACCGGTTTCCACTCCTGCTCACTCTCTGTCCAAACCGACGGTTCACCGGTGAAGCCGTTCGGGTCCGGCACGCTCAGTGAGCCGCGCGAGCCGTAGATTTCGATGATCGGCAGCTTGTGCGCCCACACGTCAAAGCTTTGGATAAGACTCACCACCGCCCCAGAGCAAAACTCCAAAGTCCCCGCAGCGTGGGTTTGAACTTCGACCGGAATCGTATGATTCGGCGCCTGACGCGTCTCGAACGATCTTTTCGTAACTGCCGAAACGGACCGAATCGGGCCGAGCATGTTGATGAGCGCGGTCAGATAGTACGGTCCCATATCCAGCATAGGGCCGCCGCCCTTCTGATAATAAAATATCAGGTGCGCAACCGACCATCTTGCCTTTCGATGCCGCCAACTCCATCAAGACCCGTCCTTCAGCGAAGGTCGTTGCCAAAGGCTTTTCCGAATAAAGGTGCTTTCCGCATTCTAGGATTCTGGTCGACACTTCGTAGTGCGCGAGGGGCACGGTTAGGTTGATGATGATGTCGATTTCAGAGTCATAGAGCAGTTCGTCCACGCACACGGCCCGCGAGATAGAGTATTTGTTCGCGACATCCTGAGCTCGCGCCACGTCCATATCCGCCACCGCGAAAAGATGCTCGGAGGGGAACGCAGCGAGCCCCCCCACATATTGCCCGAAAATGTTGCCAACGCCAATTACGCCAATATTCACCGTTTAGAGAACCGCCAAGAAGTTGTAGCTTCGTCGAATCGCTTCGATCATGTCCGTTGCGCAGTTGTCCAACTCGACAATTAGCCACTCGGCATGGGTCAATTTCGGAATCACGCTGGCGTAGTCCAAAACTCCGTCCCCTACCGGAAGCATCGGACCGGTGAGCATCCCGTCCTTGATGTGCCAAAGCGGTGCTCTCGTACCGAGTTCCGAAGCCGTTTCAACTGGATCGAATCCGCCGACTTTGACCCAATAAGCATCCACTTCAAACTTAAAACGGGGGTCGAGCAACTCGCGCATGACTAGGTGCGGAACTTCCCCATCTGCGTTTGCCCGAAACTCCCAGTCATGGTTGTGATAGGTAAACCTGTAGTCTGGAAACTTATCGAGTGCCGCGTTGAACTCGTCGCACATCGCCCCTAGAAGCGCCCTTGTCTGCATCTTTTCTGCAGGAATGTAGGGGATGACGAAGTCCTTGATCCCCAAAATTTCCGCAAACTCTTGCGCATCCTTACCCTCTTCGGTTCCAGGAAGTGAGGTGTGCATGGATGAAATCCGAAGGCCGAGGTCATCGCAAAGGCCCCGAAACCACTGGGGACTTTCACCATATTGCCCGGCAGCTTCGACCCCGTCGAAGCCGATATCGGCAATTTTCTTCATCGTCCCTTCGAAGTCTTTGTCGAGTTGGTCGCGGACCGAGTAAAGTTGAACGCCAATGGGTGGGGCCATAGGCTCAAATTTACCCGGAAACGGTCAAAGTTTTCGGGCCGACCAAAGGATTCCGCGCATCACGCTTTCTACAAAAAGTGGTTCTTTGTAGGACTCTTTGGTATGTCCCATTCCCGTGTACCAACAACGACCTTTACCCTGCGTGTGGTGCCACATGATCGGATGATCGCCCATGGTGCCGCCCTTATATGATTTCTCGTCATAGGAGGCCAAAACCTTCACATTTTTTCGTGGATTTGCTTTGTAGTTATACAGTTCATCGGTACGCTCCCAAACCTTGGGGAGAAACGAGGTCGTCGGATGCTTGGTGTCTTCCACGTTGATCGTCACCTTCTGAATCGCCGGATGGTTCTGGAAGTAGGCACCCACCGTCTCGCCGTAAAACGGCCAATCATACTCGGTGTCCGCCGCCGCATGAATTCCGCAGTAGCCTCCACCTTTGGTGATGAATTTCTCAAACTCAATCTGTTGGGCATCGTTTAGGACATCGCCGGTTGTACTGAGGAAGACAACCGCCTTGAATCGGGCGAGGTCTTTCGCATTGAACATCCCCGAGTCCTCGGTCGCCTCAAATTCTAAATTCTTCGCCACCCCGGCTTCCTTGATCGCGGCAACCGCCGTTTCGATGCTGTCGTGTCGAAATGCCGCCGTCTTGCTAAAGATCAGCACATGGGTCGGCTTCGGCGCAGGATTCGCGCAGGCGGTGAGCAAGAGGATGGAGAGAATTCCCATTTCATCATGATATTCCCTTTTGGTCAAGGGTGGTTGACCCCACGCCCCACAGACTCCGAATGACCAAACAAGACAAATTCGGAGCGATTCCAACTGCGAAACTCCATAGTAGTAGTAATTTCAGAAAACGTGGTCAGATTTGCGCTAAGATTGCCGTATGCTTCTAGGAATTGCGTCGATGATTCTCCTCCAAACCCAAGTTCATGCCGTCACACCCAGCATGACCGACTGCCTCAAGTGGCGCAACATCGGCCCCTTTCGCGGGGGCCGAACCGTCGGAGCCTGCGGCATTGCGGATCAGCCCAATACGTTTTTCATGGGCGTCAACAATGGCGGAGTTTGGAAAACGACCGATGCAGGACGAACTTGGAAACCTATTTTTGACGACCAACCGACCGGTTCGATTGGCGACGTCATGGTTGCGCCATCAGACCCGAAGGTGATCTACGTCGGTAGCGGCGAAGGACTGCAACGGCCAGACCTTTCGACCGGAGATGGAATTTATCGCTCGGGAGATGGGGGAAAGACCTGGGCACATATCGGACTCCGAGACGCTCAGCAAATCGGAGGCCTTTGTGTTGACAAGCGCGATGCGAATCGAGTCTTCGTCGCCGCCCTGGGACACCCGTATGGACCTAACGAAGAACGAGGAGTTTTCAGGACTCTAGACAAAGGAAAATCTTGGAAAAAGGTCCTTTACTCCGACGAAAACACCGGCGCAGTGCAAGTCACGATTGACCCAAACGACTCTCAAACCATCTACGCCGACATGTGGGAGGCCCGTTTGGCTCCGTGGGAAAATGGATTCGGACGCGGACCAGGGAGCGGCCTCTTCAAGTCAACCGATGGCGGCGACACATGGAAGAGGCTTAACTTGGGACTGCCGGAAACGCCTCAAGGTGTGGGCAGAATCGGCTTTGCGATTGCGCCCTCAAACTCGAAAATTCTCTACGCGACCGTCGAACCTGGCGGGGTCTACCGCTCCAACGACGCTGGAATGTCTTGGAAAAAGGTGAACGATGAGGGCAGAATCAATGGCAGGGGAGACGACTTCGCCGAGGTTTGCGTGGACCCGACTGACGCAGAAACCCTGTATGCCGCGAACACGAGCCTCTACCGATCCACCGATGGTGGAGTGAATTTCACCTGCATCAAGGGCTCGCCCGGAGGGGACGACTATCACCGACTCTGGATTAACCCCAAACACCCCGAAATCATCATGGCCGCGGCCGATCAGGGCGCAAGCATTTCGGTGAATCACGGCGAAACTTGGAGCAGTTGGTACAACCAAGCCACCGCCCAGTTCTATCACGTGATCACCGACAACGCCTTTCCCTACAATGTCATCGGCGGTCAGCAAGAGAGTGGCTCAGCCATGGTTTCGAGTCGCGGGAATGATGGTCAAATCACTTTCCGAGAGTGGCACCCAGTCGGCGGTGATGAGTATGCATACTTTGCCCCGGACCTCCTGAACCCGCGATATATGTACGGTGGCAGGGTCAATCGCTATGATAAGGTAACCGGTGAAGTGGTGGATATTCGTCCGAAGGGTTCGTTCAGAACGCTCAGAACTGCGCCTTTAATCTTTTCACCTGTGGACAAAAAAACGCTATTCTTTGGCGGTAACATCCTTTTCAAAACTATCGACGGAGGTAAGAATTGGGACACGATCTCGCCCGATCTTTCTCGCGAGACCTGGGATATTCCCGAGTCTGTCGGTAAGTTCACAACGCCTGAAATGAAAACAATGCCTCGTCGCGGCGTGATCTACACCATCGCCCCATCCCCACTTGACCTCAATTTGATCTGGTGCGGTACCGACGACGGCCTGATTTGGGTGACCAAAAACCAAGGCAAGAATTGGGAGAACGTGACGCCAAAGGCGGTCACAAGTTGGTCCAAAGTCTCGATGATCGACGCCAGCCACTTCTCTAAGGGTACGGCATATGCGGCGGTCAATCGAATTCGATGCGACGACCTAAAGCCGCACATCTATCGAACGCAGGACTTCGGCAAAACCTGGAAAGAGATAGTCTCCGGTTTGCCGGCGAGTCCGATCAATTCCGTCCGCGAGGACCACAAGAATCCCAATTTGCTCGTTTGCGCAAGCGAGTTAGCCGTTTCGTTCTCGAACGATGCAGGCTCAAATTGGCACTCTTTACGGAACAACATGCCCGCCACCTCCGTGCGAGATATTGTGATCCACGAGGATGATTTGGTCATCGGCACCCACGGGCGAGGCTTCTGGATCATGGACAACTTTTCGATGCTTCGCAACCTGCCGGAAGCCACGAGCACCACGTTCTTTGCACCCCAGCCAGCCTATGTTCTGGAGCGAAACACCAACACAGACACCCCGCTCCCCCCGGACGAACCCCGGGCACAAAACCCGCCTGATGGTGCGATGCTGGATTACTATCTGCCTCAGGGCGCGACGAAAGTCACCATTGAAGTCGTTTCAAAACTCGACTCTCAAGTGGTTTATCAAATCGCGAGCAACACCCCTGTCGTTCCCGTCGATCCCAAAAGCCTCACGGTCATGCCGGGTTGGGTTCGCCCTGAGTCCCGACCTGGAACCACAAAGGGGAGCCACCGATTCGTTTGGGATCTGCGCCTTGCTGCCAAAGGTGGTCGCAGCGGTCTTCCGATATCAGCGGTCTGGGGCGATACTCCGTTGGGACCACAGGGGCCTTTTGTGGCACCAGGCGAATACGAAGTCCGGATCACGATTGAAAACACTTCTGGAGAGAAGCGAAAAATCGGCCTCCTTCAGCCCCTAGAGGTCCGCGCCGATCCCCGAAAGGCAAATTAGCCGCGAGTCACCGCTGATTTCCAAATGGATTTCAGCGGTGAATGGTAGGTTGGGGATGCGTTCCGGCCACTCAATCAGACACAGATGCGTCTCGAAGTAGTCATTCAATTCGTGCAATGATTCACCTTTTAGCCTGTATAGATCAGCATGCATCACGGGCGGAGTTGTCTCGAAGGTCTGGATGAGATTATAGGTGGGTGAGCGAACGGGTTCGAGGTGTCCTAGCCCGGTTAGAATTCCACGGACCAAAGTCGTTTTTCCCGCCCCCAACTCTCCCCGGAGGGCAACCACATCGCCTGCCTTGAGCACCCTCGCCAAAAGTCGACCGAACGACAGAGTCTCCTCCTCAGAACCTAAAACACGACTCACAATCCCAGGCGACTCCACATTGCATCGACCCTCGCCTTCACGTCATCGCTCATCTTAATGAGCTTCGGAAAATCGCGATCAAATCCGTTCTCGCCCGGCCATTTATGGGTGCAGTCGAATCCAATTTTGCCTCCGAATCCTTCCCACTGAGCTGCATGGTCGAGCTGATCGATCGGACCTCTCGAGTGGAGAACGTCACGCCCAGGATCACAGTTTGCGCCGGTAAACGCCAAGCCCCCCAGCCCCCAAATCGCGTTCATCACCTTGTAGGCATGGCCCGGATACTTCTTCTTAATCGAAACAAACGCTACGTTGTGAAAAGTGGCATCCACGGGGAGATTCATGTCGACGATTTCCGGCACGGTGAGCTGAATCATGGGCATGAAAATGCGCTCGACTGCCTTGCCCATCCAGCCATCTTCCATCGGGGGAACCCCGACGATGGTGGCGGGCCAAACTGGCTTTTGTCGCATCGTAACCGCCGTGACGTGCAGCACTGGAAAGTCTTCAGCGAGCGAATAATAACCAGTGTGGTCGCCGAAAGGCCCTTCCAGACGCCGTTCCGAGGGGTCAACATAGCCCTCAATGACTATCTCCGCGTCGGCAGGCACATGGACGTCAATCGTCTTGCACTTGACTGTTTTCACATTTTCGCGCCGCAGGAATCCCGCGAAAAGCATCTCATCAATCCCCGGCGGCAATGGCGAGATCGCGCTGAATGCGTAAACGGGGTCACCACCGAGGACGATGGCGACTTCGAATTTCTTCTTGCCCGCCGCTCCGGCGTCCTCCATTTGGCGCATTCCGGTTTTGTGCATCTGCCAGTGCATTCCGCACGTGTTTTTGTCGTAAAGCTGGACACGGTACATGCCCACATTGCGCTTTCCGGTTGCGGGGTCGTGGGTAAAAACGAGCGGCAAAGTCACGTATGGGCCGCCGTCCTCGGGCCAGCAAGTGAGAATCGGGAGCTTGGTCAGGTCCACGTCATCGCCTAGCATCACGACTTCCTGGCAAATCCCATTGCTGACCTCTTTGGGACCAACCGACTTGGTTTCGCCCAACATTTCTAATCCAAACTTAATTTTTTCAGTGATGCTCTTGGGCATATTCCCCGGTGCGGAGAGGAGTTTTCGAAGGCGGTCGGCATGCTCTTCAAAGTCATCACACGATAACGCCATCGACATTCTTTTCCGAGTTGCCATCGTGTTGATCGCGACCGGATACTCAAACTTATGGAGATCCGTTGGCGCGCTGGCGGGATGAATCGAGGGATTGTTCATCACCGCACTTTTGGGATTCGGTGTGCCGCACCGATGGACCGGCCCAACCACGTTGTCAAAGAGCAACGCCGGCCCCCCCACCTTCACCACGCGATCCGTGATTTCGGTGATCTCCAGGTACTGGCTCACCGGCTCGAATATCGTTTTGAGTTCTCCCTTTTCGCGGAGAACGTCGAGGAAGTGCTGAAAGTCTCGGTATGCCATGAATCTAACTAGATTCTACGCGGCTTGCCGGTGTCCCGGCTTGTTGAGCGTGAAATGCAATCAAAAGATCACATTCTGTGAAATTTTTCCCAAGTAATTGAGTCTAGGGGCGCGAATGTGATGAATTGATCTCATTCGGTTATAATTCAGAACATGACGGAGCGCGAAAAGATTGCTCACCTCCTGCGAAGGTTCGCTTTTGGCGGAACCTATCCGGAAATGCTCCGCTACGAAAAATTGGGATTCAAGGCTACAGCCGACAAGCTATTCGACCTCGGGACAGACCCGGAAAACCCCGAGATTTTCAGATTCTTCTTCAAAAAAGGGGAAGATGCAGAACCCAACACCTATCGTCTTCGTTGCTGGTGGTTCTACAAATGCGCAACGACCTCCTCACCCCTAAGGGAGCGAATGACCCTGTTCTGGCACGATCATTTCGCCGTGAGCGATAACAAGATCGAAGACGGCCTGTCTATGGTGGCTTACCTCCAAGAACTTCGAAAGAACCCCTTGGGCCGATTCGAAGACATCCTGCGAGAGGTAGTCACCCAACCAGCCTTCTTGAAGGAACTCGACGTCCAGATCATGAAGAAGGGGTCGCCGAACGAGAATTTTGCAAGAGAGCTTCTGGAACTCTACACTCTTGGCGAAGGGAATTACACCGAAACAGACATCAAGGAAGTTGCTCGCGCGATCACCGGCTGGAGTTTCATCGAAACTTTCTATTCGCAAGAGGCAACCAATAACGTCAAACTTCGCCAGATGCAGAAGACCAAAACCCCGTTTACAGCCTTCTCCATCATCCCGGCGTTCCATGATCGGTCCTCAAAAACAGTTCTTGGCAAAAAAGGCGACTTCGACGGGATAGACGTACTCAAGCTTCTGGCTCACCATCCCAAAACTGCGATGTTCATAACCAAAAAACTGTGGGAGCACTTTGCGTACATTAATCCGGAAGCAACCATCATTGACAGGCTGTCCCAGGTTTATCTGAACAGCGACACAAGCATTGCCTCGGTCATGAAAGCAATGATCGCCATGTCCGAATTCTGGAGCACAAAAGCCCTCGGCACCCGAGTTAAGAGCCCCTTCGATCTGATTTTTGGCTTGGAGCGGGCCTTGTACTTAGGTAGAACCCTTCAGCAAAAGCTCGGTCCCGCACAATCCTATGACTCGCCGGTTGATCAACCAATCATTGATCTGACGGGCGGAATCGCTTACCACATGAGCAATATGGGTCTGGACGCCCTCTATCCCGACTCAGTAGCAGGCTGGGATTGGGGTCACGGCTGGATCTCCTCCAACACCATGATGAAGCGAATTCGTTACGATGGAGTTAACAATTGGTATGAAAAAGAAAAGAACAAGTATTGGCCCACTCCCGGAATGATGGGACTCGTTGAAGTGATGCGAGGGCACATGCAAAAGCCCGTTGAGGAATTCACGAAGGAGTTTCTTTCATACTTCGACGCCAAACTAAGCCCCGAGCCGACCGCCGTGATCACGGAACATTTCAAAAAGTTCGGACACTCACAACCCCGAGCGGACAACGACTTTGGCTGGATGCTACAAGTTGCGCTCAAAGCACTCGTGGCGGCACCCGAGTTTCATTTTCACTAGCCACGGGCGGCGGCAAATTCGCCCATAAACTGCGCAAGCGCGTCGCAACCTTCCTGAGGGAAGGCGTTGTAAATACTCGCACGGCAACCCCCGACGCTTCGATGCCCCTTGAGTTCAATCATGCCTTTGGCCTTCGCTCCGGCAATAAATTCCGTTGTGAGGTCTTCGTTCGGCAAGGTAAAGGTGATGTTCATCCAAGACCGATTCTCGGGAACTGCGTGACCCTTGTAAAATCCGCCGGAACCGTCAATTGCCGAGTAAATCGTGCCTGCCTTCTTCTGGTTTCTTTCGGCGGAAGCAGCCAAGCCGCCGTTTCGCAAGAGATATTTGTACACTAGGCCGCACATATAGATGCTCCAGCAAGCCGGGGTGTTGTACATCGAGCCATTTTCCGCATGGACGCGATAGTCCAGCATCGGATGAGTTTTTTCGACCAATGTATCAAAAAAGGAATCTCGAACGATCGCAACGACGACTCCCGCCGGGCCCATGTTCTTCTGCGCTCCGGCATACATCATCGCGTATTTGGAGACGTCCATCGGACGCGACAGAATGTCCGAAGAGGCATCGCAAACCCAGTTTCCTGCCGTCGAAGGGTCTTCAAAAAAGTCCACACCTTGTATGGTCTCGTTGCTCGTGTAGTGAATGTAAGCCGCATTTGGGTCCACGTCCAGCGAAGTCAACTTAGGCGCGTGATTGTAATTCGAGTCCTTCGCGTCAAAAATCTTGCGCACTGTGCCGACCATCTGGGCTGCTTCAAGTGCCTTCTTGCCCCAGGCTCCGGTGATAATATAATCAGCAGAGGCTGCTGCGGGCAAAAATCCCATCGGGATCATCGTAAACTGAAGACTCGCGCCGCCCTGCAAGAAAAGCACTTTATAGCCTTCAGGAACGCCCAGTACAGTCCTCAAATCGGCTTCCGCTTCGCCAATAATTTTCTCGTACGGCTTAGAGCGATGGCTCATTTCCATCACGCTCAAGCCCGTCCCCTTGTAATTCAGAAGGTCCTCGCGTGCCTCCTCTAGAACTTCGACGGGGAGGGTGCAGGGGCCAGCGGAAAAGTTAAAGACGCGATCGTACGACTGAGGCATTCTTAGGTTTTACCCGGCTTTTGGGAGTCAGGATATCGGAGATCGCCTGCTTCATCTGCCCCGGGATTTCTGAATCAATCCCCATCCACAGCCCCAAAATCTGTCGTTTCTGGTTCACAAGAGCAAAAACGGGAGTGCCGTATGCCGCAAGTCGCTCATTGGAGTTCAACTTCGTCGCCAACCAACCCGGCGCTCCCCCATCCAGAGAAACCAAAATTCGACCGACTGACGCCGAAAAGGGTGCTAATGTGGCTGAGACGCGATTCATAATGTCCGCGGTGGGGACCGAGGATGTATTTCGGCGATCCAAAGTGATGACGGTCAGATTTTTACTGATCAAGGTACTGAGTTTTCGCGTTCCCAAATCCAAGTCTGGAAATGGGTAATCGGTTGAAATCGGGTCGCTCTCGCTGAGGAAGAGTGGCACGTATTTGTCCGGAATTGCCATTGAAAAAGTCCCGGGCGCAAAACTCTTGGTGGTAGCGATCGATTGAAATGTGAATTTCTGGTCGGTTCCACCTTGCGGGCTGGTGACCACAAGACGATAGGAGGCAAGTTTCCCTGCGGTCGAAATTTGGTAGGACAGTACAGTCTTTGCGGCGTCTCCAGCGTAGGTGAACGTCAGGAGATTCCCATTCGCGTCCTTGCTGCTCGTTGCTTTGAACCGCCTGAGACTCGACACAGGGGCCGGGTTGATGTAGTACGGGTAGCCCAACTCTAAAAACTCGGAGAGTTCTTCGGTCGGTCCCAATCCGCGTTGCGGAGTCAAAAAGCCCAGCGTCCAATCAAGCGGTCGCTCGTAGTAAATGAGACCGTGGCTGACCGCGCTTGCAGAGGCAAAAGCGCCATTTGGAGGATAGCCAGCGGTGGCTCAGCCTTGGGTTGCAGAAGTAGTGCGGCGAGGATGATGGGCATTCTTTCGATTCCTGGTGAACTTGGCAGGTACGCCTTCCCTTTATCGTGGCACACCTGAGGCCGCGGACAATGCAGAGTCGGCTCGTAATATTTTGTTTAGACAATGAGTATCTCGGTTTGCCGATCGAGAAAGTGGAGCGAATTCTGCTAAATCAACCAATTATTCGAATCATCCAAGTACCAGGAAGCAGCACTCTCTCGGGACTCAGTAAGCCACCAAGTCAGCGCTTATAATTTCTTCCCGCGAATAAAGTAAACCGGCTCGGACACCTTGCTCAATACGGATTTCACGAGTTGCAAATCAGATTGTTGCATTTCAGGGTCGGCAGAGAGGCCAACGAATACCGCGGCCACGGGGTTATCCTTCACTCCTTCGTCGATGGCCGAACCCAGGTCGCGTGCTCGAGAAATTTCCTTATGAAAGTGAATTCCCATATCCGCGCACTTGGATTCGGCTTCCATGATGGTTCTTGAGGCGTTTGCCTCTTCCTCGGCAAGAGGGCTTTGCAACGGCAACTCGCGTGGCACAAGAATCGGGAACATCAGAACGATGGCTGCCCCCGCCGACAGTGCAAAATCGGCCGCCACGTCAAGAAGATAGGGATCGCGCCGGGAGCCAGAAAGGATCACCATCACCTGTCCGGTTACGGCGACACTTTTCTTCTTTTTGCCCACCGCGTGGTGGTCATCATGATCCACGTGTTCATTCAGAATATTGAGGGACGCCCGTGCCGCCTCAACGGTGGGTGCCATGGGAAGTTGCGATTTAACGTCAGGAACCTCTTTGAGAACCTCCATGACCGCGGGTGGCACCGCGGCGACGATAATTCGAGCATCGTGCCGTTCAATGAATTCCTTTGCGCTTCTAAAAGTCTCGGCCCCCAT
>JAIOPU010000100.1 GCA_021413725.1 Armatimonadota bacterium | reverse complement strand
CACAAAGGGGAGTTCACAATCGTCCTAGAAGGACGGCGTAGTCGTGACAAAGAAGATTTCTCGGGGTAATATTGCGCAACGAGTTAACGTGGATTTATGAATAGGCGATTTGCTTGGATATTGTTGTTTTTGATGGCGTTTGGCTTCGCGGGTGCGCAGTCAACGGAGATTTATCGTCTCCAGCCAGAGGATGTAGTCAGGATTCAGGTCTTTGGAATTCAGGAAATTGCATCTGAGGCACCGGTCGGAAAGGACGGAAATATCTCCGCTCCGTACATCGGCATCATCAAAGCAGGTGGCCTGACGACCGCTGAACTTGAGAAAGTGTTGGTCCGCGAGTACATCCGTCAATTGAAACTCCGCGATCCAAGACTCTCCGTGACCATAGTGCGCTTCCGTCAAATGATCGCTTCGATCGGCCCCGCTGTCAATCGACCCGGTCAAGTCAATATTCGCCCTGGCGATACCATCATGGACCTCGTCAATGGTGGCGCAGGAGTTTTGCTTGAAGGTCGTTCGGATCTTAGACATGTGACTTTCCGCAAGAAAGGCTCCAACGAACTGATCCCGATTGACCTCTACGCCATGATGATCCTAGGTGACTTAACCCAGAACTACGAAGTCGGCGATGGTGACGAATTGAACGTGCCGGAGAACAAGAACAATAGGGTCTATGTCTTTGGTGCCGTCCAGCAACCCGGACCTCGCGCCTATCGAGAAGGAATGACCCTCAGTCAAGCTCTTGTCGAATCGGGCGGAGACATCCAATATCGAACGCAGCTTTCCAAAACGAAGATTCAGCGACCCAAGCCGGGCGTGGAAGGAGAATACACGTTCCTCCAAGTGGACCTTACCAAGTTCCTCGCCAAGAACGATGCAACCCAGAATCCTGTTCTCCAACCGGGCGACATAATCTTCTTTGCGGACAGCAAGACTCCTGATGCCAGCCGAATTGGAACAGTTTCGACGGCAATTGCCAACTTCTTCTTCATCCTCGATCGATTCGGGGTTAATATTTTAGGCCGCGGAAGATAAAATTCGGTTAAAACAGTGAAGGGACGGTCTCGTGAGAGCCCGTCCCTTTTCTGTTTTCAAAATCGACGCTGAAATGGTTCGATGTTCGAAATTTCAACAAACTAGCCCTGGGTTGCCGCGTTGCGCCTACCCTGGATTTTGAAAACAGCACGAGCCCCAATCCCCACGTGGGTTGTGTCCCTCTCGTCCCATTCTCCCATAAGTCCCATCCGCGCCTCCATCAAGTTGACGAAACTCACTGTCACCGCCGACAAAAAGCAAAATACGCTAATTTTCAAAACATCATCCATCATCGTCCCCCACCCCGGAGAGATGATGATCAACTTTAGGTTCAGTCCAAACTTCCCAACTTCCTCATCGCTTTACCCGGAGTCAGGAGGAAGATCAATGCTAAAATGAAATCATGCTCGCTTTCTATCTTTCTCTCGCACTCCAAGATTCCCCTAACCCAAACCTCCTTCCCATCGGTCCCAAGGGCGTTGTGGAAATTGGTGCAGGACTTACCCGCCTGAAAGACGGACAACCTGCCGAAGTCCAGGACGTCGTCAAGGCCGCCCAAGGAATCAGCTACGTCTTCGTTGGCGAACAACACGACCAAGCCGGCGACCACTTGCTGCAAGCTCGCGTCATTCGCGCGCTTCAAGCATCAGGTCGGGAAGTTGTCGTGGGCTTTGAAATGTTCACGCGTCCTGCACAGATCAATCTAGCCCCCCTCACACTCAACAAGTGGACGCTCGCCGAATTCGAGAAAAATGCGAATTGGAAAACCGAGTGGGGTTTTGATTTCGCACTGTATCAGCCGATTTTTGAGGCCGTTCGTGACCTACGGCTCCCCATGGTCGCTCTCAATGTACCTCGCGACTGGGTGAGAGCCGTTTCAAAAAATGGCCCCAACGGTCTTAGTGCCGAACAGCAAAGTCAAGTCCCCCCTATAGACCTCACCAATTCGAACCACGAAATGGTGTTCAGCGCCCTCATGGGTGGCCATCCCATGGGGAACGTGAATATGAAGAATATCTACGCGAGCCAAGTCCTCTGGGACACTGCGATGGCCGATAGCGCGGTGAAGTACATGGCGAACCGCAACAACAAGAATCTTGTCATGGTGATTTGCGCCGGATCGGGTCACGGAATGTACAAGCAGGGAATAAACTACCGCATCAAAAAGCAAACCGGGGCCGACACGCTCACGGTGATTTGCGTTTCGGGCGAAAATATGAAGGTCAGCAAGGGACTTGGCGACTTTGTATTCCGTGGTGTCAATCCTTGATTCTTGTTATCGACAATTACGATAGCTTCACCTATAATCTTGTCCAGTATCTCGGAATGTGCGGCGCATCAGTTTGTGTCAAACGAAACGACGAAATCACACTTGATGAAATCGAAAAGCTGAATCCCGAGGGAATCATGCTTTCTCCAGGTCCTTGCACCCCCCATGAATCGGGCATTTGTCTCGACATTCTCGCTCGTGCCTTCGGACCCGATCCCGGCGTATTCGGCGTACCACTATTCGGGGTCTGTCTTGGGCACCAAGCCATCGCGCAAGTCTCCGGCGCCGAGGTAAAGCAGGCCAAAAATATTATGCACGGGAAAGCGTCCTCAGTCTCACATGACGGCAAAGGACTCTTCAAAGGAATGCCAGAGCCCTTCCGAGCGATCCGATATCATTCTCTAGTCGTCACCGAAAACAGCCTCCCCGCCGGGTTCACTATCACCGCAAGATCGCTTGATGACCACGAGATCATGGGATTGCGGCACGACTCCAGACCAATCGAAGGAGTGCAATTCCACCCAGAGTCCGTCCTCACAGAAGAGGGCATGAGAATTATCCAAAACTTTGTGGACTGGGTACAACGATAATATGATTTCAATGACACGCGATTGGGGACGGCTCATGACCGCCATGCTGACGCCTTTTTCCGCTGACGGCTCGGTGAATTTCTCCGAGGCCGCCCGAATCGCGAAGTACTTGGTGGATGAGCAACAAAACGACGCTCTCGTCGTCAACGGAACGACAGGCGAATCACCGACTCTGACCGAATCCGAAAAACTTCATTTGCTAGAGATGACTCTCGAAACGGTCGGAGACCGAGCGGCGGTCATCTTTGGCGCGGGGAGTTACGCCACCGCCGAAAGCATCCACATGACCCGAGAGGGAACCCGTCTCGGAGCGCACGGCATTATGTTGGTGAACCCGTACTACAATCGCCCCGGACAGGACGGTCTCTACGCCCACTTCCGCGCAGCCTCCGAGGCAACGGACCTGCCTGTCATGCTTTACAACATCCAGCCGCGAAGTGCAATCAACCTCGAAACCGCAACCTTAATGAGGCTAATCTCCGATGTCCCGAACATCGTTGCCGTCAAGGAGGCGAGCGGAAACCTCGCCCAAATCAGCGAGGTAATCGGCCTCGCCCCGGAGGGTTTTCGGGTTTACTCTGGGGACGATGGCTTGACGCTTGCCGTAATGGCTCTCGGCGGCCACGGACTAGTGAGCGTCGCTGCCCACGTCATCGGTCGCGAACTCAAAGAGCTGATAACCTCATTCGAGAAGGATCCTGCCAGAGCAAGGCAAATCCATCATTCGCTCGCCCCGGTAATCCGTGAGCTGTTCGCCAATCCTAGCCCGGTGCCCGTCAAAGTTGCCCTCGCCGCCCGAGGCTTTGACTGTGAATCAGTGCGCCTCCCCCTCGTGGAACTCAGTCCAAATTCGAAAAGCAAGCTTCTTAAAGTAACGGAATCGTTCACTTAACCTGGAGCTTTTGCGGAACCGCGTACAGTTTGAGGGATTGCGGAGTGGAACCTTCTGTATGACCCCTATCAGGGGTCGGAGAAATTCCATGAAAATCAACATGATCGCTTCTAAAATCCTCGCTGGCTTCGCCATCTCCCCAATGGTGATCGCGCCGATGGTCTCGTCCGCAAGTCTGGTGGAGCCTCTGAATCCCACCAAACAGTCTCAGGAGTCCAAGCGACGCCAAAAAACGAAGAACGATTGGCGAAACCTCGCCACTGGGTCGGGTGTCCTTGCAATTCTGGGTCTCCTGTCAAAAGATAGCACACTCGTTTTCGCCGGAACCGCCGGCGCGCTCTACTCTGCCTACCGATACGAGCAAGATCGAAAGAGCCAGAGCAAAATGGATCGGGCGAGAGCAAGCATGTTCTCAAAGTCAAGCTTCACCCGCAACGGCAAGAAATACAAGAAGCGAACGGTCATGAAAAATGGCAAAAAGTACTATCAATTTGTCCGAGCCTGAACCACTCAGCAACAACTGCCGCCTTCGGGCGGCTTTTTTTATAACCAGCATCCGTTCATAATCCAGGAATGCTCCTCGCATCGCTTCTGCTCGCGGCTACGCTTGTCACCCAAACTCGGCCAGTCCCTTCGGCTCGACAACTCGCTTGGCACAAGCTTGAAACATGCGCCTTCGTCCACTTTGGACCCAACACATTCTCTGGCAACGAGTGGGGCACGGGAAAAGAGAACCCAAATTCATTCAACCCCACGGAACTCGATTGCCGGCAATGGGCCCGTTCTTTCAAGGCCGGAGGATTCAAGGGCGTCATCCTAACCGCGAAGCACCACGACGGGTTCTGTCTCTGGCCCAGCAAGCTCTCAACCCACACCGTAGCGAATTCTCCTTGCAAGCACGACATTCTGAAAGACCTTTCGCAAGCGTGTAAAGCCGAAGGACTCAAGTTCGGTGTCTATCTGTCTCCCTGGGATCGGAATCATCCCGCCTACGGCACCGATGCCTACAACGATACGTTTGTCGGGATGCTTGAGGAAGTTCTCACCAACTACGGTCCCATTTTTGAAGTCTGGTTCGACGGCGCAAATGGGGAAGGCCCAAACGGCAAACGTCAAGTATACGACTGGGACCGCTATATCTCAACGGTGCGCAGACTCCAACCCAACGCTGTGATCTTCAGCGACGCCGGTCCGGATGTGCGCTGGGTCGGCAACGAGGACGGCATTGCCCCTAAAACCTGCTGGGCGACAATCCAGCGAGATCGATATCATGCGGGAACACCCCTCTACAAAGAACTCGGCGAGGGAGATCCCAACGGCGCAAATTGGGTCCCCGCCGAGTGTGATGTTTCGATCCGACCCGGTTGGTTTTGGCGTTCTGCGGAAAACGACAAAGTTAAAACACCCGTCCAGCTTGAGGAACTTTTCTACAAATCTGTCGGCCACGGTGCCGCCATGCTCCTCAACGTCCCCCCCGATAGCCGAGGACTGATCCACGAAAACGACCTCGCATCTATGGTGGCGTTTCACAAAACGATCAAGGAAACCTTCAAATCAAACCTCGCCCCCCGCAATGGCGGCTTAGTCGTTAAGTTCAAGCAACCCGTGAAGTTTGATCGTATTGAACTCGCTGAGGACATAACGCAGGGGCAACGAGTGTCCAAGTTTGCTGTCATCGCAAAGTTGGAAGATAAGGAAATGGAAATCGCCTCAGAAACCACTATTGGAAGAAGAAGAATTCTGAGGTTCAAACCAACACTTGCCACAGAAATAGAAGTAAGAATAATAGGCTCATTGGGTGCTGCGCGACTTCGGCCGATCAAGATTTTTGCCTCTCCAGATTGTAGATAATGCTGGTGTATAATCAACTATGCGGCAAAAAGTAGGCACTGTTATTCTTGCTGGGCTATGCGGTGTGGCTCATGCATCGTTTGACCTCATGCTTCTCGCAAGCAAAACGGCAGAGTCTGGCACCGGATTTTACAAAGTGCACAGAATTGATCCGGCGAACGGGTACTACTTCGGTTCATTTAGTGTGGGCCCCGAGGTGGTTGGGATGGCGGCGAATGCAGCAAAGGGCGAACTTTACACGATCGATCCGAATGGCTTTGTTCGTGTATTCAATTACAGTACGGGAGAACGAAAGAGTATTTTTGCAACCGGTCTGACACTCGGTTCAGACTTATCCATGTCTCTCGATGGCACGAAAATGTATGCTGTCAACGGTACCAATTCGATCTACTCGATAAGCCTAACAACGCCCGGCGCAGCTACCATAGTTGCAACCAAGGCGGGCAGAGTTTATTCCAAACTCACGACGACTCAATCCGGCAACATGTTTGTCGCCGATGATAGCGCATTATTTGTCGATCGCTTTTCGAGTTCAGGTTCGAACTTTATCTACTCAACATCCTCTTCAATCAATCCGAGCATGGGGCCTGTGGGGCAAATGACCATCAACAACAGCGGCATTGGAATCCCGCCCACCCTCCTGTATTCGGCAGGAATCAACGTAGGATATCACCAACTTACTGCCCCGGACACGTTTAGCGGTGCTGGAACAATCTTGGCTGTCAACGGGTTCACGGAGTTTCGTGCCACGGCACGCTCTCACGATGGAACTTACATCATTGGAAACGACAACGGCAGTGCGGGAACAAGGGTTACCGCCTTGGACGCCACGGGGTTCATATCGTCCACTTTTACGTACTCTGGAATAAACGGCAACGTGGGGCGAGTTGCAATCGTGCTTGCCCCTGAACCCGCATCGCTCGCTGTCTTAGGTTTGGCACTCGGAGCCTTGGCGATGCGTCGGCGGCGACTTTAGCCTTCGGGTAAGGTGGAAGCGCACGCCCATGATAGTCACGGTTCACCAGCTTGCTTCCAGCCAAATTTCACGCATCACTTTGGAGCAGTTTTTTCAAAGTCAAAGCCAGAAGCACCTGACCTGGATTCATCTGGAAAGCCCCGATTTAGAAGCCGACGCTGAACTTTTGACGGAGAAGCTTCATCTCTGCGAAAACACACTCGAAGACGCAATTGCCCAACATTCGCGCTCAGGAATCGAGCAACAGAACGGCATGATCGCATTTATCGTTGAATGCGCTTCGCTGTGTGATGGCGAGATAGAGTATCAGCAGATATCTTTCTTCCTTCGTGAGCAGCTCCTGGTAACCCTCGCAAATGTCCCAGTGAGCATAATCGGTCAAGCTCTCCAAGATTGGATCGAAGATCCCTTAGACTTTGGCGACAATGTCTCAAGCCTCACCGCGGAGATTCTGGACAGTATTCTAGATGCATATTTTCCGGTCGTTGACCATATGCACGAGAGAATCGAAACTTTAGAAGAGGAGATATTCTCAGGCTCAAAAATTGATCCAGGCGCTGCACTGGACATCAAACGAACTCTGCTCATCATGCGAAAGAGGCTGTCCCCAGTCCGAGACACACTCAACAGTATCGTCAAGTTTGGCGCTCCGCTCATCCCGACGAAAACGGCTCCTGCGTACAATGACTTGTACTTTCACAGCATACGTCTCATGGAAACCATTGACCTGGGAAGGGACATTCTTTCAACGGTTTTGGATACTCAGCAAACCTTGGTTGGGAATCGCCTTAACGAAGTGATGCGCACCCTAACCGTGATTTCAACGCTGATGATGTCGTCTGGCTTGATCGCTGGGATCTATGGAATGAATTTTAAGCACATGCCAGAGCTCGAATGGGTCTATGGTTATCCGTTCGCTCTCGCCTTGATGCTGGTCATCGGCTTAGGAATTCTTGCGGTTTTCCGGCGCAAAAAGTGGCTTTAGTGGGCCAAAGTGTTAAATTTCAGGTTTTTTGAAAAATATTGTCACAAAACCCTTGGCAATTTGAACTTGTTCTGATATAATAGAGGGAGTTCGCAGTGCTTCACCGCGAACTTATTGAGGTTTTATTTAGGATGAGGAAAACAAGCTTAACTTGCTTGGCAGTGATTGCATTTGGTGCTTCTGCTCAAGCCGCTCTATACGGATTCGCTGCCCCCGTCATTAACGGCGCACAACAGGTTCCATCAAACAACTCGGCCGGATACGGTTCAGGTTCGTTCACAATGGACACCGCCACTTTTGTGATCTCAGGATCGCTCACTCTGATCAACGTACCGTACCCATCGCTCACCGCGTTCCACATCCATTTGGCACCGGCTGGTGCTAATGGTCCAGTGATTGCACCGTTGGACGTGATGCAGATTGCCGGTTCACCGCTAATCGCTGGGAACATGGTTGTGATCGCTTTCCGCGGCCCATTGACACCGGCAGCACAAAATGCAGCCACAGTTAATGCCATGATCGCAGGCGGTTCGTACTTCAATTTCCATACGGCCCAATTCCCCGGCGGAATGATTCGTGGACAAATCGACTGCACCGGACCGGTCCCAGAGCCAACGAGTTTTGCTGCCCTCGGTACCGCGGGACTTCTGCTTCTCGCTCGACGACGACGAGCCTAATAACCTCCATCTGAGAGCCCTCTGCCATTGGCAGGGGGCTTTTTTTTGTTTGTAACTTTATACGGGATATCGTGCAGACATGGAATAACCTAGTAGAATCGCTATGAACGAAGCCTACTGCTTGCCCGATGACGCGCATCCTACGCCGAACAATTCGACGTATCGGCACGCCATCCATCCCAAACTTTCGGTCAACAGAGTGATCCTTCACCAGCCGAAAGTGGAGTGGACCTTCACCCACTTCCCGGTCATTACTCACTTTGGTGGTAAGTTCTATGCTCCTTGGAGTAACGGCCGTAGAGATGAAGACGAAGTGGGCCAGCGCATCCTGATCTCGTCCTCGGTGGATGCTGTGAATTGGACAGAGCCAAGCGTCCTCGCTCATCCCGTCGGACCCAATATCTATACTTCCGCAGGATTCTACATTTCAGGCAAGGCATTAGTCGCCTACTACTCGGAGTACGACCTCCAGCGCGACAACACCAAACTCTTCGCAAAGGCTTCCCCCGACGGCGAACGATGGACTCCCGCAAAAGACCTCGGGGTCGCAGTTTGCCCCAATCAGCCCCCGGTACGACTCTCGAGCGGGCGCCTAGTGATGGGCGGTAATTTTGGCTTTCCCTACAGTGACGATCCTACAGGTATGGGTATCTGGCATTGGTCATCGTTTGTCCCTGATATGGTTGCTGAGGATAATCCTTGGACGTTCTGGCACGCTCGCGATGTAGCCCGCACACCTGTGGACCTTTGCGAGGCATCGCTCGTCGTTGTCGACGATACCCAATTGCGCATGATGCTTCGCTCAACCGGCAAAGACTACAACGGCTATCTCTGGTGTTCGCACTCGTTCGATCAGGGCCACACTTGGGAGCACCCGGCCCCAACCGATTTCAGCGACAATGATTCGAAATTCCAGTTTGGACGACTTGCCGATGGACGGTTCTACTATATCGGATGCCCCGATCTCAATCAAGGCAAGCGGAATCCCCTCGTTTTCTCGCTTTCCGAAGACGGCTTAAACTACAACCGCCACTGGATCATCGCCGACGAAGTCCATCGCCTGAACTGGCCAGGCAAGCACAAATTTGGAGACTACGGATGTCCTAGCGCGGTTGAGGCCGAGGGCAATATGCACGTTATCGTATCGCGACAGAAAGAGGCGATTGAGGTCATTAGCTTTGATCTCAGCCAATGTCAGTAGTTGCTTAACATTCCAATGAAAATGCCACGCCTCCTTTCCGGGTAAACCGTAGAGGCATGAAATACACTAACCTCGGCCGCACCGGCCTTTCCGTCAGCAGACTCTGCCTCGGCACTATGAACTTTGGTCCGGAAACCTCTGAACAGGACTCATTTGCGATTATGGATCGCGCCATTGAACTTGGGATTAACTTCTTCGACACCGCCGACGTTTATGGCTGGCAAAAAGGCGAAGGGATCACCGAGAAGATCATTGGACGCTGGTTCGCTCTCGGTGGCGGACGGCGCGAAAAGGTGGTTATTGCCACGAAATTCTATGGCGATATGGGTGATTGGCCAAATCAGAGCCGGGTTAACGCGCTCTATATTCGGCGAGCGTGCGAAGCCTCCCTCAGACGACTCCAAACCGACTTCATCGACCTCTACCAAATGCACCACATCTGGCGAGACGCGCCCTGGGAAGAGACTTGGGAAGCTTACGAGAATCTCGTCCGGCAGGGCAAAGTGGTGTACACCGGCTCCTCAAACTTCGGGGGCTGGCACATCGCCAAAGCCAACGAAGCCGCCAAGAAGCGCAACTTTCTCGGCCTCGTTTGCGAGCAATCTCAGTACAGTTTGCTCGTTCGAAATATCGAAATGGAAGTCGTCCCGGCTTGTGCAGACTACGGTCTCGGTCTGATTCCTTGGAGTCCACTCGCGGGCGGAGCCCTTGCGGGACCTCCGGCAGAGACCGGTCGTCGCTCGGGCAAAAACGTCTTGTCTACCTATGAAAAAAATAAGCCTGCGCTGGAAAAGTGGTATGGCCTTTGCAAGACGCTGAACGAAGAACCTGCTGACGTCGCCCTTGCTTGGCTACTCAAGCAGCCAGTCGTCACCGCTCCAATCATCGGCCCACGCTCCATCGCCCAACTCGACAACAGCCTCCGAGCCCTAGAAATTAGCCTCGACGATGCAACTCTGACAAAAATTGACGAGATATTCCCCGGATTCAAGACATCCCCGGAACATTACTCCTGGTAGCGGGTGTAGACTTTAGGAAATGAGATCAGAGTCGCTCGCATTCCTCAAAGAAATCGTCAACACGCCCTCTCCTTCCGGTTATGAAGAGAGGGCGGCCGTTGTTTTCCGCAACTACACAAAATTCGCCGACGAACAGCACACAGATTCCCACGGCAATACTTGGGCCGTCCTCAACCCTGACGCGAAGATGAAGATCATGCTCGCCGGGCACATGGACGAAATCGGGTTCATTATCCACTACATTGACGACGCTGGGATGCTGTACTTCAGCACTATTGGCGGTCACGATAGCGCGATTATCGTCGGACAAAGGCTCTGGATCCACGGGAAGGAGCGAACTCCGGGCGTTGTGGGCCGAAAGGCGATCCACCTGCTCGAAGACGAAGAGCGCAAGAAGAAGCCCGAAGTCAAGGATCTCTGGATCGATATTGGAGCCTCGAATCGCGAAGAGGCTGAAGCCCTTGTTTCGTTAGGTGACGTCGCGACCTACCAATGGGAATTCCAACAACTCATCGGCGACCTGGCGGTTGCACGGGGTTTTGATAACAAGATGGGTTCCTTCATCGTCGCTGAAGCCCTGCGTCTGCTCAAAGAAGATGGCGGCCTTGATAAGGGCGTCGGAGTGTACGCGGTGGCAACCGTGCAGGAGGAGATTGGCCTTCGAGGCGCACGCACTTCCGCCTACGCCATCGGTGCCCAAACGGGAATCGCGGTTGACGTGAACCACGCGATTGACTATCCGGGGCTAAGTAAATCTCGCTACGGACAACTCGACGTGGGCAAGGGTCCAAGCGTGATGCGAGGCGCAAACTCCAACCCGATCGTTTTCCAAATGATTCGAGACGGCGCGGCAAAGGAGTCGATCCCCTATCAAGTCGATGTCGCTCCCGGCGGCACGGGCACAGATGGAAACGCCATGCAGCTTAACCAAGCCGGAATGGCGGTCGGCATCATGGGCGTTGCCCTGCGGTACATGCACACCCCTCAGGAATTGCTGAGTATTACGGACGTGGAAGACTGCGCAAGGCTCATGGCGGCGTATTGTCGTCAGGTCAAACCGAACACCGACTTCACCCCGCGCGTCTAAGTAGCTGGTGCACTACCTGGGATGGGTCCCGGTAGTTAAAGGAATGAAATCCATTTGGGTAAGAATGTTAATCGGCGGAAGTGCGGGAGCCGCGATCGGCTCTGGCACTCAGTGGCTAATGAATTCTGCCAAAACGGTCTGCATTAACTGCGAGCCGTCCCTCGTCCCCTTGGGGGTCGGAGTTGTGCTGGGGGTCATCGCCGCCCTGACTAGCGACAAATGATCTGCTATTTATCTTGCTAGAAACTACGGGTCTGCACACTCGTCACGAAGCACCGTCTGGTAGCGCAGGCCAGCGATCTGCGCTCCTTCAGTTTTTCGCGCCATAATTGCCAAACATGAGCGAAGTTCATTCGGTCGGTCAACTGTTTAGGCAGCGTTGCCAACAGTTCGGCGATAAAACCGCCCTCATTCTGGCAACTAAGCCCGAGCGAAGGCATATTTCCTATTCGGAAATGTTCGTCTTAGTACGCAACATCGCCTACCGCTTGCATAATGCCGGAATCGCAAGGCATGACAAAATTTGCGTGTATAGCGAAAATTGCCCCGGCTGGGCACTCACCGACTGGGCGTGCATGACGCTCGGCGTCGTCCTCGTCCCTATATATCCAAGCCTGCCCGGCGATCAAGCCGCATACGTCGTGAACGACTGCGGTGCAAAGGTAGTTTTTTGCGGGAGCGAAGCCCTTCTGAAAAAACTGGAAGGACTCACCACTGCAAAAACAGTCCTGCTCGAAGCAAACGAAAAGTACATTGATTCCAATTCCATCGAAGTTCCCGCCGAGTTCGACACTTGGTGGAACGCGGAAATCGATAAGGGCGAAGCCGACGAACTCGCGACGATTATCTATACCAGCGGAACAACCGGACAGCCGAAGGGTGCGCTCCTGCCGAATCGGGCGTTCGTCCTACTGTGCGCGAATATACAGTCTCAACTGCCAGTTGACGAGACTGATCTGTTTCTGAGTTGGCTTCCCATGAGCCACGTTTACGAGAGGTTCGCCGGGCACATCCTGCCTATCTCTCTCGGCGCAACCATAGCCTACTCCGGTTCGCTCGCGACCTTGGCGAACGACATGATGGAGGTCAAACCCACCGTCCTCCTCTGTGTACCCAGGTTCCTAGAAGCAACCAAAGACCGCATCGAAGATGCCGCACTGAAGCAGGGAGCCATGAAAACCAAGCTCTTCCAACTTGCCCTGGGGCAAGGAAAACTTTGGAGGGCAGGGAAGTTTGCTCCTCTCCACGGAATTCTCGACAAGATCGTTAGCGAGAAAATCAGAGAGAAGACGGGAGGAAGGATCAAGTTCTTCGTCAGCGGTGGAGGTGCGCTTCCAACACACGTAAGCGAATTCTATCGGGCGTTCGGGCTTGAGGTCCTGCAGGGTTACGGCCTCACCGAAACTTGCGCCGCAAGCAGTCTCAACCATCCGAAGGCAAATCGCCCGGAAACCATCGGAATCCCGATTCGAGGAGTCGAGTTCAAACTCGCCGAAGACGGCGAAATCCTGATTCGCGGTTACGGCCTGATGACTGGCTACCACAATCTCCCCGAAGCCACGGCAGAGGCAATTGACTCCGAAGGCTGGTTCCACAGCGGCGATATTGGCGTCAAGGACGGCGAATACTACAAGATTACCGACCGCAAAAAGGACCTGATCATTCTCGGCAACGGCAAAAACGTCGCGCCGCAACCGATAGAAAACAAGCTACGCGAAAGCACCTACATCAAAGAAGTTGCCCTCTTCGGCGACGGACAGAAAGAGCTTTGCGGGCTGATCGTTCCCGACTTTGAGCGACTCGAGAAGTACGCCAAGGAGCAAGGAATTACGTCGAATGACACCTCCAAGTTCATCCAACTCCCCGCAATCCGGGACTTGTTCAAGAAGGAAGTTGATTCAGTCAACAAAACGCTCGCAGACTTCGAAAAGGTCAAGCGGTTCGAAATCCTGACAGCACCGTTCTCAGTAGAGGGCGGCGAACTCACACCCTCCCTCAAAGTGAAGCGAAAGTTCGTGCGAGAGAAATACTCTGACCTCGTTCAAGGGATGATGCGAGGTTAAGTGAGTTTAACCGCTCTCGTTGACCGATACCTGATGCATCTAGGGGTCACTCGCTCCGAACACACGGTGCGGTCCTACGGGGCTGACTTGCGCGGGCTTCAGACGTGCCTAGGCGATGAAGAGTTGACTACGGAGGGGATTCGCCGTTACTTACGGGAGTCGGCAAAAACGCCAGAGACGCGCGCGAGAAAACTCTCGTCGGTGCGGTCTTTGGTGAAGTATCTCCGAGCCATCGGCGAATTGACCGTGGATCCGACCGAGCCACTGGAAGCCCCTATTCGGCGCAAGCGACTGCCAAAGGCATTGAGTAATGGACAAGCCAACGCACTTCTGGATTCCTCGAAATCGGGGCGTTCACCCCTCCGCGACCAAGCACTTTTGGAGCTGATGTACGCGGCGGGCTTGCGAGCGTCCGAAGTCGTGGGGCTGAATTTGAGCCAAATCAACCTCACCGGGAGGCAGATTATCGTTCTCGGCAAGGGCAACAAGGAGCGTGTGGTCCTGTTTGGCTCGACATGTGGTGACGTGCTTCGCGAGTATATTGCGTCCGAACGAGTTGGCTCCGATTTAGCGCTGTTTACCAATCCAGCAGGCGGAAGGTTGACCACCAGAAGCATTCAGAACATTGTTAAGAAGTGGGCGATGAATGCGGGCCTCGACCCCTCGACATCTCCCCACACGCTACGCCACACGTTTGCAACCCACCTGTTGGATGGGGGCGCAGACCTCAAAACCGTTCAACAGCTTTTGGGACACGAGAGTTTGGCGACTACGCAGATTTACACTCACGTCAGCGTCGAACGACTCCGGGATACGGTCGCAAAGGCACATCCGAAGTCGCAAGTTTAGGCCGCGCTTTCTTCCGCCATCCGCCGTGCGATATCGTCCTGAACAAGCGCGTCGAGCATTCCCTGCATGTCGCCGTCCATAAACGCGATCATGTTGTGGGCGTTGAATCCGATTCGATGGTCGGTGATTCGGCTTTGTGGGAAATTGTACGTGCGAATTTTTTCGCTGCGGTCTCCGCTTCCGATCTGACCCTTTCGGAGCGCACCTCGCTCGAGGTCAAGCCTTTCTTGCTCGGCTTGAAACACCTTTGCCCGAAGAACTGCCATCGCTTTGAGCTTGTTTTGAGCTTGACTTCGCTCGTCTTGGCAGGTTAC
>JAIOPU010000099.1 GCA_021413725.1 Armatimonadota bacterium | reverse complement strand
CGTGAGGCGGCCGCCTTTCTTCGTCGTGGCGATTTCGGTGGGGGAGCCGAGGTAGGTGCTGAGGGCGTTTTCCAGTGCGAGGAGGTTCGGGTCTTTGCTAACCGGCGCGGGTTTCTCGGGGGTCGGCTCGGAGCGACCTTGGACGATACGCTCGACTTCGCGGACGGTGAGGCCGATTTCGAGGATTTTCTTGAAGAGCGAAAGTTGTTGGAGCGGCGAGTCGAGACCGAGCAGGGCGCGTCCGTGGCCTTCGGAAATGATCCCTTGCTCGATGGCGTCTTGAATGTCTGCGGGAAGGCGGAGGAGGCGCATCGCGTTGGTGATGGCGACGCGGGACTTGCCGACCTTCTGTGCGATTTGCTCTTGGGTTAAGGCATAGTTGTCAGCTAATTCCTTGTATGCACGGGCGCATTCGATGGCGGAGATGTCCTCGCGCTGAATGTTCTCAATCAGCGCAATTTCAAGCGAGTCTTGGGCCGACGCAGACCGAACGACGGCAGGAATCTCTATGAGTCCAGCCAAAGTTGCCGCGCGGAAACGCCGTTCGCCCGCGATAATTTCGTAGCGGCCTTCTGAAACGGCGCGGACGATAATGGGCTGGATGAGTCCGTGCTCGCGGATGCTCTGGGCGAGTTCGCCCATCGGTTCGTCGGCGAACCGGGTTCGCGGTTGCTGGCGGTTCGCAGTGATGTCGGTGAGGGCGATGGTCATCACCCCCGAGTCCACCTGCTGCTCGCCGATGAGCTGAGAAAGTCCTTTTCCTAACGCCCTGCGCATAGTTTTAATACCTCGTCCGTGAGTTCCTTATAGGCCATCGCCCCCTTGCTGGAGGGGAAAAGTTCGACCGCCGATTCGCCGTGTCCCGGCGCCTCGCTCAGTCGCACATTTCTCGGTACCAACGTCTTGGCGACCTTGTCGCCGAAGAAAGTGTGGACCTCTTCCATGACCTGTTGAGTGAGTTTGCTCCGCTGGTCGACCATCGTTAAGACGACCATTTCGATCAAAAGGGAGGGATTTATTCGGCGGCGCACGATGTCGATGGTCTTGATGAGCTGGCTCAGTCCTTCGAGCGCGTAGAATTCGCATTGCATCGGAACGATCAGCCCGTTGCTCGCGCCCATGATGTTGATGGTGAGAATCCCCAGGCTCGGCGGCGCGTCGATGATGACCCAGTCGTACTTGTCTTCGACCACCGAAAGCGCATCGCGCAGAATCATTTCTTTGCCGACGGCATTGAGAAGCAGAGGCTCGGCCCCGGCGAGATCGAGCGTGGCCGGGACCAGGTCAAGGTTCTCGCGGACGTTGACGGTGACATCGCTGAGAATGCTATCCGGCTCGTCGGGATTGTCGGTAAGGACTTTGAAAACGTCGAAAAGCGTGCCTTTGATTTTGGATTTATCGAGCCCAAACCCGGAGGTCGCGTTCCCCTGAGGGTCGCAGTCGATGAGGAGGGTGCGCATCCCGCTCTGGGCAAGCCCGTGGGACAGGTTTACCGCCGTAGTGGTTTTCCCCACTCCGCCTTTCTGATTGACCACACCCCAAATTCGCACCTTACTATTATGATGCGTCCGGCTTGCGGAGGTTCAGCTTCAGCCGGACCTTGTCGATCTTTTTGGGTCCCGACTTATATTGTCGGACGTACCTTCGCAGTTTGCGTTGGGCTTGAAGCGGCGTGGAATAGGCTCCGATGGGGCGGCAAAACATCTCCATCAGGGTCGCTGCGCGCTCAGCCGCCTTCTCGTCGCCAAGTTCCTTGTATAGATTGATCGCTCGTTCAAAGAGCGCAGAGTCCCTCGGCTTGGGCATCTTCATTCCCAGGCTAGTTGAGCAAACTGCGATACCGTGCTTGTCGCCAAGCTCTTCGAAAATCGCAATTGCCTCTTCAATGAATTCGCAGTTATTGGGAGATGCCAGCTGCATCAAAGTCCATGCTTCCTCTGCCCTTGCTCCGCACTCTCGTGCCAACGAGAGTGACTCTTCCAGAATTGCTTGTCTATTCGGATGGAAGATAGTCGGCGTAACTCGTAGCGCTGTCGCAAGCTCGGCCTTGTCGTCGGTCTGGCGGAGAAGTTCCACTGCCTCGATCCCGTAGTTGAGTGCTGATTGAAACGCAGGCTGATCATCAAACGGAACCCACTTCAACATGCCTGCTAGGCGCGAATAACATATTCCCGCCTCTCGGAGTTTCCCTTCGGCACGGAAATCATCGCCGAGCGATTTCAGTTTGTCGCGAGATTCGGGAGAGCGGGGAATGTCCCAGGGCTCAGCTTCCTCGCTCATGTTGGCAGCAATGATTCTGCGGTTTTGCGCAGGTCTCTCAGCGGCTGGTCGCACAGCAGATAAATCGCGCTGGAGTCCACCGCATCATATCCATGAGCCAATAAGTTCCGGAGGCCAATTATTTTGTTTCCGTCAGGAATTTGCCCGAAAACCTCAGAATCCATATCTCGGATGCGAACGAGTGCCTCGCCAATTACTAATAGTTGGCGCTCAACGGCAGACTGCTTCTCCCAGTTGGAAGCAAATTGAGACAGGGAAACGCCGATGAGAGCTTGGTTGATTCGTGTGGCTGCCGCGACAATCTCCGCTAAGCACGAGATCGTTTCACGCCGCATAAAACAACTGTGCCGAATCTTCGGCGAGCTTTCGGAAGTGGGGATTCCGCGCGGAACCCCAGTCAACGGCATCTACTTTCGTCCTGAGCAACTCCTCCAGTGCCATTTGGAAACCGACTAAACGGTCGAGCGGCGGAAGAGTGCTTGCGGAGACATCGTACTCGACGAGGAAATCAAAATCGCTGGATTCCTGATTCCAGTCCTCGCGCAACGCACTGCCAAAAACGCGGAGACGGGCGACATGGAATTTGCGACAAAGAGCCTCTATGGCTTCGCGGTTGCACTCGAGAATTTCCGTCGCTGTCATGTTCTTATTTTACTTCCGATTGTTTGAAACCAGGCTTCTCTAAGTATTTGTACTAGATAATGCGAAGAAATCTCAGGGGATTCGCCGAATGTTGTCACAATCCCATATAATCAATACTATGAAAGGAAAGAATCTTCTTCAAGCTTCCTGCGTCATCCTTGGCCTCAGCGTCGCTCCCTTCGCCCGTGCAAATCTTTTGACAAACGGCAATTTCGAATCAATGCCGAACTTCGGGTCCGGAGTTTCAGGCGACAGCGGCTACAGTGCGCTGACCGGAAGCCAGATTCCGGGGTGGACAATCGCCTCGGGTCGTGCGGCGACCGTCCACAACACGGTGTTGTATCCAACGATCTCCGGTGCATACAGCATCAACATGGATGGCGAAGGGTTCGGTGGAAATAATGCCGATCTGTCGCAGAGTTTCACGAGCATTCTTGGCACGGCGTACACTTTGGAATTTGATTGGCAAGGATGGGTTAATAACACACCGTTCTTGGATGTGTCGGTCATGGATAGCGTAAGCGCGACAACCCTAGCTCATGGCAATTATGGCTTTAGCGCCACGTTGCACCACGAGTCCTTCACTTTTATTGGCACGGGTAACGCCCTGGAACTACGCGTTAAAGAATCTCCTCAATCGGGTTTCAACGACAACACGTTTATTGTGGATAACTTTAGCGTACAGGCTGTTCCAGAACCATCCTCGCTCTTGCTTTTAGGGCTTGGTGGGGTTGCATTGTTGAGGCGGCGACGCTGAGTTAACGCTAGTTTTTGGGAATGGTAATCGGGCCTCCTTTCCGAAGGAGGTCCTTTATTTGTGCCCACTTGAGCTTAAACGTAAACGGCCCTGACGCGTAGGAACCCAGCTCGTAAGGATTGAACTCGAACACCAGCCCTTCGGTTGCGATCCAGAATCGGTTAAGTTGCTCCTCGGTAAATTCTTGAAGAGTGTCGTCCTGAATCCAATCGGTAAACGGGGTTGCTTGCGCCACCTGGAACAGCAGAGTCGCAAGGTCCTCTTTGGCGAGTTTGTCCTTGCAACAATCCGCAAGGGTGAGTCGCTTGGGCTTGCCATTCACGATTCCGAAATTATAGGTCCGCGTCACGCCAATCCCGTGTGCGCCGCCTTGGTACCAGTAGCTCTGGCTGACAAAGCTCGCGATCCCGTAGCCGTTGTAGACAAGCTTTGTCGTCGCCTCATATCCCCACTTAGCCTGATCGCCCGGTCCGGGGTTCGCCCAATAGTTCACGGCTTCTTTTCGGAATATATTGTATATAGCCGTCTCTTCGCCCACAACTGTTGCTCGTGCAAGTTGAGCGAATGCATCTGCGCCGACGATCTTAGGGTAGGTGATGACGTCTTTCCAAAATCCCTTTTTGTGCGCTGATTGAATCGTCACCGGCATCCCGAGTTTCAGCGGGTTTTGAGCGGAGGCGAAAATCGAACTGGCAATAAAGATGGAAATCAGGATGGGCTTCATTGCCAGAATCATACCGCTCTGTTGAATTCAGGCGTCTGCGATCTCGCTCGCCTCAATTTCTTCGAGGTTGGTGACCTCTCGTCCATCGTAGTCCAGCCATAGGAGGAGTTTCTTAATGCTTGAGGTCGCGAGACAGATGCTCGTGTCAGCGGCACCATAGTACATGTTGATCGTGTCTCCGTCTTCACCTATGGTAAATCCGCACGGGAAAACAACGTTTCCCACATCTCCGTTCAACTCGTAGTCGGCTTCGGGTCCAAATATCCAAGACTGCCCGCGCAAAAGACAAGTATGCGGGTGGGCCTTATCGAACAGCGCAAGACCCAAGCGGTAAAGAGAACCGTTTGCGTGGGTCCGCACTCCGTGGTAGAGAACTAGCCAACCGCGATCGGTCTCGATGGGGGGTGGGGAAAGTCCAATCTTATTGGCATCCCACCACGCGCCTTTTCGAGCGGGAAGAATCATTTCGTGGCCGCCCCAGTTGTGAAGGTCGGGGGAGAAGGATATCCATATATGTGCCCCTGACTTTGCGATGGGGCGATGAATCATGGCGTAGTTGCCATCAAACAAGGTGGGGAAGATGGCCGCGTCTTTGTCGTCCGGTTGCATGACGAGACCCATTCGCTCGAAGGTCTTGAAGTCTTTGGTGGTGGCAATCGCAACGCCGGGACCAGCTTTTCCGAAAGCGGTGTAGGTAATCACGTATTCGGCTTTGTCCTTCAGATATGTGATTCGAGGGTCTTCGACTCCCCAAAGCTCTGCGGGATGGTTGATTGGATCGGATTCAAAGGTGGGATGGTCATCAATGATCCAGCCATCCACGCCATTGGCACTTCTGGCTGCGCAGAGGTGCGAAAAGCCGCGGTGGTCTTCGACTCGGCAAAGTAACAGCGTGGTTCCGTCTTGCAACTTGGTTGCGCCCGGATTGAAGACGGTATGGGCGCAATAGTGCCAGTCATTCACAGTTAAGATTGGGTTCGCTGGATGCCGGGTGAAAAGTTCTTTTTTGTTTCCTGGATTCATAATTTAAATGCCTGTCCCGTGAGAGCCGGGATGGTTGTGGTTTCTGTGTGAAACTCGAGCAGTGAAGTGAGGAAGGAAAGCGTGGATTCTGCGCCTTGGTTCAGATTGACTCGATCTTTGTGAAGACCATCGTAGCATCCGCCGGTGAACTCATCATAGAGCGGCAGTCCGAGCATATTCTCACCGAGGAACCAATTGAAGGCGCGTCGTGCTTCTGCATGCCAAATCGGGTCACCCGTAATAAGTGCCGCGCTGTGGCAGGCACTCACGGCTCCGCAGGCTTCGATAGGTTGTTGGTCAAACCGGGAGAGAGGCTCCCCTCGGTGAAGCCAGCCATTGGAGCCGACAGGGGCGAAAACGCCTTCGGGGCCAGTCTGCTTTTTCATCAACCATGCTAGGGATTTAAGCCCAACCGAAAGGACTTCTTCGTTGCCGGTGTTGCGTCCGGCGATGATGAGGGCTTGGGGGAGCCGAGCGTTCCCGTAGGTTGCGCTGTTTTCATACCAATGCCAATCTTGAGTCGAGCAAACCACATAAGACGTCATCAGTCGCCCGACCAACGTGTCCCGCATGGCTCGGACAAACTCCTCGTGGGGACGAGACGCTAAGTATTCCTCGCAACCCAAGATAGCGTAGGCCCAGGCGCGGGGGCTATTGATTTCTTCCATCGTGGGAAGCGCATGTCGCATCAGTTCCACGGCGGCCTCCTGAAGTCCAAGTGAAGTTGCGTGACTCACCACCGTTCCAAGTGCCCAGAGGGAGCGTCCGTGCGAGTCGTCTGACCCTCGTTGCTCAAGCCACTGTCGATCATAGCTCATAAAGTTGCGAAATCTTCCGTTGTGCGAGTTAAATGCATTCATCAGAAAACTCATGTACCGACTTTGCATGAGACGAGCCCAATCGGAGAGCGCTCCGAGGCGTTCTAGTTTGCAGGTCAGAATGAGCGCCCGGGCATTATCATCGACGCAATAGCCTTCATCGCGGTTGGCAATGGCGTACTTGGCGTGCTGGAGGATACCGGTGTCGTCGCTAAGTTCGAACAGATGGTGGAGGTTGAGACTTGGAATCTCCGCTTTTTGGTACGGTTGAATTTGAGCACTTGCGACAAGAAGCGGAAGGTCACTCTGGATTGCCGCCCGCGCTTGGCTAAAGCTGTTCAGGTACAGGGCACCGACTCGATCCCAAACCATAGTCTTGCCGTACGTTGCCCCTTTTTGACTCATTTCGAAGGTCATTTCTGGGTTCCGTAAGCAGTCGAGCACGACATCGCTAATCGCGACAGAGTCTCGGAACGGAACCAAGAAGCCTCGACCGTCGGCAAGGAGTTCTTTGGCATGCGAGTAAGGCGTGGCTATCACAGCCTTCCCGGCGCCTACCGCGTAGGCCAGAGTACCGGATGTAATTTGCTGGGGATTTAGCGATGGTGTGACATAGATATCCAGGGCACCAAGGTAGTCAACGAGTTCGTTGTAACTCACATAGCGATCAACGAATTTAACACTACTTTGAACACCGAGGTCGTGGCAGAGTTTCGTGAGGCTGTCGCGATACGGATCGCTCCCATCGTGGAGAAGGGTGTGAGGATGACTGGCCCCGATGCAATAAAAGGTTGCCCCAGGATGTTGGGCGATGATCGCGGGCATAGCTTCGATCACGAACTCAATGCCTTTTCCCGGCGAAAGTAACCCAAAGGTTCCTAACATCGGACCTGTGAGGTGGAGGGAAGTGCGCAGCGCTTTGCCGGTGTCGGGAGTGAAGTGGGGGATTCCATGAGGAATCAGATCGATTTTGTCGGCGGGGACGTTGTAGATTTCGCGCAAGAACTTTACGGCTTGCTTACTCATCACGACTACTCGTGCGGAGCGGAGCATCAGTTCATCGAGGACTGCTCTTTGGGCGGGAGAAGGTTTGCTCAGGACAGTGTGGAGCGTCGTGACGAGTGGAATCTTCAGTTCACGCACTAGAGCAAGAATGTGCTTTCCTGCGTCGCCGCCATAAATCCCAAATTCATGCTGAATGCTCAGTGCATCATAGTCGCCATTGTTAAGGAACTGAGCGACAGTTCGGTAGGAATCCAAGTCCTGTTCAGCAAGACTACAAATGACTTCATCGGGATAATTGTAAGTCAGGCCATCGTCCATGGCTACGACATCAACGATGAGCGAATCATCGTTGGCTTTCAGCGACTTTGCGAGATCAGATGTAAAAGTGGCAATACCGCAAACACGCGGCACATAGGTTCCGAGGAGCGCGAGCTTACAGACTGAGTGAATGCTGAAAGGGGGTGGCGTTGTCATTGTTATACTAACTATTCCTACGTCCAATCGCCAATGAACATACGGAAGTGCGGGGGCAAAACGTCCGTACTTTTACGCATTAAGTCCACCACCATGGGAATGGTAGTGGACTTAACAGATATGAACGCGAAATGGGTGAATTTACTTAGGCGAGTTGCACTCTTTGTTTGACAACCGCTTGCTTGATTTGCACGCGAATTCGGTGGAGACGCGAGCGAGCGGCGGCGGAACCGACGCCGAGGATTTTTCCAATGTCGGCAAGGGCGAGTTCTTCGTCGTAAGCAAGCGTGAGCAAGTTTTGGACGGAGGGATCCAAGTTCGAAAAGACCTTGACCAACTCCTCATCAATATACGGTCGCGTGAGGATGGCCTCGATCGATGTAGTTTCGTCAGGTACCTGTCCGAGCAAGTCTTCATCGCGGAAATTTGTTCCGGGTGTTGTGCGAATTCTTCGTGATTCCCGGCGCTTGCCATCAAGGAAAACGTTCTTTATAATACACTTGAGCCAGTTATCGGGACTTTGCGTCCGGTCACATCGATCGAACGCTTGGTAGGCGCGAAGGAACGCTTCTTGAGTGATGTCTTCGGCTTGGTCTGAGTTCTTGCTCAATCGTTTAGCGAAGCTGAGTGCCTTGGCATAGGACTCTTTGTAGAATTTGTCGAAAATACTGTTGTGCATATTGTTCATGACTTTATGACCTCAGTAAACCTCTGTGTACCCTCAGGATTGTAGAGTCAGTAGTTTTACCCATGCTCGTGCAATTCTGAAAGAATTAGGTTCACTCTTCAGATTATTTGACGAAAAAAGCCAAAGTAATGTTCTTTTTGCTGGGACTTGTGTACATGAATTCATGGACAGTTAATAGACTGTTCATGAAAAAGTCATGAAGTTTTTCGGAACAATTTGGCGCGTTTTGGCTACGCATAACTGGAATCGAAAATGCGTGGTCTACGTAGCCCCGTTTAAGAAACTGGTGCACGAGAGAATAAAACCTCACCCCAGTTCCCTTCGGTCACAGGCCCTCTCCCTCGCGGAGAGGGAAAGAAACCAGGAAAACTACCGAAAGCCACTCCGCCTGCTAATCGAACTCGTAGCCCGCGATCATTCCTTCGAGAATCTCGAATTTATACGGCTTCGTCAGATGAGCGTTAAACCCAGCCTCGAACGCAAGCACGATATCCGTATCGCGTCCGTAGCCCGTCAGAGCAATTAACTTGGTTCGAGTGAGCGTGGCATCCGTGCGCAATCGACGGGCGACCTCGTATCCATCCATTCCCGGGAGACCAATATCGAGCAACACCACGTTAGGCTTCCAGGTCTGCGCAAGCGCGAGACCTTTCTCGCCGTCATAGGCGAACTTCACCGCAAAGCCCTTGTTTTGAAGCATCAAACTGAGCATGGTGACGAGATCCACGTTGTCATCCACGAGCAAAACTCTGATCTTCCCCGCGTCCGAAGAAGCCGCTCCCGCTTCTTCTTCGCTCAGCGCAACCGCCATGGGAAGAGTGATCGTAAACTCGCTGCCTTTATCGCGCCCCGAACTCTTGGCTTCGATCGTTCCATCGTGCATTCCGACCAGGCGGTGCGCAAGGTTGAGACCAATGCCGAGTCCGCCCTCGGAACGGGCAAGGGATTGCTCAGACTGAGTGAATAGGTCGAAGATCCTGGGAAGTAACTTCGCATCAATCCCAATGCCATTGTCGCGAATTCGAATCTGAGCGTTGCCCTCATGCTGTTCGCAAACAACCTCAATGCGTCCACCATCAGGCGTGAACTTGCACGCGTTATTCAAAAGGTTGACCACCACCATTTCCAGCCGCATCGCGTCGCCCTGAACCCAAAGGCTATCCGGCCCGAGATTCACCCACACCGTATGCTTTCGTTGCTCATAGGTCGGTGCGGTAGCTTGCACAGCATGCTCGACGACCGACTTAAGATTGATTCGTTCCAAGTTAAGCCGGATTCGACCCGACACCACTCGCGAGACTTCCATGAGATCGCTGACGAGTTTCGTGAGATTGTCTACCTGGCGCTCAATGATCTCGCGAGCCTTCGCGCGCATCGGGTCTTCGCCCTCTTGGGCGTTCTGGATAAGAAAATCCAAAGAAGAGCGGATGGGCGCGAGAGGGTTGCGCAGTTCGTGACTGAGCATCGCGAGGAACTCGTCTTTGCGTTTAGATTCCTCCGCCAGGGCTTCGGTTTGGTGAACAATTTGCTGTTCCAACCGACGTCTCTCGCGGATATCCCTAACATTGCACTGGGCAACAAGCCGATCGCCTTCTTCATACACATTCGCGATGAATTCCACCTCAACCTTCTCGCCGCGGCTATTCTTCACCGGAAGGTTGTCATGACGCAAGTACTTGTCCTTCTGAAGGGTACGAAAGGCCTCGCGGTTCTCTTCGATATCGCTGAACATTCCAATCTCAAAGAGCTCTTTACCCAAGAGATCTTCCCTCGTAAGTCCCACGAGATGCGCCATAAAGTCGTTCGCATCAGTGATTTTTCCCGAATTGGCATCGAGAATCAAGATTCCGTCCTTCGCGGTTTGAAAGAGTCGGCGGTAACGAGTTTCGCTTTCGCGCAAAGCTTCTTCGACCGCCGATTGCCGCGCCGCTTCTCGACTGCGCTCAATCGCCAGAGCTCCGGTTTGTCCCAGAAGTTTAATCGCTTCAATCTCGCCGTCTCCCGGTTCTCGGGGCGTGCGCGAGTAAATCGTAAAAGTCCCTAGCACGGCGCCCGTTAGAGTTTTCAACGGAACCGACCAAACTGCGCCGATGTCATGCAAATCGGCGAGGTCCAGAAAAGGTTTCCACTGCGGATCAAGCTGGACATTGTTAAAAATCACTGGGTGACCGGTGAATGCCGATTGCCCACATGGAGTGGTGTGATTTCCTATTTCGAACAGGTTGACGGCAGAGGTGTATTCAGCGGACATTCCCGTTGCGACCGCGAATTTTAGGTGTTTCCCATCCTCATCACAGAGGAAAATGGCGGAACGACTCTGCTCCCCTGAATGTCGCTGGGCAGCATCGGAAAGAACTTGTAGGACTTCGAGCAAAGTAGCCCCGCTTGAGGCAAGTTCGATCACATTCTGTTGCGCGCGCAACAGAGCTTTTGCGCGTTTTTTGTCGGTAACGTCTTCGATCGCGAGCAGAATCAATTCGGAGCTGTTACCCGGCTTCGTGACTTTGCGAGCATTGAGCAGCATCGTCTTGATTCCGATGGTATCAAAGTCGTGCTCGACCTCAAATGCGTCGAAACTGTGGTTTTGTGGCAGGATCTCTTCGAGGAGTTCGCGGAGTTTTGGAATGTCCCACTGGCTGTTTCCCAGTTCATAGACAAAAACGCCTTCGGTTGCTTCTTTCGAAACGCCAAACGTGCTGTAAAACGACCGGTTACCGGTAACCACACGTAAATCCGCGTCGAGAACGAGGAAGGGTTCGCGTTGTGTTTCAAGGATATTGGAAGCATAGTCCAAGGCTCCTTGAATCATCAGCTTCTGTTTGTGGTCTTTGCTGACATCTCTGAAGACCAGAACAACGCCCGCGACATCCCCTTCGGGATTGCGGATGGGAGCCGCGCTGTCACCGACGGGACGTTCGGTTCCATCTTTGCTAATCAGCATGGTGTGGTTGGCCAAGCCGACAACAACGCCATCACGAAGAGCGCGAATGGCGGGATTCTCAACTGTTTTGCGAGTTTCTTCGTTGATGATGTCAAAGACCTTGACGAGGGGTTGACCCACCGCTTCGGCAAGCGACCAACCCGTAAGTTGTTCGGCAACCGAATTAAGGTAAGTCACATTTGCGTCGGCATCACTCGTAATGACGCCATCGCCGATGCTGGAGAGCGTAACCTGGCTCCAGAGAAGCTGGCTTTTCAGGTCTTCATGGTCCGGGCCCAACAGCCCGAGGTCATCATTTCCAATCACACGATAAGCCTACCTCTCAAAAATCAGCAATTCGGTCAAAATCTTAATATTGCTGTCTATGCTTTCATGGACAGTAAATTTGAGGACTCATGTTGGCCACGCGTTTTCGGCTATCCTAGAGAAAGGAATTGCGTACTGAGTGAAAGCGCGAAAGGGGTGGTACGCTATGAGTAGACAAGGGGAGAGAGAAGGAGCGCAAGTGATGATGTCATCCGCTGAGGCGATGGATCTTTGCGAATCCGCCACCAATTATGGGGTGGATTGCGAGGTTGCAAGGGTTCGTCCTCGTCAAACTTGGGTCTCTGATCCGATCTCTTCCGCCTCCATAATCGAGATTGCGGAGCCGGTCGAGGCGGGAAGCTGATGGCGACAAAGGAACTTTCCAAGCGTGAAGAGGAGATTGTCCAACTCTGTGTGGAGGGTCTCACCAACGATGCGATTGCCATTCGACTCGGTATTAGTGTCGGCACTGTTAATACCTATTGGCTCAGAATCAAGCTGAAAGTTGGCGGATCCGGTCGCACCGACACCGTTGTTCGTATCATTAAAGACAAAGCCGAAAAGGCCCTGGCCTCCGCCAATGTCGAGCGCACCAGTTTTGCTGAGTTGATCGCCGAACGCGAACGAAACGTGATGGAACTCCGTGCCGCCCTCGCGCTTTTGCACCTCGCGATTGACCAAATCCAATCCACAGTTTGGGCAACCGATACGGACTTGATGATCCACATTATCGCGAACGGCGCCTTTCCTGCGCGGCATTGCGGAGTGAATTGGGAAGTGGGGAAGAGCGTATATCAGATTTTCAAAACCCGAGATCCCTCAGACCTCGCGATTGCCGCCCACCTCGGTGCGCTTGCGGGCCTTGAGACTGAAATACGACTTACAGGCGAGTTCTCTAACATCCTCCTCAGAGTCGTTCCGCTGGTGGACGAATCCGATGAAAGTTTGGGCTGCATCAGCATTCTGAACATCGTCGGCAACTAAAAAACCGTCTTTGTTTAAGTTTTTAGCTGTAAACATAAATAAAACCCCTCTTTTGCTTATGAAGCAAAGAGCTTTGCTTATCAAACAAAGAGCTTTGCTTATCAAACAAAAGGCTTTGTTTATCAAACAAAGGGCTTTGCTTATCAAACAAAGGGCTTTGCTTATCAAACAAAAGGCCTTGCTTATCAAACAAAAGGCTTTGTTTATCAAACAAAAGGCTTTGCTTCACAAACAAAAGGCCTTGCTTCACAAGCAAATCCAATTTGGGCCCGACTCAGTTTTTGACTGAATCGGGCCTCTTCGTCGACCTCTCCTTGGCTTTTTAATCACCTTGGTAGAGTTTTTCGACGGTTGGGGAAATTGGATAGCCCAATGACTCTCATCAAGTCTGTCGAAACTGTGGTTTTTGGTTTGAAAAGCTAGTCAAATAATGCGGTGGGCGAACTATTCAAGAAACCACACCTGTGGGCGACATTGATCGCCTGCAGTCTATTTTTGACATTCAGCTTTGAATATATTCTTCCCAAGTGATGCTCAACCGTTCGCGGAGATATGAATAGTTTGTTCGCTGCACCTGCACTCGGATGACCCTCCTCGATAAGGTGGAGAATCTGGATTTCACGCGGTGTCAAGTGGACTGGATTAAAGATTTGAGTATTCATGTTAGAAACTTCCTATGTATATGGTATCGCACTTCTGCCGGGTTTGCAAGTCTCAATTTTCATGTCCATGGAATTACTGACATAGGTAAAACCACGGGTTCAAAAAGAAGGCTCCGGGAGAAAATCTCCCGGAGCCGAGGGGTTTGATCGGAGTTATTTGACTTCGGCTGAAGTCACCACGCGAACCACTGCACCGGCGGAAAGACCGGATTTGATCTCGACCAGAGCACCATCGCTGATGCCGAGGGTTACCGCAGTTTCAGTCCAAGCGTCACCATTCTTGACGCTGACGACACTCTTTCCGTCCTTCGTGGATACCGCGCCGACGGGAACCACAAGCACGTCTTTGGCCGTTCCTGCCTTCACGCCGATCCGCTTTACGGAGAGGCTCGTCTGCACAATAGATCGAGGCTTGAGGAGTTCAATCACCGCGACATATCCTGAGCTTGTCTGGCCTTCCTGAGGTGCGGCGACGCTGACATCTAGCACGATACCGTCAATCGGATCAGAATTCACGCCATTCATAGAAATGATCACGCGTGTTCCTTTGGTGACCAAATCTTTCAGTTCAGCCGGAACCATCCCTTGTACCTTGACCTTTTCAAAGTTAGTGATCGTGACAAGAGCTTGTTTAGCCGTTGCCGCCATGCCTGGTTTAGCCTCAAAACTCGTAATCGTTCCCGAGATCGGCGCACGCACAATGCCCTTTGCGGCATCGGCTTTTGCCGTATCCAAACTCGCGGAGGCGCGGTTGATCGCATCTTTCGTCGGTTGCACAACGGCACGAAGCTCAGCTTGTGCTTTTTGCAAGTCTGCTTCCGCACTCTGCCTCATCTGCGTAGCCCCTTCGATGTCGGCTTCACCACCGTTGGCAACCGTGTTACGGGCGGCGACCTCGGCGGCTCTGGCTTCCGCAAGAGCCCGCTTGGCTTCAATGACCGGCCCAGAGTTCTCACTCTGCTGTGCATTTAGTTCGGCCTCCTGAGAATTCACGACCGCCTTAGCGGAATTCGTTGCGGCATCCGCGCCGGGAATCGTGAGTTTCACCAATGGATCTCCACGATCGACATATTTGCCAATACTGCTGGTCACGGAGAGAACTGGAGCATCATAAGGCGAAAACGCGGTCCCCTGCGCATCAGGAGGAATGACCAACTTACCATCGAAGAAACTGTATCCAACGAGATCCTGTTGCTTTACAACATCCGTTGACTCCGTAGAAGCCGGTTTGCTCCCCTGATCGGCGGTAGGTGCAGAGTAACAACCAACGATGACAAGGGCCAAAACGGCCCATCTAACTTGCTTGATAATCATTTATTTTGTTCCTGTGAGACTAGTTATTGCCGGTTGGCGGAACGCAAATTCACGAGTCAAGGCAACTCCGAATTTGGTTCCCTTCGCCAGCACAACATCGCGCGGCGTGTTCGCTTGCTTGTTGTTATTTTTCCGTTTTCATTCGTAATGCTCTTCTCGTCAAGGCCAATCAAAGTGCCTCGGAGGGCATAGGTTCGTCCGTTACTGAACTTGATTGAATTGAACTTGAGCCCGAGGACTCCCGGAACTTTGTCGGTCTTGGCCCGGGCAACTTCCACCTCTCCAGATAAGATCGCGGTTTCGGGAATGCCTAGGTAGGTCGTATCGTCGGTGAGCTCAAGCGCAGCCGTAAACGGGTCTCCAACACGAGAGCGGTCCGAGGTTAAGCCGTTCAATAGTGAGAACGGGATAACAGTTCCAGAGTCCAATGTCGTGAGCACTCCGGTGGAGATGGCGCTTACCGTCCTAATATCAACGGTTCGGCTGTCTTCCATCCAAGCAACCGTTGCGTCCAAGCTTTCGCTCAGGAAGCGCAAAGGCACCATGGTTCTTCCGCGCAGGGAGCGTACTGGGGAGTCGAGCGCGACTTCACGACCGTTTACCGTGGCAACTGTGGAATTGATGACACACTTGATGTTGTCAGTTCCACGAATAGCGGTGACGGTCTGTGTTCTCTCGTCCCAAGTCACATCAGCATTGAGGTGCTCGAATACTCCTCGAACCGGAACCATGACTCGGTTATTGATCATGATCGGTTGGACGTCAGGAAAGGTAATGTACTCGCCATTGACGGTTGCGCGAATGTTGGATGCACTAGCTGCGGCAGCGATACTGAATGCGGCGAACGCAAGTGCAAGTTGCATTGAATATTTAACGTTTGATTTACTCATCAAACAGTATCACGTTTGAATGCTTGTAAGTATACGGAAGTTGTTGCTTGTCAACGATTTTGTGTCCACAAATAAGAGGACATGACTAATCACCCAATCTGTGCCATTCTGTAGCTACGATGTTAAATACAATCATTATCGTTCTCGTTGTCCTCTGGTTACTAGGAATGGTTACCTCTACCACTATGGGTGGTCTCGTCCACATTCTGCTCGTGGTTGCACTTGTAATTCTTGTTATCAATCTATTGCAAGGCCGCAAAGTCGTTTAGTGTCTCTAAAAGGACCGACATATATTCCATAGACACACACGGGTCCTCCGTGATACGTGTCAGTGGTCATGGTGTTCGCGTTCGCCAATACCTAGGAAAAAATATGTCTTATTCAGAAGATCGCGCAGATTCTCGCTCAATGACAGCCGTAGTGCTTGTCGTTCTAACAATAATCGTCGTGGGGGCAGTGGTGTACTTCGCCGTCTTGGCTCCTCGAAACAATTCAAGCACTGTGGTTGTTCAGCCCGGTCCCGCGATTCAGGGTCCCGCTGGTGCACCGGGGGCATCAGGCGCACCGGGAGTATCGGGAGCCCCTGGTGCCGCGGGTGCGGCCGGAACTCAGGGAGCAGCCGGAACGCAAGGCGCTCAAGGTACACAAGGAAACCAAGGCAACCAAGGTGCGGACGGCACACAAACCCCGCCACCAGCGACCTCGACAGGTAACTAAGGAATAATAATTAGAGCCGAAGCCATCAGGCTTCGGCTCTAATTGTTGTGTCCGAGTTTCGGACCGTAAGCTAAGTTCGGTTCGGTTTCCTTAAGAAGGAAATCACTGCGAGGACAAGGAATATGATAAATAGAATTTGTGCAATTCCACTCGCGGTCCCGGCGATGCTGCTGAATCCCAGGATTGCAGCGATTATCGCGATGACGAGAAATACTACAGCATAGTGTAACATGTTTATTGATTAGTCTCCTTTGATGGTGTCCTTGAGCGTTTCGGCCCACTCGTCGATTTGGCTTGCGGCCTCTTCTTGGGTTAAGCCATATTTTTGCTGAATAATACCTTCCAGTTGTTCCTTCTTACCATCAATCTGTTGGAACTCGTCGTCAGTGATCATGCCCCACTTCTCGCGGAGTGAACCTGTCATTTCTTTCCATTTGCCTTCAATGATATTCCAGTTCATATTTGTGTCTCCCTATAACCAGCAGTCGCGGCGAGAGGATTTGTTCCGGGTTGAACAGTTCCGCCATATTTCTCGAAAACGGTGATGATTTCGCGGCTATTGACATTGCCGCTCGGATAAGAAACGCCGATAAGCGCGCCACCCGATTCAACGGTTTCCGAAAGACGTGCGACGTGCTCGGGCTCGACGCCTTGATCCACCAGGTAACCGTGGACGGCACCGGTCATCGCTCCTGCGGCGGTGGCACCAGCCATTCCGCCAATTGCGGCAGCAAGTGCGCCTCCACCGAGAACGAGTCCGAAGCCGGGAACCGCAACTGATGCGATTGCCGCAACCGTTCCAATTCCAAGGCCAATTCCTGCGCCCTTCATCGCGCCGACGGCGGCATCATCGGTCGTGGTGACAGAAATGCCTTTCTCGGCTTGGTCTCGAACGTGGGTTTCTTCGCCGTTCACGTGCGGCATATTCTTGATGAGGATACTAACGTCCTCAGCCTGAACTCCGTGGTCAAGAAGTGCACCGATCGCCTGTGTAGCGGAATCGGTCGTGGGTAATGTTGCAAAAATATTTTCTCTCATTTTTATTCCTCAGGGTTTGATTTCAAGTTTGTTTTCGAGGGGCTGTTTGGCACTGTTATCTGCCAAAACTTTAGCGGCGATCTTTCCGGCCAAGTCTTTGAGTTCCATCGAGGTCACGTGTCCTTCCAGAGTAACTTTCTCCTCGGTCGAATCGACGTTGATCAAGTTCTTGGAGTCATTCAGTAGCGTTTCTGCCGAGATTGCCATCTTGATCTTTGGCGTCAGCAGAGTTGCGGCTTGAACGTCCTTCGCGGCGTCCTTTGTTGCTTCCGCCCCTTTCTGGCTGGATTCAGCGGCCTTTTGGCCGTTGATTTGGGAGTCTTCTTTCATGCCTTCGGCAGTGTTGCCACACCCGACCATGAATGCCAGAGTGAGTCCGAGTAAGAGTGTTGTTGTGAATTTCATTTTTTCCTCCAAAGCGAGCGGCTCAGTATTTTGCGACCGCATCGCTGCAGTCCATTGAGTCTTGCAAAGCCTCGTCGAGTCTGTCCTCGGCGAGCTGGCGAGCCTTCGCTCGGCACATCGCCGAAGCTACTCGCTGTCCGATCATTACTGCGACCATCGAAATGGCACTGGACAGAACGACCTTAAAAAGTTTTAGTTTGAGTGTTTGAGACCTCATATCCGTTCCCACGTCTGGAGTCATGAGGAGGTTTCGGACGCACAGCAATAGACCCAATGGACGCGGTGTTCCATTGGATCTGTTTTTAGGATGTATGGTCTTCGGGTCTAAGCTAAAGCCTGCGTAAACACAGCCTTCAGAACCTCATCCGGGGTCGTCCAACCCGCCATGACCTTTGCCTTTCCGTCTTCGAGCATCGTGTGATAACCCTGCCGACGTGCGGCTTCATGCATTTCGCGCATACTTCCGCCCGCCGCGATGACTTCCTTGAAGTCCTGATTCCCAAGGATCAGTTCAAAAACGCCCATCCGGCCCTTATAGCCCGTGCCTTTGCATTCCGAGCAACCCTTGCCGCGACCGAATTGCGCTTTGGCGGCTTCCTCCGGCGAGATTCCGAGTGATTTCAGTTCGTTTTCCTTCGGCGTAAACCGCTCGATGCACTTAGGGCAGTTGAGGCGGATCAGGCGTTGGGCGAGGATCGCGACCAAAACGCCCGAGATCAAATAGGGCTCCGCGCCCATATCGACCATTCGGTTGATCGTCTCGACCGCGTTATTGGTGTGCAGAGTGGACAGAACCAAGTGACCGGTAAGCCCGGCTTGAATCCCAATCGCCAGCGATTCGGGGTCGCGCATTTCACCGACCATCATCACGTCCGGGTCTTGGCGAAGGAATGCGCGCATAACCTTCGGGAATCCCATCTTGTCCGTGACGCCGACTTGGGCGATATTCCGGTCGAATTCGTATTCAATCGGGTCTTCGACGGTGACGATATTGCGGACTTTGGAATCGAGATTGCTCAGACTTGCGTAGAGCGTGGAGGTCTTTCCAGAACCAGTCGGGCCGGTAACCAAAATCAGCCCGTAGGGAACAGAAATGGCCTTCATCCACTTTTCCAGAACTTCGGCGGACATGCCGAGCTTAGGCATATCGACCTTCATCGAGGCAGGGTCGAGAAGTCGCATAACGAACTTTTCGCCGTTGAGACAAGGGACGCAGGAGGCACGAGCGGAGAGTCGTCGTCCGTTGTATTCCATGTCGATACGTCCATCTTGCGGCTCGCGCATTTCGTCGATTCGCATCCCCGCCGCGAGTTTGAGTCGCGCAAGAACGTTGGTCGCCTGCTCGGGCGGAAGGTTGCCGTTCTCGTGCAGAACGCCGTCTTGGCGGTATCGAATGCAAAGCTGCTCTCGCTCAGGCTGAAGGTGAATATCACTCGTCCCGGTGTCGAGCGCGGTCATCATAATGTTGTCCACGATATTCACGGCCAGCGAAGTCTCGCCGCCGCCCATCTCCCGCGATTGCCCCTGTTCGCGGAGGATCATCCGAAACCGTTTCGCCGCCCCCCAGTTAGAATCCTGCTCTGCAAAGTCCATCAAATTAGTTTAGATGAATTTTCCCTCTCCGTGAGGGAACTGGGGAGAGGTTTTACTTAAATTGCCTCCAACAAAAGAAAGGGAGCCTGTCTATGACCAGACAGACTCCCAAAATGCCAAACCCGAAGAAAACTTACGCCGCGATGCTCAACTGACCCCCACCCGAGCCGGAGTAAATCACAACCGGATCGGAAGGCGTGGCGCTGAGAGGGCCGCGTGTGGCGACGATGCGGAAATACTTCGTTTCGCCCGGCGCAAAGTCCGAAAGCGTAATCGCAACCCCTGTTCTCGTCGTGAGAAGTTCCCATGCGACGGAGTCGTTGCTTGTTTCGATATTGAAGATCACACTCGATGCATTCCCGCTGCGGTTCCACTTGAGCTTTACCGTGCCATTTGCAAATGGCGTAGCGATGAGGCCGGTGACCGTTTTCGGTTCAACAATGCTCGAACTGCCGGCAGGGATCGGAAGCCCGATCAGTGCTCGCTTGGCATTAGTAATCCCCGAACTTGCTTGCATTCGGTTATTGTACTTACGCATCAGCTTCACGATCAATGTCTTATCGCCCATGAATGCCTCATACGCTTGTTCATAAGCGGTTCTAGCATCAATTACGGCCGTGAGATTATCGCTGTAAGCGGAGAGGGTAGTACCGAAACCGGAAATTTCTGGGGCGGTCATTCCCACAGTCAATCCCTCGGCACTAATGCCAGCACTAAACTTCTGCGCTTGCAAAAGTAGCTCGGCGCGATTGGACTTTATCCAGTTCATGATCGCAGACCTCCATGATTAGTCGTGACTCCAAGGGAGTAGTGACGAGCGTGCAAGTTTTTCATGTCCTCGCTTTTTGTGTTTTTCATGGTTTATTCCACTGAGGCCGAGCCTCCTATTGGAATTCTTGGCATTTTTCGTCGTTTTCTGCAGTTTCAGAGAAAATTTTCCGTGATTGAGTAAAAATTTCTGGTGTTTTAGAAACTATTTCTGGTGTTTCAGAAACTTTTTCACGTGTTTCAAAAACTATTTGAGGTGTTTCAGAAACTTTTTCAGGTGTTTCAAAAACTATTTGAGGTGTTTCAAAAACTTTTTCACGTGTTTGAGAAACTATTTCTGGTGTTTCAGCGCGTGTTTTCGCGATTATTTTTTGTGGATGAGTAGATTTCGCTCCGGCAAAGCCTCAATCCAAACCCGCAATGGGTTGTCGGCGGGGGCGTGGGCACAGACGTAGTCGTAGAATCCTTGCTGGTCTTCAAGAAATAGAGGGACTTTGATGGGTTTTACATCTATCTTCGGACACCGTAGGTTTATGAAGGGTCGAACCACATCCACCACATCGATGTCCGACCAACACAGGACTGTAGTTGGCCCAATTTTCCTAGAAAGCCTGAGGCCACTCTGGTTTGCAAACAGCGGATAAGTCCTTCGGAGGTGAAGAAAAAGGAAGTGCAGGTAGATACAGAAGCTAAATCCAGCTAAGCAAAAAATTACCATAGAAAGATTCAGCACACCATGCTTTATTAGATGAGTGCCAATTGCAAACAATTGGAATCCCGCACCACCCAGAAATGCCCATTCTACTCTGCTGTAGAACTTAACCTCCTCTTCCATCCTGTCACCATTCTATCGCTTCCACCGGGATTGCTGCCCCTAGGCTAAAATACGAACATGCTCACGCTACTCATCGCCGCAACGACGCTGCTCGACCCTATCGGACCCAACAACGTAATCCCCCGACCTTCCGAGGTACGGATGCCTTATGGAGTTCCGGTTGAGTTGGATATTAAGAACCTCAAGATTTGCGGTGGCTCAAAGTCCGAAAACGTAGTTCGGCTCTTCGCTGAAATGATCAGGAAAGACGGGGGGCGAGTAAAAATAGTCAAGCTTGGGCAAAAGAGCGATATCACGTTCCTTTTGGATCCGGGACGTGTGAGGCAGCACCTGGGGAAAGAAGGGTACTTGCTCGATACCGGCCAAGGACTCCGTGTAACAGCTTATGAGGAACCTGGCTTGTTCTATGGTGCGCAGACTGTGCGGCAACTGCTAGAACCCAAAAAGGACGGCAAAGCCGCGCTCTGGAACCTGAACATAGTGGACAAACCGCGATTCCCTTGGCGCGGAATGCACCTCGACTGCTCACGGCATTTCTTCACCGTCCCCGAGATCAAGGACTATATCGACCAGCTCGCGCGCTACAAGATGAACGTTTTCCACTGGCACCTAACCGATGAGGGCGGATGGCGGATGGAGAGCAAGAAGTATCCCAAACTCACCTCCATCGGCGCGTGGCGAAGCGATCTTGGCACGGAGATTTGGAACTACGGCAAACTCGAATTCTCCGGTCCCGGCACCGGAAAGAAACTCTACGGCGGATTTTACACCCAAGCGCAGATTAAGGATGTCGTGAAATTCGCGCAGGAGCGCATGGTCACGATTGTCCCCGAAATCGAACTCCCCGGCCACTGCCTCCCGGCGTTGGTCGCCTATCCCGAAGTGAGTTGCGACGTCACCAAAGACCCTGCTCGACCCTATCGTACAACCGCTTACTGCGCGGGGAAGGAGCAGACGTTCACGTTTCTGCAAGACATCCTCGACGAGACGATGGCGCTTTTCCCGAGCAAGACCATCCACATCGGCGGCGACGAAGTGGATCAGTTCTTTTGGAGTCACTGCTCGGATTGTCAGGCTCGGATGATTAAGGAGAAACTCAAGAATACGGGCGAACTGCAGAGTTACTTCGTGAAGCGGGTGGAAAAGTACCTGAACTCGAAGGGACGGACCCTGATGGGCTGGGACGAGATTCTCGAGGGTGGACTCGCGCCGAATGCGCAGGTGATGAGCTGGCGCGGAATGGACGGCGGAATCGCTGCCGCCAAAGCCGGCCACCCCGTCGTGATGACTCCGACTTCGCACTGCTATTTTGATTTCTCTTACGATGGAACTTCGACCAAAAACGTGTACGGCTTTGAGCCCGTTCCTGCGGGCTTTACGTTTGATCAGACGAAGTTGGTTCTGGGCGCGCAGGGGAATGTTTGGACGGAGTGGATGCCGAACTATGCGAAAGTCCAACAGATGATTTTCCCAAGAATGCTCGCAATGTCAGAGGTTCTCTGGAGCCCCAAGGACGCGCGGAATTATGACGATTTCGAGAGACGGTTAACCCCGGCCTACGCTCGATTTGTACGCGAAGGGACTAATTTCTATAGCGAGGCGCCGACGGCCGACTACGGGTTGATCGTGATGGGCGATTCTTGTGAGGTGAGCTTCAAGATGCCACCGATTCCAGGCTTGTCGATGCGCTATACAACCGATGGCTCCACTCCAACCCTGAAGTCTCAGCTTTACACGGGTCCGGTGAAAGTGTCCAAGCCCTGCACAGTGAAGGCGAGGACTTTTATGGGAACCACGGATTTGAATCAGCCGGTGGAAGTCCTCTGCCGTAATCCTTTGGCTGCGCAGCCAAAGGGAACGGGAGTTAATTTCAAAATGGTCGCGCAGGGATTCGACAAAATCCCCGACTTCTCCAAACTCACCGCGACCGAGGAAGGGAACTGCACGGATCTCTCGATCGACAAGTGGCACTCTTTGCCGGTTTTCGCTGTGGAGTTCAAAGGGTATTTGAAAGCAGAAACGGCAGGTTCCTACGAATTCCACTTGACCTCAGATGATGGCAGCGCCCTGTGGATTGATGACGCCCTCGTGGTGAATCACGATGGGCCGCACGGGGCGAGTGAGAAGTCGGGCAAAGCGTGGCTGATGCCCGGAAGTTATGCGTTCACGCTACGATACTTCGAATCGGGCGGCGCTGAGTCGCTGAAGGCGACCGTGGGTACCCCAGGTGGAGTGGTGCCTCTAGAGAGTTTGCTTGTGCGTTCACGGTGAGGGGAGTTTCTGGGTATACTCACGCTTTTGGAGGAAGACCAGAACAGTGATCCACATTCTAGTACAGTCGAACGAATCGATTGATAGTGCCGTTAAGCGGTTTAACATGAAGGTTCAGCAAAGCGGAGTTTTGCGCAATCTCAAAGAGCATTCTCATTATGAGAAGCCGAGTGAGAAGCGACGACGACGTGCTCGCCGACGATTCTCCGCGCGATAGGCTTTTCTTGCCCTATTTAGGGCTAAATTGCCCGTCGAAAGACAAATTCCCTCGGCTCAGAGTCACTTTGAGCCGATCATTTATTTTATGGACTTAGGTTCGTTGAATTCTCCGCAGGTTCGAAAGGACTGGCGCGAGATTCTTAAAAGTAGTTGGATGCTCCCGTTCGTGAGCATCGCCATCATGGCGTTGGTCGTGGCCCATCGCACATGGCCGGTGCCTCTGCCCATCCTTGGCGGCACCTACTTCATCGCCCTCGCACTCACTTTTTTGGTCCGCTACTACGTTCGGCACACGCCGATTGAGAACACTGACTCCATCACCTGCGAACGCATCATCTGGATGGTCTCAGCCCTCGGCATTGCCGGAGTCCAAATCGTCAGCCACGTATTGGGCTCAAATCCGCCGGACGGCATGGGTTTCATCCTCATCGGACCGCTCTGCGCCCAAGCGATGCTGGTCTCAGCCCTGCTCGGCCCGACTTTCGCGATGTTCTCTCTCACCGTGGTCGCGTTTTTGCTTGGAGTCGGCGATGCCATCCCCAAAGAACTTCTTGCCACCGCCTGGATTTCCGGCTCAGTTGGAGCGCAAGCGGTCAACCCGCTCCGGCAACGATCTGACCTCATGCGCGCCGTCTCGATCACCGCGCTTGCACTAGCCCTCATCGCCGCGAGCTCGACGATGATGAGCGTGAACCAAGTCATGCCAGTGCTTGCCAGCGCAGGCTGGGCGGCGGTTTCGGCGATTGTCGCCACGGCGATCTTCTGGTTCGCGGTCGTCGCGCTGGAACGCATTTTTGGCATCATCAGCGACTGGTCGCTGCTAGAAATCTGCTCCCCCGAGAATCCGCTCATCCGAGAGCTTTGCTTGAGAGCTCCGGGGACTTACGCGCATTCCGTCATGGTCGCGAACCTCGCCGAGCAGGCGGCGCGAGCGATTGGTGCAAACCCGATCCATGTGCGAGCGATGGCCTATTTCCACGATATCGGCAAAATCGAGCGACCGATGTACTTTATCGAAAATCAGATGGGCGAAAACCTGCATGATGACCTCCCGCCGACAATGAGCGCAAGGATCATCACCGCACACGTCAAGGACGGTCTGGAACTCGCAAAACGACACCGCCTGCCGCGAATCATCCAAGATGGAATCGCCGAGCACCACGGCACGAGCCTCGTCAGCTACTTCTACAACCGCGCGCTCGACTTGAGCGGCGACAATGCGACCAGCGGGCTGGACCGGCTCTTCCGATACGACGGCCCCAAACCGCAAAACCGCGAGACCGCAGTTCTGCATCTCGCCGACCAAGTCGAAGCCGCCAGCCGTTCCCTAAAGAGAGGCAACTCCGAAGAACTCGAAATCATGATTTCCAAGATCATCGAGAACAGCCGAGCCGACGGTCAACTCGACGAATGCGATCTGTCGTTTAAGGATCTGTTCAAGATTCGCGATGCGTTTATGCACAGCCTTTCCGCGATTCGTCACGACCGGGTAACTTATCCAGAGTCAGAAAATGGCAATACGAACCCACAAAATTTTGGTGTCGAACGAGACGACCACGAAAGTACCGAAAAAACTCGTCCAGCAGGCCTTGATTGAAGTGTTAGTTCAGTACAAAACCCCACCAAGCGAGGTCTCCGTAATGCTCACCACTGATGAGGTCATCCGGGTGCTGAATCGTGACTTTCGCAGTCTCGATGAACCCACAGACGTACTGACTTTTCCGGGCGGGCCGTTCGGTCCGTTGGGGGATATCGCGATTTCGGTTGACACGGCGAAGCGACAAGCCGACGCAAGGCGGGACTCTTTGGCTCATGAGATCGTCTTCCTTACCATTCATGGTGGATTGCACTTGCTTGGGTACGAAGATGAGACGGACGAAGGACGCGATGACATGGTGGTTCGCATGAACTCAGTCGCCGAGTCTTTGGGCATTCCGGTTGACCCGGACTGGAGTTCGCTCCCGCACGGAGAGACGCAGTAGTGGCGACTCCTGATCTGATTACGCCGTTTAGAGTGGCCATCAATGGCATGGTGCACACGTTCCGTACCCAGCGGCACATGCGGATCCACCTCTACGTGACCCTCGTGACCCTGCTCGTAGCTGTTGTGTTGCCGCTTCGAGTCCGAGATGTTCTAGTTTTGTTCTTCATGATCGGCTCGGTCCTAGTCGCGGAGATGTTCAATAGTGCGATTGAGGCGGTCGTTGACCTCGCTTCGCCGCACTACCATCCGATGGCAAAGTTCGCCAAAGATATCGCCGCCGGAGCGGTATTGATCGCCACAATCATGGCGATTACGGCAGGTGCTCTGATCGCGATTGGCGATGATGCCTGGGAGAGAATCAAACTTGGGTTGACTTCCGAAGGATTCGCGCTTCCGTTCGCGGCTCGCTTTGTGGGCGGTTCTTTGATCTTGTTTACGATTGTCGTTATCGGCAAGGGTTTGGGCAAACGAGGCAATGTTTTGCAGGGTGGTCTCGTGAGCGGCCATGCCGCGTTTGGGTTCTTCTTTGCTTCGAGCATTCCCTTCATTACGGACAACGCCCTCGCTTCTGTCATTGCGATTATGCTCGCGCTGGTGATTGCGCAGAGTCGCTACGAGGCGAAATTTCACTCCATTTTTGAACTGACTTTGGGAGCAACCGTAGGCTCAATTCTTGGAATCACAGTCTTCGGCGTTCTCCCCCGATAAACCCCACCTATGAACACAGAACCTCCTGAACGTAGTTTCTCTCTCCTTCGGCTTTTGGCTTTGTTAGTCTTCGCCTTGCCTTCCTTGGCCAGCGCGGCTGAGACTACGAGGGAAATCGTATCACTCGAGGTGGGCGTCCCGGCGTTGCTCATTGCGATTATTGGGCTACTTGTCATCATAACCTTTAACGCGATGTTCGTCGCGAGTGAGACTGCACTTGAACTTCTTCGCCCCTCACATTTGAGGCTTATCGAAAAAGACAACAAACACTACAGTTTGATCGGGGACTTGATTGAAAATAAAACTCGTACCCTGGCGGTTTGCACCGTCGGGAGTCAGACGATGCGCGCTTGGATGCTCGTACTTTGCATTGTCCCCGCCCAGGCTTTAGCCAATCTTTTGGTGCTAGGTTCTCCGCAGTGGGTCTCACTTGGGCTTTCACTCTTGATGCTTGCGATTCCGGTTTTGGGTTTGAACATCGTTTTCGGTGAACTGATCCCAAAGAGCTATGCTACGGTGCACCCGGTTAAGACCCTGCTAGCTTTGCGCGGATTTGTCAGCGCGTTCACGCTATTCTTTGGCTGGCAGAGCAAGGTCTTGACGCAGATTGCGGACCTGATCGCTAAGCGGTTTGGAGGCAATGCAACCTTCACCCGTGAGAATGCGGCTGAGGAGGAAATTCTTAGCATTGTCGAGAGTGCGGAGAAGTCGGGCGAGATTGAGGAGGTCGAGCGCGAGCTTCTGCATTCTGTTTTTGAATTCGGCGATACGATTGCCCGCGAAGTGATGACTCCTCGCATTGACTTGGACGCGGTGCCGGTGGAGACTGAGGTCGAAGACATTATGAGGATCATTCGAGAAACAGGCCACTCGCGAATTCCAATTTATGAGGGTACGGACGACCAGATTATCGGAATCATTCACGCGAAGGACTTGCTCCATCTCAAGCTCGAACCCGGGCAAAAGATGAATATCCGCACATTGACACGACCTCCATTGTTTGTCCCCGAGAGCATCCTTCTTTTTGAACTTTTGAAGGAAATGCGGGTGCATCGATCGCAGATGGCGATTGTCCAGGACGAGATGGGCGGCACTTCCGGGGTCGTCACGATCGAAGATATTGTCGAGGAACTTGTCGGTGAAATTGTGGACGAGTACGATGTGGAGACTCCGGAAATCGTCAAGGACGGCGAGAGCTTTGTTGTTGATGGTCGGGTCAACATCGATGACCTGAATGACGAAATCGGCTCAGAATTTGAGTCTGAAGAGTTCGATACGGTGGGCGGATTCATTTTTGGTGCCGTGGGGCGACAGCCGCAGAAGGGCGAAGAAATTTCACTTGACGGCTGGGATTTCCGAGTTGAGGAAACGGACGGTCGCCGGATTGTCCGGCTACGGATGACCCCGAAAGCTGTCATAATTTAGGGGATGAAAGTTAGTATTATTGGTGGTGGCGGTCGCGTCGGATCAGATGCGGCATTTGCCCTCCAGCTCGGCGGAATCGTTCGTGAAATTGCACTCGTAGATGCGAACAAGGACATGGCGGACGGCGAAGCGCTTGATATGCGCCATGGTGCCTCGCTGACGGCGAACCAGACCTTCACAAGCAGCGACCAATACCACATTGTCAATGGCTCCGACTGCGTGGTCATCACCGCCGGTCTTCGACGCAAACCGGACGAGAGTCGGCTTGAGTTGATCAACCGAAACGTCGGACTTTTCCGTACGATTTTGGATAGCCTCAAGACTTGCAAGCTCAATAGTGGCGCAACGATTTTGGTCGTTTCCAATCCCGTCGATATTCTCACCCAGCTTGCCGCGAAGAGCGGGATTTTGCCAGAGAATCAAGTGATTGGTCTAGGAACCGTCCTGGATACATGTCGTTTCCGATCCCTTCTTGCCGATCACTTTAAGGTCAACGCTCGCGACGTAAAGGCCTTAATTCTTGGCGAGCATGGCGACACGATGGTGCCAATCTGGTCTTCCGCCACAATCGGCGGTGCCGCCCTCGCCACAATCCCTGGCTACACTGACGAAGTCGGTCAAGGCGTTTTTGACTTCACCAAGAAATCCGGCGCCGAGGTCATTCGCCTTAAGGGTGGCGCGGGACGCGCGGTTGGTGTTTCGATCGCCGAAGTCGTCCAGCAGATGGCTCTTGACAGCCACGCAATCATGCCCGTTAGTTCGGTTCAAACCGGCACACTTGGCATCTCGGGAATCTCCCTCTCCCTCCCGACAGTCCTCGGTCGCAATGGCGTGGTCAACGTTCTGGCCCCAGCTGTTTCGGAATCCGAGAAAGCTGCTCTGCTGCACTCGGCGAGTGAGTTGAAGAAAATCTGGGACATGATCTAAGGGTTTTCAGGAGTTGCTAAAGAGGGCTACCTAGCTAGGGTAGCCCTTTTTTGCTCAGCAATTGAGGGATGGAATAACCTCGCCGGGGTACCATTAGTGATCCCATGGACATGCCTGTTTTTCGCCTATACGACACCCTCAGCCGGACCGTGAAAACGCTGGTGACTCTGGAACCGAATCACCTGCGATTCTACTCATGCGGCCCGACGGTTTATTCGTATGCGCACATTGGGAATTTTCGAACCTTTCTTGAAAAACTCATCGCGGACGGACACGCCTACGAAACTCCGACGGGTGTTTACTTTGATACGACAACTTTCGCGCGACGAGGGGCTTTGAGCGGAAATACCGACGCGGATAGCCTGAGAGTCGCGGTGCGCGATGTCGTTGTTGACGACAACAAGAAGAGCCCAGCCGATTTTGCGCTTTGGAAGAAGGACGAAAAGCACTTGATGCAGTGGTACAGCCCTTGGGGATGGGGATTTCCCGGCTGGCACATCGAGTGCAGCGTCATGGCGATGCAATATCTAGGCGAGACGATCGACCTCCACGGCGGCGGCGAAGACCTCGTCTTCCCGCATCACGAATGCGAGATGGCGCAGAGCGAGTCGCGGACCGGCCACTCCTTTTGCGAGCACTGGGTTCACACCAAATTCCTCCAATTTGAGGGGGAAAAGATGTCCAAGAGCAAGGGGACGTTCTTTACGGCAAGAGAATTGATTGACGACAAAGGTGTCCACCCCTTGGCTCTCCGTTATGCGTTGATGTCGGTGCCTTATTCGAAGCCCGCGAACTTCACAATGGATCTTTTACGTGATTCGACGAGCAAGATTGATCGGTACGCGGAGTGCGTTCGGGTCGTGAATGAGGCTTTGGCAAAGGGTGCCGCGGGTGAGGATGCGGTCGGAGAAGACTTGGATCGGCTTTATCAAGAGACTTTGGCGGCGATGTGCGAGGACTTGAACACTTCCGTTGCGCTGGCGAAGGCGCTCGAAGGCACGAGTGTGATTTTTAGAGAAACCGCTCTGTTCTCCGGCGCTTCGGCAAGTTCCTCCCAGAAATTCTTGCTTAAGATTAATGAATTGCTCGGGATTGTTCCGATGGACGAGGATACTACCGAGCCTGGCAGGGACGATTCGGAAATTGACGGATTGGTGAAAGAGCGAGACGCGGCGAAGGCGAACAAGGACTTTGCCCGAGCGGACGCGATTCGAGCTGAACTCGGACAGCGCGGGATAGAACTGCGTGATACCCCCGAAGGTACGGTTTGGCGACGCAAGAGCGCGGAAATCTAGGAGCTTGAACCTAGGGGATTGAACTAATCGGCGGTACAATAGAGTCCAACACACGGGAATGACCATGAAAACTACTCATCGAACTTTGCAATGCCGATCATGTGAGGCTACGCATACGCTTGACAGCAAGTTTTGCCGCGCGTGCGGGCAGGCATTTGCGCCGGAAGATATCGAAGAGGCCAAAGAAAAGAACTTGGAACTTGTCCAGGCGGGGATGAAGTCGCTCACCGAGGGACGCGTCGCCGAAGCTATTTTGGTTGCCCAAAGTGCGCTTTCCGCTGACCCTTCTAGCATTGAGGCTTGGGCATTGCTTGGAGAATCGCGTGAAAAGAACGGTGACTACCCCGCCGCACTCGTCGCCTTCCGAAAGCTCGTCGAAATTGATCCAAACTCCCCGATTTATCCGATAAAGGTTCAGCATCTTGAAGACCTCATCGACGCGGAAACCCTCGCGGTAGTGAAGCCAGCCAATCGAAAAGTCGCATTGATGGGCGGAATTGCGGCAACGGCACTCGTCGCTTGCGTTGGTTCGCTCATTGCCCTTGCGATGCAAAAACAGACACCTGCTCCAGAGACCGGCAAGCCTGACCTCTTGGCCTCTAACCAGAGCAACCCAGCAGCGAATCAGAGTCCGATCATCCTCCAGACGAACCAACCTCAGGCAACACCGCAAACTCAGCCGGGAGTAGAATCCGAAAGGAAGATCGAGCCCACCGCGAAGCCCGATGAAACCGTTAATCGGAAACCGATCTTGCCTGAGGGCAAGACATCTAATCAGCTACCCCGTCCTGACACTGAGGGGGACTACAGTCCGATAAATCCCAATGTCAAAGTTGAGCCTGCTCCGCAGCCTGTGATGAATACGACAACCAGTTCCCCGACTCGCGTAGCAGGCGGTACCGTTGACGAAGATCCCTCTGGCGGCGTAGCAACAGCACCGCCGAAAAACGAGCCGAAAGTCAAGCCGATTCGTCCCCCGGTCTACGACATTAAGGTCACTTCGGGCCATAGTTCGGGGGCTACGAGCGGAGGGACCCCGGCGAAATCATCGTTTAAGCTCGGGCAAGATGCATTCTTAGCCGGAAATATGACCGATGCGGCAGCATACTTTGAGCAAGCCCGAAACGGCAGTGCTTCCCAAGGCAAGACGAATCAGCGGCTCGGACAATGTTATGAGCGGCTAGGACGAAAGGCGGATGCGGTTCAGGCTTATGAAAGAGCAATCGCTGCCTACCAAAAGGAGGGCGGCAACGATGCAGCCCTAGAATCCTGCCGTCGTGCGCTTGCAGTTTTGCGGAGCTAATTTGAAAAGAGCTCTCGTTTTCCTTGTTGCTTTTGGGGTGGTCTTGGCCCAAGCCGCGCCGGAACTTTTGATCGCTCAGCTTAAGGGCAAAGATGAAAAGACCAGGATGTGGGTGGGCGACGATCTTTCCGCCGCGTTTGACCAAGAGGGGCGCGTGAGTCCGATTCTGTGGTCAAACTCCGACTTGATTTTTCGGAAAATGCTTGAGTCGACCCGCGTCAAATACCCCGATTTGCCTTCGGAAGCCGACGTTTTCAAATTTGTCAAAGAGTTCCACGTGAACTATGTGCTGATCTACACCGCTGACCATGGGGCGGATGGCCTCCTCGCTGAGGGGCGCCTCTTCAAGGGCGGCGTTGAGATTTGGAAGCATAGTTTTAACCAAAAAGTGGAAGTCCAAGGAGTTCCTGATCGCACTTCGGATGCCCTTTCCTTGGCGCGAACTTGGACCGTGCTCCTCGGGAATGGGCCGCTGAAATCTCTGCCCGCGAGGACGAAAATCGACACGCCGAAGCCCGACCCCGGTCCGGGCACGACGATAAACACGACGCCGGACCAACTTCCGGTTCCGAAGCCGCCACCGGCAAGCCAGGCGACGCTAGTCCAAGCTCAGAAACTCATTTCGGATGGACTCATCGCTGAGGGAATTTCGTTGCTGCGAGATGCGGTGGACTCGAACCCATTCGATTTTGACGCTCGACGTGCCTTGGTTGAGGCACTTTTGATCGCCAATGCCGGGGACATTGCGGCAGAGGAGGCGCTTCGGGCGGCGAACTTATCGCCCGAGGGTAACGTGATGCGCCTGATCGCTGCCCGGGCCTTCTTGAAGCAGGGACGCGTCTCCGAGGCCGAAGCCGCACTCAATGAAGCTTTGGTGCGTGATGGTTCGGGACATCTCGCCGACCTGATCAAGGGCGAAATTCAACTCTTAAAGGGTAAGCCTGAACTTGCCGTGGAATCTTATACTTCGGCATTGCAAACCAAGGAATCGTTTGATGCACGGTTTGGGCGGGCGACCGCTTACGGATTATCGGGCAAAGCGGACGAGTGTGTGGCGGATATCAAGGTCTTGCCCGTGATCGCCGATACGCAACGCCTTGAGGCTTATGAGAGGCTGATGGGACATATTGCTACACGGGTCACAATCGTCACTAAGCAATTGAAATCCATTTTGCAGGAAGCGCGATTGACTCCAAAATCTCAGCCGATTTTGGCGCGTACGGTCAAACTTGCAGACCTTGCCGCGAGCATGGATCGGTTGCTCAGTGATTTTGGATCGCCCGCCAAGCACCTGTCTTCTCACCAAAAGCGCGAACTGGCACACAAATTGCTGGCTCAAGCAGTAAGCGAGGCAATCGCATTTGTCCAACGAGGGGACGATGAAGCGGCGACCGATTCCGCAATCTCCGTGGGCGAAGCGATTCGAAGATATCAGGCAGTCCAGGCCGAATTCGATGCCGAGCGACGGTGAATCGTAT
>JAIOPU010000097.1 GCA_021413725.1 Armatimonadota bacterium | reverse complement strand
TGGTTTCGACGACGTGACTCGGCGACAGGGTTTTGTGAGTAAAACTGATGGTGCTGACACGGTTGTTCGTCGGGCCGACCAGTTGGTATCGAGAGTGTGTTGCCAGGAATTCGATAAGATGTCGTGTCAACACTTGTTCATTTGTGGCGATAGTAGCATAGCCGTCCACACCGAGCCAGTCAAAGTATGCGAGTGAACCGAGGATTCCGGCGCAGCCTTCGTGGCCGACGCTGCCGGGTTGGAATTTGCCGGGAAAATAGTCGTCCTTGATGAAGAAGTGGTTTGCACCCCTCAGTTCTGCCCATGCCGACCGTTTGCCTATCATTGCCGCTAAGTGGGGGCCGAAGACTTTATAGGTTGAAAACACGTAGAAATCCACATCCCATTCGGCTACCGTCATCGGCAGATGGGGGGCAAATGCCACTCCATCGGCGACGACTTGAGCTCCCACTGCGTGCGCCATTCGGCAAATCTCAGAGAGATCGTGGATTCCGCCAAGGAGGTTGGAGACTTGACAAACGGCTACGAGTTTCACTTTTTCGTCAAGGACCCGGGAGAGCGTTTCTAGGGTGCAATCACCTGCTTCGCGATCGATCTTCCACCAGCGGATTTCGATGCCCTTTTCCTCAAGCCTAAGCCAGGGATTGATATTTGCCTCGTGACCGTTTTCGGGAAGAATAATGGCATCGCCCGGTTTCAATTCTCTCGAAAAACAATCCGCGAGCATGAAACATAGCGCCGTTGTGGATGCGCCGAGGACGGTTCCGTAACTTTCGTCTCCACCTGCGAAGTTATTAACCATTTGGTGGGCTTGGGCGACAATTTCAGTTGCGGCGACGCTTTGGGGGTAAGAGGCTCCGAGTTGGACGTTGCAGTCGGTTAGGAAATTGGAGATTCGGTCAATGACTTGGATCGGGGCTTGAGAGCCACCGGCATTTTCCAAAAATGCAGTCCCCGACTTTAAAGCCGGGAACTGGGAGCGAATCTCCGCGAGATTACGCATATTCTATTCCATCGTGACGCGAATGGCCTTGATTACATCGTCCACGTCGGGCAGCGCCGCGTATTCGTAGATCGGATTATAACCGATGTGCACATCGCCTCGGCTCACGACTTGCGGCGGAGCCAGGAACAGGTTGAACCGTTCGGGGACACTGACCATGTTGGCGACGATGCTCTCCGCCATTCCACAGGTCTTCGTATCCTCTTGGATGACCACGAGTCGTCCGGTTTTCCCGACCGACTTGGTGACCATCTCGTAGTCGAACGGCACGATGGAGCGCGCGTCGATAATCTCGATGCTTGCTTCTCCCGCCAACTTGACGGCAGCCTCTTCTGCGAGTTCGATGGTGTTGCCCCACGTGACAATCGTGACGTCTGAGCCTTCTCGGACCATTCGGGCTTTGCCGAATTCGAGAGGCTGGATGTTGCTGACATCGACCCGCTTGCGGAAAATGTGCTTGGGCACGAAGACGAAGCAGGGGTCATCGCCGTGAACGGCCGTCCACATGAGTGCGGCGGCGTCCTCGGGGGTGCTCGGAATTGCGATCTTGAGTCCAGGAGTATGGGCGAAGTAGGCCTCGTTGGACTGGCTATGCCAGAGAGAGCCGCCGGGAAGGTAGGCGCCATAGGGGGCGTAAATTACCATGGGACACTTCCATTCTCCGAAAGAGCGCCAGCGCAGGGTGCTGATGTTACCGACAATCTGGTTCCAGCCCGGCTCGAAGAAGTCCACAAATTGGAGTTCAAAAACGGGCTTCATACCGTAAGCTGCCATCCCGACTGCGACACCCATAATGGTCGCCTCGCTGAGGGGAGAGTTGAAGACTTGCTTCGGGAACTTCTCGCTGCAGCCGCCGGTGAGCTTGAAAACTCCACCTTTGGGATCTTCGATATCTTCGCCAAAGAAGATCACGTTCGGATCGTTCTCCAGTGCTTTATGGAAGACGGTGTTCAGAGCGTCCACCATGGTCATCGGGCCGGGCTCGATCGGAGGCTTGACCGCCGCCGGAGGGTTACCCCAGCAGTGCAGTTCTACTTCGGAAGCGAGGGGATCGGCGGCACTTTCGGCAGCAATATAATCCGCGTCAACTTCCTTGACAATCTCTTCGAGCATCGCGGCAAATTTTTCTTCGGTGAGTTCTCCGCTCGCGATCAACTCGTCTTTGAGGAGTTTGATCGGGTCGCGGTCTGCCATTTGGGCAATCTCATCGAGAGGGCGATAGACGCGGTGGTCGTCGGAGCTGGTGTGCGATGCGAGTCGGTCGAGGTCGCACCAAAGAATCGTGGGGCCATTGCCTGATCGTGCCTTTGCCACTGCGGCTACAGTCGCCTCGTGGACATCGTTGAGTTTGCGTCCGTCGACTTTGACTACATGCTCCTCGGACAAAATTCCGCCGATCTTGTAGGCAAAGAAATGGTCGGTCTGAGTGGAAATTCCGTACTTGTTGTCCTCAATGACGAAGATCACGGGGAGCTTTTCTTGAATCGCAAAGGCAATCGCCTCGTAATATTCTCCTTGGCGCGACGCGGCATCGCCGACGCTGGCGACACAAACGGAGTCCTTGCCCTGGAGTTTCATTCCCCAAGCGGTGCCGCATGCGGGCAAGAGTGAGCCGCCAGTGGGGGTGCAGACGCTGAAAACGTTGTGCTTTCGTGAGCTATAGTGTCCGGGCATCTGGCGTCCACCGGAGCCGGATTCGCGCTTTGCGAGATAGGCAAGGGCGAGTTCTTTGTTCGTCAGCCCGCGCGCGAGCATCAACGAACGAGACCGGTAATAGGGGAAAAGCCAGTCGTCTTCGCGAAGGCTAAATTGAATTGCGGCGAGAGCCTCGTGGCCCATACCGCTGACTTGGAACCAACCTTTGCTTTGGCGCAAAAGGATTCCCTCTCGTCGGTCTCCCTCTCGGCTGAAAGCCATCAATCGGAGGAAGTCAAGTTTGTTGATCGTCAAAAGATCGGGGGTTGCGGACATATGTGGGGTCTCCTGTTTCGACACTGAATCAGTGCCTCTATTATGACAGAGGTCCTAGGGCGGTAACACCAGCCTAGCCTTGAGCAGTATTATGGGTACTTATGGTCACGCTTGCAATTTGCGCTTTGAATCTCACCTTCACCCCATTCACGACGGGGCAATTCACGACGGGTGCTCCCCAGACTCCGGTTGACCTGAAGACCGACCTCGAACAAACTTGGACCAAAACTACGACTCTGATCAATCAGTGGTTCTACGCCAAAGAGAAGCGCAAAGACGAACTGACGAAGGTATTTGCGAAGTACGAAGCTAAGGCCAAAGGGGCGAAGTCTCGTGAAGAGTTTGGGACCGTGATGAACCAGATGATCGAGGATTTTAACGACTCTCACTTTGGATTTCTTGGCGACGACACTCAGCCGTATTACACTTTCGATGGCCTTCAGAAGGCGAGCAGCACCACAGCAAAGGCTGCGGAAATGCCCCAGATTGGCGCATGGTTCCGGCCCGATGGCAAGGATAGTATCGTTCAAATGGTCCTTGAAGAAGGACAAGCGATGAAGGCGGGAGTTCGCAAAGGCGACCGAATGGTGAGCATTGGCGGGAAGCCTTTCACGCCGATTCGAGCGATGGACCCGTTTGTGGGGCAAGAGGTCGAAATCAAGTTTCGGCGTGGAGATCGGGTTCTTTCAGGGAAGGTTACGCCCGCCAAAGATGGTGCCCTTTCGATGTTTCTGGATGCCTCGCGAAAGTCCTACCGTGTAATCGAGAATGGCGGCAAAAAGTTGGCTTACTTCCACCTTTGGTGCCAGGGCACAGATGGGTTTATCAACGCTTTGAGCGCGGCGGTTGACCGGTCAAGCGCGACAGATGGATTCATTCTGGACTTGCGAGATGGCTTTGGCGGACGTCCCGAGCGCTATGCGGACCCCTTCTTTCGTCCTGGCGTAAAGGTGGACACGACGATTCAAGGCATGAAGCGTACAGCCTATTTTGGTTACGACAAACCGCTCGTCGTGATTATCAACCGAGGTTCGCGCTCGGCGAAAGAGGTGCTGAGCTACATACTGAAGAAGAGTGGGCGGGCCACTTTGGTGGGCGAAACTACGGCCGGAGCAGTATTAGGGACGACTCCCATGCGCGTGAACGATTGGGCATTTATCGAGATTCCGCTGGCGGAAATGCAGGTAGACGGCATCACTTTGGAGAAAGTCGGAGTCTCGCCGGATGTGGTTGTCCCCGCAGAATTTGACAAGGATGGCAAGGACTTGATGTTGGAAAAGAGCATTGAAGTGCTCAAGGGGAAGATTAAATAGCCGTTCTCTACCCGGCGGCGGTCACCCCGTTCGACGAAAAGGGGCGAATTGACTTTGTCTCCTTCGCCCGTCTGCTCGCCTTTTTTGAGGCCTCCGGCTGCAAGGGGGTCGTGCTTGGCGGGACGAACGGCGAGGGGCCGAGTTTGTCGGCGGTGGAAAAGCGAGATCTGGTTCAACACACGGTTTCGTTTCGCGGCAAGTTGGACGTAATTTTGGGGATTGCTACACCGAGTTTGGATGAGGCGATCTGGCTTTGCAAAAGGGCTTCGGAGTTTGGGGCGAGTCGGGCTTTAGTGATGCCGCCGGGTTACTTTCGAGCGGCGACAGAGCGTGGCATTTTGGATTGGTTTCTTGCGCTTTTGGACAAGTCACCGGTGCCGATTTTGGTTTACAACTATCCCAAAATGACCGGGTTCACGTTCAGTGCATCGGCCATAGCTGAACTGGCCCAACATGAGAATTTTGCTGGATTGAAGGATAGTAGCGGCGAGGTTGAGAATATTTTGGGTTATCGCTCGGCGATAACGACTGAACACCAACTTCTGATGGGGAATGAACTTTTGTTGCCTCAAGCAATCGCGGCGGGGTGGACGGGGAGTATCAGCGGAGCGGCAAATGTGGTCGCGCCTTGGCTCGCGGCTTACCTCCGCGAGTGGTCCACGGAGTCCGGGGAGACTAAATTCGAAATTCTTAGACCGGTTCTGAAGGCTTGCCGCGAACTAAGTCAACCGGCGGCAAACAAGTGGATTTTGAATCACTATCGTATCCTCGCAAGAGCAGATTTACGGTTGCCCTTGACCGAAGTAGACGCAAGCGAGTTTGCCCGTTTGATCGAACAACAATTGGGGATTTCAGCCGATTACCTTGGAATCATTGCGAATTCAACGTATAATTGAATCAGGAAACATGGATTCTCAGTTCAAGACCTATACCCCCGAAGAAGCCGAAGC
>JAIOPU010000131.1 GCA_021413725.1 Armatimonadota bacterium | reverse complement strand
GGATTGAGCAAAATGCGCCCGTCCTTGGTCTTGATGACCATGCCGTTGTAGGTATTCATCATGCCGCCGTCGGCGGGCACGATGGCATTGGGTGAGCTCATCAGCGTCCCCTCAATCTGCTCGCGTTGCCCATTCGGCAGGACGCGATTCAGAATCACGATGCCACCTACGGCCTTGCTCAAGATCGCCATCGTGCTGATGAGATCGTAGCGATAGTTTTGTTCTAGGACCACGAACGAGCCGGGATCGGTGAGAGAGCGAATCGCGACCGAGTCGGGCTCAATGCGTTGGGCGACATCCTCGACGAAGACATCCTGGCGGCCCGCTTTCAGGTTGAAAGTGCGGACTTCCTTGACGAGGCCGAAGCCTTGGTTGTAAACGGTGATTTGTGTGGTGGGTGCAGTTTGGGCGTGCATAACGGCGATTCCGGCGGTGAGTGCAAAAAACATAGTCTTCCTCTGGTTTCGACCTCTCGATGAGGTGGTAATCCTATAGACGAGTGAAACTGCCGCCATGGAACGTTCACATTATTTTGCTCACACCTTAGAAAGTCAGGAATAATTACCAGGGGGTTTTATTGGATTCTTAACCTGATTTGTTCTATAATGAACAAGTTCAAACCTGGGGGAGGGGCGAAGTCTTAGAGGAAATTTATGAAAAGAGCAATTATTTTGGCCATGAGTGCCGTGGCAATAGGGGCGAACGCCAGTGTTTTGGATATGTTCGTGACTCCACAGTCATTCTCGATTTCGAGCGGAACATACGTGAGCACAGCATCAGGCGCAGGCATCATCGGTGGACAACGCGACATCCAGGCTTCCGTGACGAACAACCCGTTCGCGCAGAACCTTGACGTCAACGTTCTCGCCGCTGGTCTCGCCGTCGTGAGCAACGGATTTGGAACCGAATCCGAAGTCAAACTTCAGTACGATCGACTTGACGAAGCTGGGAACACGGGCGCCGGTAAGGTTCTCCAGAATGGTGGAACGGGAGCTTCGCTCCTCGGAGCTGGCGATAACCAGTTCGTGATTCGATTCGTCGACAACGACAAGCAGGTTCAGGTGAACGCAGTCCTTCGAAAGAACGGCGTAGTTCTCAGTTCCGGCAGCGCCACCTTGCCCGCATTGAGCGGCGCATCGGTTCTCAACGTTGCCATGAATTCCGTCGACATGGCTCAAGCCGACTCGGTAACCTTCTCGTTCAAGGCAGACGCCAGCGGTGACTTTGGAGTCCGAAGCATCGAGAGCGCAGTTCCCGAGCCAGGCATCCTCGCCGCATTCGGCCTCGGCCTGGTCGGTTTGGTAGTTCGACGCGTCCGCAAGTAAGCGCGGACCGGGAAAAATAGAAATTGCCAAGCTGATTTCAGCTTGGCAATTTTTTTCGATGTTTGAAAAAGTTGTCCACTCAGGCACGTACTTCCTAAAAATCAAAGTATATTATACGGTTGGTGAAAAATCCTATGAAACG
>JAIOPU010000077.1 GCA_021413725.1 Armatimonadota bacterium | reverse complement strand
GAAAGTTGTTTTGGGGATCTGGAATTGATGTTCAATCGACAACAAGAATTTCTTGCGGTCGAACACAGATCAACAAAGCCGACAATTTTCCGTGGCGTGCGTACAAAAGTCGGGTTTCTCCGTCGAGCTCAATCTCGGCGTCCGGCAGAGTTACATAGTGAGGGAAACTTGATTGTCTATAACACAGGTAATAGCTAGCGTTTTTGTTGTTGGTGCTCTTGCGCCCTTGACCGCTTTGGCGCGTCCGAATCTTTTGGATCGGATCAAACGAGCATTTAAGAAGCAAAACCTCTCCGTGGCACTCGCCCCGGAACCTATCCGGACGACAGAGGGCTGGCAGTTAATCCAGTGCGAAGACTCCGATACGTTCCGTGATTGGCTTGGCCGCGACGAGAAAGGCCTCCCTTTTAAAGAAGGGGAACTTCCTTCTCTCGGCTCGCATCTCCTGGTTGAGATGTTCGGGTGTGACCCCGAAACGATTAAGTTCGAAGACGGTGTCGCCGATGCGATGCTGACCGCCGCTCGCAACTCGGAAGCTACGATAGTCGCGGACTCGTTCCACGAGTTCAAGCCTTTCGGAGTCTCCGGCGCAGTGGTCATTCAAGAATCGCACTACACCATTCACACTTGGCCCGAATATGGCTATGCGGCAGTTGATCTGTTCTACTGCGGCGGCACCATCTCGGTCCACAACGCGGTGGACCTTTTGGAGCAACGCTTCAAACCCCAACGTATGAAATTCCTCGTCGTCAGGCGTGGAATGCAAGACGAAGTCACGCGGTAACGCGGGGGCTTTTGGGAAGGGGCTGTCTCGTAAGAGACAGCTCCTTTTTCATGTGCGTTTCATTGCCCCAGCAGACGCAACGGCAAAAGTAGCTAAAATGAATCGTCATGGTTTTGCCTATCATTGTTGGATTTCTGCTTGCATCGCCGGCGCCTTTCGACCTCGTTGAGGTAGGAGTTTGTGAAAGCACCTTTCCGCTCCTGTACCGTGCGGATGTGGCGGGCTATGGATATGCGGATCGAAAGGGCGCCTCGTTCTTTGACGAGAACGGTAAGAAATTAAAGACCACCTTCCCGCTTACTCTCAACCAAGCTGCACTCTACCTGGATAAAGAAGGACACCTCGTCTCCACCCAGAAAGACCCAAGAAGACCTCGACCTTTTGCAATTAGAGACAAGACCTTCCGCCCGGCCGGTTATCGCCGTGTGATGGATGAACCTAGTTTGGTCTACCTGACGCCCGCAGACGACGGTGGTCGTAGCGCAATTGGAGTAAGTGTTGACGGCAAGAGAATCGCATTTATTGGCGAGGCACCTTTTGCATCACTTCTTTGGGTGAATGAACTCACAAGTTCCGGCGTATATGCCCCGTGTAGGGAAGTCGTCCCGCTCGTTCAGAATGTCGGGACCGCAGCAATTATGAGTCAGTTCCGGGATTTAACATTCATCTCGCCGACAGTAGCCTTATTTGTTGGCGTGATTCAAATGCAAGACAGCGAAGCCAAGGTCAAAGCTTGGGAGAACAACCTGACAGACTTTCGACAATATAAACTCTCAAGTACACTTGCAAACATAAATCGGCGGCAATGGGAGTGCGAACTTTTTGGAATTGATACTTCGAACGGCCTAACTCAGGGGATCGCCAGATTTAAGTTTGAATTTTTGGACGTAGAAAGCCACGGTGACTTTGGTGCGGGGACGCTGATACCGAGCTTCGACAGCAAGTGGGTGTTCCTGAAGGCAGGCGAGAAAGTTCTGCGACTCTCCTGTGCATCCATTTTGAAACATCTGGAATGGGAGGACCGGTAAACCGATATCTTGAAATCCCTTTTTCCCAATCGAGAGTTGGATCACCTGTGCCTAGGCTGAGAACCCCGTCAACTAAAGCACCGCTATGTCTCTTCTGCAGGGGCATTTGGACTCAAAATTGAAGATCATCGGTTTCGATCACCTTACCCGGAGGATCAATTGAAAACTAGCTCAAAACTTTCCAGCGCGGAGCGGAAGGGCTGACCTTCTTGCCGGACATCAAGTCTTCCAGAGTCACACCGTCGAGAGTTTTCAGGATCTGCTTCTTGTCCCAGATTCGGAAATACCCCAGTCCACCCCGAGCTAAAGTGAGCGGCATGGCCACTTTATACGTTCGGTCGTCGTCGAGCTTTTGCCCGCCGAGCGAGACGGTTTCGAGTCGGTTTTCTGGCGGCGCGCCTTTGCGGAAACTGGCTTCCATATTAGAAAGCTGTAGGAAGCTGTCGTACGGCGATGGGAAAAGGGAGACCGAGCGCGAGAGAGCGCTGCGGATTTGGGAGCCTTTGAGTTCGACTACGGCAATTTCGTCCGTGGGGTATCTCAGGAATGAACCGAGGTCTGCGTCATTGCCCGACTTAATCATTCCAGCGGCGATCAGTCCGGCTTCAGCACCAGCGGCTTCGCGAAGGACATCGGCAATGTTCTGTGAGGGACCATGAGCCTCCGTTTCCGGACCCGCAAAAGCGAGTACGGAAAGCGAAAAGAAACTCAAAAGAATGATTGATCGCACGTTACACATTATTGGACGTTTCAGCCCGCAATCTAATTCAAAGATTGCGGGTGAAACTACACTATTTATTTGGCGAACAATTTTGGTGCCAGTTCCAGCACCGGGACTATTAGCCTTCGATCTTGACGCCCATCGAACGAGCGGTTCCGGCAATGATTCTCATCGCCATTTCTTCGTCGTCGGTGTTGAAATCCTTCATCTTCAACTTGGCGACTTCGCGAAGTTGATCCTTGGTAAGGGAACCTGCTTTGTCCGTCAGCGGGTTTGAGGCACCTTTGGTGATTCCGGCGGCTCGCTTGACGAGGTCGCTCGAAAGAGGCTGCTTGACGATGAAGCTGTAAGATCGATCTTCGAAAACTGTGATCTCAACCGGGAGGGTGTATCCCATTTGCGGCGCGGTCATTTCGTTGAATTTCTTAAGAAATTCCATCATGTTGATACCGGCTTGACCGAGTGCAGGTCCGACCGGAGGAGCGGGAGTTCCTTTTCCGGCGGCGATGTTGAGCTTGATAATACTAGTTACTTTCTTTGCCATTTTGCTGATCCACTAAAAGATTTTTTGTGAGCCAGGGGGAAGCTTAGCTCTAGGAATCTCAAGAATACCCTATTTTAGGGCTAACTCGACCGTTTTGCCGATAGGATCGCCATCGCCGAGCACCGTTTGGAGTTCCTTGAATGCCAACAGTTGGGTCTCTCGTTCGGGGCCGCTTAGGAGTCCTTTGAGCAAGGGGCCGATGGTCTCAGGGACGGCTTGGTATTGGATGAGTTCCGGCAAAACCATGCGGTTCAGCAGAATGTTGGGGAGGCTGATGAAGTCGTATTTCGGCTTACGGAGGCGGTATTCCATTTCCATCATTTTGGAAACGCGGTACATGACGACGCAGGGGCAGAGGCAAAGAGCGGATTCAAGGGTCGCCTGTTGGCAACGGCAATCTCTACCGTGCCATCAAATCCGGCAAGGCTTTCGCCGATGACTTCGAGGTTAAACTGGATTTCGTGGAGACGGCTACCGGGGAGGATTGCCACGCTTTCCCGGTTTTCGGGAGATGGTACTGAGCCGATGAGTTGCTTAAGCGGGTGACCTTCCCAAAACACGTTCGCCCCCATTCCCCGAAGAATATCCGCCGACCACGAGAACGGGGTGATGATGGCATCGGTGATTGCGGGGAGATCAGCTCCCTGTTTGGTCCGTCGCCAGCTTCCTGGGGGGACGAAGTAGATCACTCTCCAACCGAGTTTCTTGGCATATCGGGCAAGCTGGATGTTGATAAATCCGAAGTCGATGGGGATGAAGACGCCGGGTGTTCCCAGTCGAAGATTCTTCTTGGCTTTTCGCAAGCCGCCATAAACTTTGTGCGCAACTCGGATGGATTCGTAGATTCCGATCGCGCCGTAGGCGGAGGAGTTGTCGACGAGTTTGCCGATCAGGGAGAGCAATTTTGCTCCGCCGACTCCTTCGAGTTGGACATCAGGGGCGGCTTCGCGCAGTCGCTGAGCGATGGCGAAGGCGTATGCGTCGCCGGAGGCTTCGCCTGCGCAAAGGAAAATTCGGGTCATAGACCCGGAACGTCACTCGGATCTACCTCGGATGCCGCGACGTTTTCATCGTGAATCTGGTCGAAAATCTCTTTTCGATGGACGGGCACGTTCTTGGGCGCCTTGATTCCAAGACGCACCTGTTCGCCGCGCACTTCTAGCACGACTACCTCGATTTCATCATTGATGATGATGCTCTGATTTAACTTTCTCGTTAGGACAAGCATGTTCGGCGCCCTCCGTGGCGGCCTCCTCGGGATTCTACGCTGCCGTAGCCTCCGTATTCGCCTTATTGCTCACAACCAGCGGGTGTTTGACCGAGAATCCCGGACTTTCCACCACGACTTGCTGCGCCTCTTTGGTCACCGCGTTCACGATAATGGGACCCGCAAGGTTCACCGTCATCGCCTCGGGATTTCCGCGAGGAATCGTTACGATAGTATAGACGACATGGGGAGTTTCCGCTGTGAGCCCCAGTTCTTCGACCTTGGCATCGGGGATATTGACCTCATAGTCGGTAATAAATTGGAAGGGATCGACGATGAGAAAGGCCAGGGCTGGTTCTTCCAGGCACTGGAGCCATCGAAATGGGCTTCCTTCTTTGTGTTCGATCAGAGCATATTTTTGGTGCCCCGAAAAGCCAAGCAATCCGTCGCGAACAGTCAGTACGTCATCCGTGGCGTACTCGATCTCACCGAAGCGAGTGGTTAGAGCCTTCGTCGTCGTTCGCATTATCTTTGATTCGGGAATTCGCGTGGCGCGGTTTCCTTAGGGGAATTGTCGGAATTGGGTGGGGGAATCTTTACACCATTCTTCGTATTGCCTGGCAAGATTACGGTGATTCACTAAAAACTGGAATTTTGTACTTAAACTTCGCCCAAAGTTTAGCCGTTACGAAACATAATTCTTGTTCCTATGAAGTGTTTTTATTCCTTTGTTGTTCTATCTTCCCTTATCGGGGTTGGTCAATCCGCGACATTTAATTTTGAAAATCTGACACCGTCTTACACAGGCGCTGGGTCTAGGCCCGGCTTTTATCAGTCCGTATCCCAGACCGATAGCGGCGTGACGTTGACCGTTACTCGGACTCAAAACACCACTTTTGATGTTTTTGGGATGACTTCAAATGACGGGATCGGCGGCCATCGCTGGCTAGACGGCTTTAATGTTGCGCCCGAGCGACCATTTGTTCTCGATTTCAGTCAACCTTTGAGTGACTTTTCCCTCTTTATTGGGCAGTTCACGGCCTCCGGATCTAGGAATGCAACTCTCAAAGCATATTCTGGTGCGGGTGGCACAGGCGTGTTGCTCGGAGAGGTTTCGGGCGAAATTCCGATGTTTTTGTCCGGAGTAAGTAGCTCCCTGACTGGCGTCCAACTTACGGTTGCAGCAAGTGGAATTCGGTCCGTGACAGCGACGGCGAATTCTCCATTCAACAACGCGTTTATCGATAATGGCTTAGGTACCGTTCTCGTCACCCCAGAGCCGGTAAGTGCGATATCTTTGCTTGCTGGTTTGCTTTTATGTCGCGGACGTCGAAAGTAGATCTCGGACCCGAACGAACGCCTGCAGCGCAAACTCCAGATCCTCTTGAGTATGCGCTGCAGAAGGCATCGTGCGAATTCTAGCCTTGCCCCGCGCCACTGTCGGATAGACAATCGCCAGGGCATAAACTCCCTCGTCGAAAAGCATCTTCTCCATTCGCTGGGCCGCGCCTTCGTCGCCGACATAGACCGGCGTGATCGGGGTCTCGCTTCCCATCGTGTCGAAGCCCGCGTCCGCAAGGGCCTTCTTCCACCAACGCGTATTGTCCCAAAGCCGCTTCATCGGCTCGGGGTCGTTTTCCATGACATCAAGCGAGGCGATTAGGGCGGCGGCGACCATCGGAGGGTGAGCGGTGGAGAAGAGATAGGGTCGGCCGCGATTGATGAGCCAATCTTTCAGCGGGGCTGAGCCTGCGATGTAGCCGCCGACCACGCCCAACGCCTTGCTGAGAGTGCCGAGTTGGATATCCACTCGTCCATAGAGGTCGAAATGCGCGGCGGTTCCGGCGCCGTTCTTACCCAAAACTCCGCTCGCATGAGCGTCATCAACCATCACGAACGCGTTGTACTTCTCCGCCAATTCCACGATCTTCGGCAAAGGCGCGATGTCTCCGTCCATCGAGAAAACGCCGTCCGTGATGATCATTCGCTTTTCGAATTCTTGGGTTCTGGAGAGGATTTCTTCGAGTTGCCCCATGTCCTTGTGGCCGTAAACATAGCCCTCGCTCTTCTTATACTTCGCCGCCGATAGCCGGACGCCGTCGATGATTGACGCATGGTTCAGTTCGTCGCTGATAATGACGTCCTTGTCCGTCACGACCGCCGGGATGCAACCGCTATTCGCGGTGAATCCGCCGGTGAAAACCAGAACTGCTTCGGTGTGTTTGAACTTAGCGAGCCGATCTTCAAGCTCCTGGTGAACGTCCATCGTCCCGCCAATCCAGCGCACCGCTCCGGCACCAACACCCCAGCGATCGAGGGCTTCGTGGGCAGCGGCGACTACTTTCGGGTGGTTGGCGAGGCCGAGATAGTTGTTGCTGGAAAGGTTCACAACTTGTTTCCCATCCATCGTCACGCGCCCACCGGCGGGTGTCGAAAGGTGGCGGGGGGTCTTGTATAGATTCTGGTCCCGGAGGGTTTGGAGTTGGTCTTTGAGCCAGGATTGGAGCGGAGCGTTCATGGTTCTAGTTTACGCGGAAATGACCACAGCAGGAAGCTATGGGCAAAGTCGGGCAAAAACTTTGAATTTGAAAGAGTTTCGTGTACAATAACGGTGGTTGGCTTCCAGTCTTGCTGAAGTCGCCGAAAAAAGGAAGAGAAAAATGAAATCAGTCAGAACTTTATTTGTCGTTGGCTTGGTCGCTGTTGTTTCCGCGAGCTATGCCCTCCCGATGCTCCAAGTCACGATTCAGCCGATCATAGCCGCAAATACCAATGGCACTATGCAATCACAAATGACAGCGTATCAGAACTACGCGACGAAAATTTATGCGCAAGCCGATATTCAGTTGAATATTCTGGCCCCGAATTACTTAAACAACACGAGCTACAACAGCTTTAACTACAACAACGCCAATACGCTGGTTCAGGCTGCTGGTGCAGGTCAAAATGCGAATCCACTGGTGATCAACGCTTGGTTCGTAAAAGATGTCATCAACGCGAGCGTTTATGGATTCGCATACCTCAATGCTCCCTACATGGTGATGGATACGACTGCAATTCTGGGCTACTCTGCTCTTGGTCGTGTCGATACGTTCTCACACGAGCTAGGCCATGTTTTAGGTTTGCCCCACGTTTCGGGAAACAACAGGCTCATGGCCGCCGGTGGTGGTCGCAACATTCCACAAACTCTCGGCAATGTAGCACCTGATGGATTGGGCTATGACCTGCTCGTTACGAGCGAGATCAACACGATTAGAAATAGCCGGTTCGCCCTTCCGGTTCCTGAGCCAACATCGCTTGCCGCATTGGCCTTCGGAGTGGCGGTTCTGTGCAGAAAGCGACGCAAATCAGCTTAACGCTGCTCATTGCAGGTTATGCCTCTGGGGTTCAAACTAAAGTCATGGACTCCAGGCTGATGCCCGCCGAAGAACGCACTTTCACCTCAGCCGGGGGAAAGTGCGTTCTTCGCGTCAGCACTCTGGATCATTGGAAAACCCCTCACCCGACGGCGGTTTTCCT
>JAIOPU010000114.1 GCA_021413725.1 Armatimonadota bacterium | reverse complement strand
TCCTCCAAACGCGCGATGGTCGAGCTCGCTGATCAGCAAGTTGAAGCACGACTTTCCGGCCAGCCCGCTGTTGTTGGCGACAAGGTCCTGCTCGGGCAAGCCGCCGATGGCGAGTGGGGGGTTCTTTCGGTCGCCCCAAGGCGGACCAAACTCTCCCGCCCTGACGTGGACAACCCCAACCGTGAGCGAGTTGTCGCTGCGAACGTGGACATTATAGTAATCGTAGTCAGCGTTGTCAGTCCGCCGCTCCACCCCCGACTCATCGACCGTTATCTGGTCGCCATTGAACAGGGCGGGGCAAAGCCAGTGATCTGCGTCAACAAAATGGACCTCCTCGCCGACTCATCTGAACTTGAAGCACTCGAACCCTACAAGAAGCTGGGAATCCCGGTCGTGCTTTGCTCGACCGCAAACCCGCGTGGGCTCGAAGAACTGCGGGAGTGCTTGAAGGAAAAAGTCTGCGCGTTCGTTGGGCATAGTGGCGTCGGAAAATCCTCGCTGCTGAACGCCCTCAAGCCCGATGCCAATGTCGATACCGGCGATGTGAGCGAAGGCTATGGTCGAGGCACGCACACGACGACGGCATCGTCCCTTCATCACCTCGAAGACGGCACCACTCTGATCGACACTCCGGGCATCCGGTCCTTTGGAATGTGGGATTTGGCGCAGAACGAAATCAGTCAGTACTTCCCCGAATTCGCCAACTGTCGTTGCCGCTACAACAACTGCACCCACACCCACGAACCGCATTGTGCGGTGCTGGAAGCAGTCGAAAACGGAGGGGTAGACCCCCGCCGATATGACGCTTACATCCGTCTCTGTCAAGAAAAAGGAGACAAATAGTGCGAAAAAACAACAATTTCACCGCAATTTTGACGAAAAAGTCCACTATTTTTGCCAGGGGGCTTGCTTTAAGTACTTTTTTGGGCAATAATAGAATTGGATTAGAGTAAATCTAATTCAGGCATTGACGCAGGACGCGTCGCCAAACGCGGTCAGGTCGTGGTTGGTTCTCATAGGAAACTTAAGGATAGTTGTGAGAATGAACTGCATACCGAAGCCAAGAGCGGTGAAGTGAACTGTTGATTGCCAAACAGACAATAACAGGAAACAACCATGAAAAACATGTATAAAGTTGCTCTTCTTGCAGTGGTCGGCGTCGGTATGGTCGCTCCCGCATTTGCACAAGACAACTTCCCGGACACACCGGAAAATCACTGGGCTTTTGAAGCTCTTGAGAACTTGAAGCGAGAAGGAATTCTCGTTGGTTACCCAGACGGTCGATACCGCGGTACCCGATTCATGACTCGATACGAGGCAGCCGTCGCAATCAACGCAGCTTACAAGAAGATGATGTCGATGCACAGTGGCCTTGCTTCACAAGTTGAAGCAATCGAAGCCAAGATGAAGGGCATGAACGGCGGAGACAACTCCGAAGTCATGGCACAGCTTGCTGACCTCAAGTCACAGCTCGCCAAGATGGATGGTTGGGGCAACGAAATCGCTTCCATGAAGAAGATGGCCAGCACATTCGAGAAGGAACTCGCTTCCCTCGGTGTTGACGTCGAAGGCATGAAGAAGGATATCGCTACTCTTAAGGGTGGAACAGTTGCTGGTCTTCCAGTTAAGCTCAGCGGCGAAGCCAACGTGATCGTTTATGCTGGAAACAGCCGAAGCGGACAAGCTGGAATGACCAAAGACGGTCGCATCGTTGGTGTTGACCCAATTGGCGTCAATCCAGTTGGATTGACCCACGACACGAACATCTACCACGACCTCGCACTCATGATGTCAGGAACGAACGAGTCCGGTCCAACTTGGAACGCAACTCTCGTCTTCGGCAACTTGATCAGCGGTATCGGCGGACAGAACGTTCGAAATGGCGGAAACTACTCCGACAACGTTAGCGCAGATTTGTACATCCAAGACCTCGCAGTCAAGTTTAACGACTCGCTGATGGGCCTCGGATTCGGAGCAGAAGTTGGTCGAATCGGCCTCCAAATCTCCCCGTACATCTTCCAAAAGATCAATGCTGCTCCATACAGCAACGTAAGCTACTACAAAGATAAAGCTTACCGACTTGATGGTGCAACGGTCAAAGCTGGCTTCGGCGGCGCGACTACATTGGGCATCACCGTGGGTAAGATCAACGATCGAAACACCACAAACGGAGTTCCAATCAACAACGTCTTTGGCGAAGGAATTGCAGCTGCAGTTCTTGATGTCAAGGTCAACGATACGATCAGCGGTAAAGCTGCATACGTTATGATGGATTCCGACACAGTGGTTCCTGCTGGGTTTGCCAATCGAGCCAGCGTCTACGGCGTTGACGGTACGATCAAGGTAGCTGGATTCGCAATCAACGGCGGATACGCAGAGTCACAACTCAGCCACAACACAAGCAACATCGGACCTAAGGGTAAGTCTGCTTATGTCAACACTGACTACACCGTGAACGACCGAGTCAAGATCGGTGGTGAGTACCGACGAATCAACCAAAATTACGGCGCAGCCGGATCTTGGCGACGAATCGGAACCAACTGGAACCCGACCGACATCGAGACAATCACAGGAATGCTCGACGTTAAGTTGACTGATGCTCTTAGCCTCAGCTACTTGGGCGAGTTCGGCGAGAGTGACTACAACGGCGCAGAAGACAAGATCACTGCCAACAGAGGTTCGCTTAATTACAAGATGAACGACAACTGGAAGATCATGTTTGGCTACGAGGACGTTAAGATCGACATCGCAGGCGCAGACATCCGACAAAAATGGGCAACCTTTGGATTCGGATACAACCTTGGAACAAACTCCATGCTTGACTTCGCTTACGAGTACGGATCAGTCCAAAATCCAGTCGCTTGGGGAACAGGCGCTGCCGGTAGCTACCGCGGCGGGTTCTTCACAACCCAGCTAAAGATTAAGTTCTAAACCGAAACTTTAGCTAAGACCGACCGCTTGAGAGCAATCTCAAGCGGTCTTTTTTGTACTGGGTTGAAAACCGTAATCCTACGGGAGGATCATCAAACTTGGGCGCAAACGCCGGTGAGAGCAACGATAAACTTATCGATCTCCGCAGAATTCCCGATACTCACCCGCAGGTAAGTCGGCAGGCCGAGAACATGCCCCGAGCGGACAATGATTCCCTCGCGCAGAAGGGCTTCAAAAAGGGGTTCGGCGGGAACGCCCATATCGGCGCATATAAAATTCGCATAGGTCTCTACCGGTTTCGCACCCACGCTAAGAAATGCGTCCCAGAGCCTGTCGCGACCTTTGGCATTCATCGCAATGGTGCGGCGAATAAAGTCGTCATCCTGAAGCGCGGCAATCGCTCCGGCTTGAGCCAAGGCGTTCACGTTGAACGGTTCTCGGGCGCGATCAATCGCATCGACGATGACGGCGGGCGCAAAACCGTACCCAACACGAAGCCCAGCCAGCCCGTAGGCCTTGCTGAAGGTCCGTAGACCGACGACACGGCCGGTGTCCAGGTAATCGAGCGACGAGGGGTAATCCGCCTCTGTGGCGGCAAATTCGGCGTAGGCTTCGTCGAGGACAATCACGATGTCCTCGGGGACTCTGGCGAGGAACCGCTCGAATTCCGCGCGGCGGACTAGGGTGCCGGTGGGGTTGTTCGGGTTTGCGACCCAGATCATTCGGGTCGCGGGGGTGACAGCGTCGGCCATCGCGGCAAGATCGTGAGTTAAGGTTGCATCGAGCGGGATTTTGGTAAGCTTCGCCGCGGCGATTTGCGCGCTAGCGTCGTAGCGGACAAAGGACGGATCGCCGACGATAATTTCATCTTCAGGACCGTTGAGGAAAATTAGGCCGAGCAAGTGGATAAGTTCGTCGCTGCCATTGCCGACTAAAACTTGATCGGCCTGGACATTGAATTTTGCGGCAATTGCCTGTTTGAGTTTAAATGCGGACGCATCAGGATAGACGTTCATCCCCAGCGCCGCTTCCTGAACCGCTTTGATCGCCATGGGCGACGGGCCGAGGGGGTTTTCGTTGCTCGCGAGCTTAACGATTTCGGTCAGGCCGAGTTCGCGCTGCACCTCCTCGACGGGTTTCCCCGGCGAGTAAGGGCGCATCGCTTTAATATTGGATCGTATCGGGAGCATGTCCCTATTTTGACCTATTCGGTCGGATCGACTTCTTCGGGTGCGACTTCTTCTTCGATCACCGCGACCGCCGGAGCGGAATCGGTGTAGAACTTGAACCGAGCATTGCCGAGTGCGATCTCGGTGCCGGACGTGATGGCGGCGGACTCGACCTTTTCAAAGTCGTCGCCTCGGACATAAGTTCCGTTGGACGAGCCCAAGTCGGCAATCATCCAAGTGCCGTCCTCGCAGGTGATCTTAGCGTGTTTGCGCGAAACATAGGCGCCTTCCGGAGTTCCGGCCAGGTCGACATCGATTGGTCCCACGGAAGGATCAAATCGACCAATGGTGGCGGGAGCGGCGAATGCAAAGATCTCATCGGTCTCGACATTTGCTCGAACCACGACGAGACGCCCGAGCGGAATCGCGGTGGCTTCCATCGAATCAGTGCCCTCAATCGGGTCAGTCGCAGTCATGGTTTCGTTTTCCATATTGTTCATATTGACATGTTCCGCCCAAAACCTAAGGGCAAGGACTTACAATTAGTGACGAAAGCTGGCTTCAAAAAGATCATGGCCAAATCGGAAAATCTGGGTGCGAGTAGTGAAAAACGCACAGGCATGCTCCAGAGTGGATCTCGATCACAACTTCGGAGCCGACCGCATGGTTAGAAATACTGTTCATTCCAACCGGGCTGAGACTCTGCCTCTCCAAG